>PLEH01000229.1 GCA_003136395.1 Phenylobacterium sp.
ACGCCAGCAACAGGCCCAGGCCGAAGCGGCGCGTCGCGGCCAGGAGGCGGCGCAGGCCGCCCAGGTCCGCGATCAGCAGCGCGCCCAGGCCGACGCCGCCAATCGCGGTCGGGGCCAGGCCGAACAGCAACAGCGGGCCCAACTTCAGGCCCAGGCCCAGGCGCAGGACGCCCAGAAGCGCATCCAGGCCGATACGGCCGCCCGCGTGCAGGCCCAGGCGGCCAGCCAGGCCCAGGCGCAACTGCGCGCCCAGGCTGAGGGGCAACGCCAGCAACAGGCCCAGGCCCAGGCTCAGCAACAGCAGCGGGCCCAGGCCGACGCGGCGAACCGCGCCCGCGGTGACGCTCAGCGTCAACTTCAGGCGCAGGCTCAGGCCCAGCAACAGCAGCGGGCCCAGGCCGACGCGGCGAACCGCGCCCGCGGTGACGCTCAGCATCAACAGCAGGCGCAGGCTCAGGCCCGGCAACAGGCTCAGCATCAACAGCAGGCCCAAGCCCAGGCCCAGGCCCAGGCCCAGCAACAGCAGCGCGCCCAGGCTGAGGCGCTACGCCAGCAACAGGCCCTGGCCCAACAACAGGCTCAGGCGCAGCAACGCGCTCAGGCCGAGGCCGCCAACCACGCCCGGGACGCCGCGCAGCGTCAGCAGCAGGTCCAGGCACAGCAACAGGCCCAGGAGCAGGACAGGCAGAAGCACATCCAGGCCGATGTCGCCCAGCACGTCCAGGCCCAGGCCGCCGCCCAGGCCCAGGCGCAGCTCGCCGCGCAACGCCAGCAGCAGGCTCAGCAGGCGCAGCAGGCTCAGGCCGCGGCACAGCAGCATCAGGCCGCCGCCGCCCAGGCCCAGGCCGCCGCCGCCCAGGCCCAGGCAGCTGCACAGCATGCCCAGGCGGCGGCCGCCACCGCCGCGGCGGCGCGCCAGAAGGAGAAGGACAAGGCCGCCAAGGGCGGCGCCGCCAAGCCCGACAAGCCCCAGGAACAGCAGAAGTAGCCCCGTCGCGTAAGATTTCCCCCGCCCGTGCGACTATCTCTGTCGAACGGGGCGGGGACGCCGGTGGACCTGAGTGCGGGACAGGACGAGCGCTACGCCATCGCCGCCGCGGAATTCGGCGGGGCGATGGAGCGGCTGGCGCGCGCCTACGAGGCCGACGCCGATCCGCGGCGCGACCTGATCCAGGACATCCACGTGGCGCTCTGGCGGAGCCTCGCGGCCTTCGACGGCCGCTGCTCGCTGCGCACCTGGGTCTACTGCGTGGCCCACAACATCGCCGCCAGCCATGTGCAGCACCGCCGCCACTGGCGCGGCGAACGGTCCGCCGGGCTCGAGACCCTCGAACACCTGGCCGATACTGACGATCCGGAAGCCGCGACCGGCGAGCGCCAGGCGCTCGAGCGCCCGATGGCGATCATCCAGCAACTCGGCCCGCCCGACCGGCAGGTGGCCCTGCTCTATCTGGAGGACCTGGACGCCGCCGCCATCGGCGAGATCACCGGCCTCTCCGCCGGCGCCGTCGCGACCAAGATCCATCGTCTTAAGGCCCTGCTGGCCCGACGCTTCGCTGAGGGAGGCGCCAAGTGACCCAACCTACTGAGGATCATCTGAAGGCGCTGTGGAGAGGCCAGGAATCGGAGACGCCCGCCATGACCGTCATCGCCGTCCGCGCCTTGGCGCGCAACTACGCCGACAACATCCGGGGGCGAATTTGGCTGGGGGTCGTCCTGGCCTCGATCGAGGTGCTCGTGTTTGGAATCTAGCATGGCGCGCCTCGAACAATATCTTGCGGATCGGCTATCTGATCACCCTCGGCAGCGTGGGGTGGATGACTTGGCGCATCGTCAGCAAGTGGCCATCCCGCCTGCCTCCGCCGGAGACCTCGGCCGCGGCGCTGATCGAGTTCCATCGCGCCGAGCTTGTTCGCCAGCAGACGGGTCCCGCCTGGATCACCGTGACCGCGGCGCCGATCTTCGCCGGCATGGTCGTCGTCATGGTCGGCTTCCAAAGGGCGCGACCAAACATGTTCCTGGCCAACGTCGCGCCTCTGATCGTCCTGTGCGTCGCCTGGTGGGTGGCCGCGTTCATCCTTCAGCGCCGCCAGGTGCAGCGCCTCGCCGAGCAGATCGCTGAGATGGATGCGCTGCGGCGCGACTAGCTGGCGCCCTCGACCCCGGCGCACCGCGATCTTCATCATGGTTAGCGCCGCATTAACCATGAGGGTTCAGGAGTCCTCGCATGGCGATCGAGGGCATCCGGGCAGTCGTTGAGGGCGCGATTCAGCGCGCCTCCCAGGCGACGGGGGTGGACTTCTCGTTCCTGATGAAGACGGCGAACCGCGAAAGCGGCTTCAATCCCGGCGCCAAGTCCGGCAAGTCCTCCGCCGCGGGGCTCTTCCAGTTCGTGGAGCAGACCTGGCTCTCCACCCTCAAGCAGCACGGCGCCAAGCACGGCTACGCCCGCTACGCCGATCTGATCAACAAGGGGGGCGACGGCCGCTATCACGTGGCGAGCGGCGACGCCCACCGCGCGGTGATGGACCTGCGCCTCGACCCGCACGCCGCGTCCCTGATGGCCGGCGAACTGACCTCGGACTCCGCGGCCTATCTGAAGGGCCGCACCGGCCGCAGCCCCACGGCGGGCGAGCTTTACGCCGCCCACTTCCTGGGGCCGCAGGGCTCGGCGAGGCTCATCGAGGCGGCCCAGAAGCAGCCCGGCGCCGCGGCCGCCCAGCTGTTCCCCGACGCCGCCCACGCCAACAAGGCGATCTTCTACCGCGACGGCCGCGCGGCCACGGTGGGCGAGGTCTACGCCAACCTCACCAAGGCGGCGGGGACCTCCGCGCCGATCGACAAGCCGGCGCCGGCCCCCTCGCCGGACGGCGGCTTCATCCAGTACGCCTCGGCCCGCACCGCCGCCCACCGGCTGCAGCAGGACGAGATGATCTCCCTGATCCTGAAAGGCACCCAGGTCAGCGACGAGATGGGCGTCGGCGCGCGCCTGACCGGCTCGATGTTCACCACCGAGATGCTCAAGATGCTGTCGGAAGCCCGCAAGAGCTAGGCCGCGGCGACAGGATCGGCCTCGGCCAATGGCAGATCGAGCGCCACCTCCAGTCCGTGGCCATCCATGTTGAAGGCGATCGGCGCGCGCATGCCTTTGCTGAGGCCGCGCATCAAATGAAGTCCGAAGCCCCCATCACGATCCGGGTCGAACCCGTTCGGCAATCCGACGCCGTTGTCGATGATGGCGATCCTTAGCCTGTCGCCTGCACTTCGGCGGCAGGTGACGAGGATGATCCCCGTGCGGCCTCGCGGGAAGGCGTACTTCACGGCGTTGGTGATGGCCTCGGAGACGATCTGGCTGATCGGCATGATCTGGGCGGCTTGGGTGAAACAGTCGGTCGCGACGTCCTCGACGAGGGCGATCCTCCGGTCCATGCCGCTCACAAATGGCGCGCAGATTTCGTGAAGCAGATTCGCAAGACTCAGCGGCCCGTCGGGCTGGCCCGAGATCAGCAGGCGGTGCGTCCGCGCGATCGCACGGACCTGTCCGTCGAGGCTTTGCGCGAAGAGCTGTGCAGCGCCGCGGCTCGGCGGGCCCGCAGGATGGTCGAATTCCGCGGCCTTCAGCCGGATGTAGCTCGACAGCATCGCCAGATGGTTGGCGACACGGTGATCGGCTTCGGACCGCAGGGCGCAGTGGTCGGCGCACCCCGGAAACGGTTGTGCGGCGGGGCCGCTCGCTAGGTGCGCTTCGACGTTCGGAGACGTCGCCATGTTTGTTCTCCGGTCAGGTCAAGCCGGCCAGGGACTCGGGCGAGCCGCCCGCGAGCCGTTCCACATCGGCAGGGTTGAGGATCGCCAGTTCGTGGTTTTCGAAGGTCAGCAGGCTAGCCTCGCGCAGGCGCCGCAGGGTGCGCGAGACGTGCACGGAGGTCAGGCCCGTCGCGAGTGCTAACTGGATCTGATTGGCCGGAATCCACGTGCGGTCGCTGGCCTGCGGGCGCCGGCGGAGGCTTCGGCAGGCCAGGGTCCAAGACAGGTGAGCGACCCGCTGCGCCGCGCCGCCGAAGGCGAACCTCGCCAGGTTCTCATAGGCCATGCTCAGATCGCGTCCGGCGGTCTCCTTGTGCCGCAGATCGAAGCCCGGATATTCACGCTCGAGCCGTTCCTGCCGCGTCCGGCTTATCGAGCAGACGGTCGCGTCGCCGACGGCGATGGCGCTGCGGGTCGCGACCTTTGAGGTTCGCTCGAACGATAGGATATCGCCGGGCAGGGCGAAGTTCAGGATCGCGGGCCGACCGTCGCTTGACAGCTGACAAAGCGCCGCCCACCCGCTCACGACCGTGAAGGACCGATCGGAAGGCTCGCCCTGTTCGAAGATCGTCCCTCCGGCCGGGACGTGGCGCAGGGGTGAATGGAAGGTTTCCAGGACCGCGGCGCCGTCATCGCCGGGAAGGGCGCCGCAGGGAGCGAGATCGCGGACGGGACAGTGGCGGCACGAAAGCTGCGGCCGCTGCCGAAGCTGTGCGGCCGACCGCGCCCAGGTGCGGGGCGGCTGATCGAGCAGATTTTCGGCTTGGCGGCAGTTCTTGAGAAGTTTATCGCCACCAGCTTCAGTACTGGGACCTCTATCGTATAAAAAATTCATAATGATCCCCCCGTCGCCGGCTCAGCAATTCATGGTGACATCCAAATTAAAGCTTGTCCGCGAGCGGCCGTCGTTCCGGAAGCGGACAAAGGCCCAGTAGTTCTGAAGATGAGACCGGTCTTTTGATCGGCGTGACTGAATTTCTCGATGAATTCCCCGCCTGCAATCCGTTGATCGAAGGCAAGATGGGCAGAGCGCCGGACGCCTAGGGTCTTGGGGCGTGCGTCGAGAGACCAGCCAGCCAGGCAAATGACCCACTATTTCTTCGACACCGAGAATGGCGACATGATCGTCGATCGGGAGGGCGTCGATCTGGCGAGCTTCCAGGCGGCGCGGATGGAAGCCGTCCTGCTGATGGGCGACCTGATCCGCGACCGCGAAGGCGAAATCTGGGCGACCGGCTGTCTGCGCCTGGTCGTCAGGGACGAAGATCGGCGACCGTTATTCGCGATCGAGACGCGGATTCAGGCCGACCCTCGCGGCCTGTCGGCCCTGAGACGGTGACGCCACGACGCCGTCGGCCGGCGGGCGATCCGCGCCGAGGCTGAAGTAGCGGTTCGTCAGGGCCGTGACCTCGGCTGAGGAGGCAAGCGGTCGCGCATGGAGGTAGGATGCATCGCGCGCATGCCGCTCCTCGGCTTCCCGGAAACACGCGCAGGACCGGGCCTCCAGACGCCCCGGGTCCCGGATGACGATGAGGCCGCGGCGATTGGAGACAATGCCGGCGTCTTCCAGTCGGCTCAGGGCCTCCGACACGCCGGTGCGCCGCACCCCCAGGATGTGAGCCAGCGGTTCCTGGGTCAGCGGCAGTTCCAGGCTGCCCGTGCGGCTGGCGGCCGTCAGCAGCCAGCGCGCGAGACGCTGGTCAAGCGAATGGCGCGCGATGCAGGCCGCCGAAAGGCTCATCTGGCCAAGTAGGGCGGGCAGATACCGGCTGAGTTCGGTCCGCAGCCGCGGATGAACCAGCATGATCTCCCGCAGGGTGCTGGCGCGGATGCTGAGTGTCGTGCCGGCCACCAGGGCGCGCGCCTCGGTGTCTTCGAAAGGTTCGCCCAACAGGACGGAACTTCCGATCAGTCCGCCCTGGCCGCCGACGGCCACCTCCACCGACGATCCGTCCTCCAGATGGCGGGTGACGGAAATCAGCCCATACAGCGGAAAGTGGACCGTCTCGACCGGTTCCGAAGGCTCGACGAGCACGGCGCCGGCCTCCAGCCGGGTCGGCGTCAGATGGCCGGACAGCTGCGCGGACAGGTCGTCCGGCAGGTCCCTGAGAAGGGCGTTGCCCTGCCGAAGGAGATCGACGATCTGGCGCTTTTCGCGCGCCAGTGGCCCATCGCCGGGCCCGGCGTATGCAAAACGCATCTGCTCAGTGATCTCCTCAACTTCGTGCAGGATCCACTGAACTTCGCCCTCGGCGTCGAGGATCGGGCTGTTGACGGGCTGCCAGTAGCGCTCCTCGTAGGGAGCTCCAGTGGCGTCGGCCGTGTCGTCGATCTGTGTATCGTAGCGCTGCGGCGGCATGCGATGGGGCCGCTTCGACTGGAGGACACGCTGAAACGAGGCGGTCAGGTTCGCAACGGATCGGGCCTCCGGAGAATCGGGGTTTTCCGGAAACGCGTCGAAAATGAACCGGCCGAGAAGCTCCTCGCGGGTCTTGCCGGCGACATTGAGGTAGGCGTCGCTGGCCTCGACGATGTTGAACGCGGGATCGAGAATGACCGCCGGACCTGGCAACGCCCGGAAGACGACCCCGAAGTCAGGTTGGCTCCGCAATTCCATCGAAACCCGCGCCCCTTGCATAACCGCACCGGCAACATGATCGGTGTCTGGATTATGTCAGATTCAAATATAATTGACGTTGTAAAGGACGCCAGGATGGGTGGCCTTGATTTGGCGCAACGGCCGCAGGTCAGATCCGGCTCCGGGGCAGGGCGAGGGCCTTTCCGTCACCGCGTCAGCGACAGCAGACATCCCGAACGCCGGAGAGGAAACCCCCTCAGTCAGCTTCGCTGACAGCTCCCCCTATGGGGAGCAACTGGGAGCCCTCAGGCGACCGCCTCCGCCACGAACATCGCCTCGATCTCGGCTTGCGAATAGCCGATCTCGGCCAGCACCTCGCGGGTGTGTTCGCCCAGCCGCGGGGCGCGAGGGCGCGGCTGCCGCGCCACGCCGGGGAAGACGGCGGGACTGGCCGGAGACCGGTAGGTCCCGCCTTGGCCGTCGTCGACCTCCACGAAGGCTCCGGCGGCGGCGACCTGGGGATCGGCGTCCACGTCGGCCGGCGTCTGGAACGGCGCCCAGACGAGGTCGGCCTCATCTAGCCGCCGCGCGATCTCATCAAAGGGCAGCGCAGCGAAGGCGGCCTCCAACTCGGCGGCGAGCTCGCGGGCGTGGGCGCGGCGCTCCTTGCCGGTGGCGAAGCGGGGATCGTCGACCAGGTCCGGACGGCCGGCGACCTCTAGGAACTTCTGCCAGCCACCGGAGCCGCCGCGCGGATTGTGCACGAACCAGCGGCCGTCGGAGCTGCGGAAATGGTTGGCGACCGCGTTGATCGGGTTCTCCCGCGGGCGGATCGAGGCCACCCGACCGAGCTTGAGCTGCACCGCCAGATCCGAACCCCAGAGGTAGACGCCGGTAGCCAGCAGCGAGGTCTGCACCATGCGCCCGACGCCGGTCTTCTCGCGCTCGTAGAGGGCCGCCAGGATCGCCGAGACCGTCGCCAGCGAGGTGCAGTGGTCGCCCATGCCCGAGGTTCGCATGAACGGCTCTGTCCCTTTGGGCGCCGTCATATAGCCGATGCCCGACCGCGCCCAAAAGGCGGTGACGTCGAAGCCGGGGAGGTGGGCGTCGGGACCCTCCAGGCCGTAGCCGGTGATCACGGCGTAGACGAGGCGCGGATTGGCCGCCCGCAGGGTGGCTTCGTCGAGGCCGTACTTCCTGAGCGACACAGGCCGGGTGTTGGTGAGGAAGACATCGGCGGTCTCGGCGAGCTTCGCCAGCGCGTCGCGGCCAGCGGGCTTGGTGATATCCAGAACGACCCCGCGCTTACCGCGGTTGTCGAGTTCGAAGGTGGGGTTTGCGCCGATGTCGTTCTTCAGGTCGGCGAAGACATGGCGCATGTTGTCGCCCTCGCGCCGCTCGACCTTGATCACCTCGGCGCCCCAGTCGCCCAGGATGGCCGCCGCGCCGGGCCCGGCGATGTAGGCGGTGAAATCGACGACTTTCAGGCCCTTGAGCAGCACGTGGCGCGTCTCCCCGGTTTTGGGGCAATGCTAGAGCATCACGGCCTTCCAAGGTCTAGCCCGCTCCTGTGTCGCGGGTCGCCGCGGCCAGGGATTCAGGCGGCGTCATGGTGGATCAGCTGATCCAGCGCCCGCATGAGTTGCGCCGGATGGAAGGGCTTGGCGACGAAGACCGAGCCGTCAACGCCGTTGGCGGCATGGTGGAGCCCCATGGTCCCGGAGACGAAGACCACCGGCAGGCCGGGATAGAGTCTGCGGGCGTAGCGGGCGACATCGAATCCATCCGGGCCCTTGCCAAGGTCGATGTCGGTCAGAAGCGCGTCCAGGTATTCAAGCCTTGTTATCGCCTCAATCGCGGCAGGTCCTGAATATACACACTTCACGTTAATGCCTTTATCCTCCATTGCGACACATGTTGCCATGTTTAGGACAATATCATCTTCGACAAATAGGATCTTTATTTCTCTCATGACGATGTTCCTTTGGGCTTTATCAACCCGAAGGAGACCAAGTGTTTCCACTCAACCTAAAAGATATTTGATCCCCGACATTGGTTCCTAAGGTCGGAGAGATGTGATCGTCAGCCTTGGCGAGGCCCCTAAGGGCCCGTTCGGCCGCCGGAGGTGGCGAAATCCCGCGGTCCACAGATTCGAGTCCTAACCCATCGTTAAGCAGGACGGCGGACAGTCAGACTCGTGGGAGTTTGGATCCAGGGGTGGGTTCGAACGGCTCGCACCAGGGAATTCAGGCAGGCCATGGCGACCACCCGATCAGCGCTGACGGACGAGGATATCCGTACGCTGGTGAGGGGCGTGAGCGCCGCCGAGCGGGCGGCGGCCGCCCAAAAGCTCTGCCAGACCATTCACGACACCGACCTCAGCGACGAGGACCGCACGGCCGCCGCCGAAATCCTGCGGGTCATGGCCGCCGACGCCGCCGGAATGGTGCGCCGCGCCCTGGTGATGACTCTGAAGGCTTCGCCCCTGGTGCCGCGCGACGTGGCGCTGCAGCTGGCGCGGGACGTGGAAGAGATCTCGCTGCCGATGCTCAACTTCTCGCCGGTGTTCCTGGACGAGGACCTGGCGCGGATCGTGCGGCTGGGCGGTCCGGTGCGCCAGCTCGCCATCGCGCGCCGGCCGATACTGTCGCGCACGGTCACCGACGCCATCGCCGAGTTCGGCGTCGAGCGCGCCGTGGCCGAGGCCTGCGCCAACGACAACGCCGACTTCGCCGAGGGCGCCCTGCAGCAGGTGATGACCCGCTTCGAACAGCACGAGAAGGTGCTGGCCGCTATCGCCTACCGTAACGTCCTGCCATTGTCGGTCAGCGAAAGGCTCGTCACCCTCGTGGGCGACCAGGTTCGAGACCACCTGATCGCGTACCATGCGGTCGCGCCGGAGACCGCGCTCGGCATCGCCGAGGGCGCCGCTGAGCGGGCGACGGTCGACCTGGTCGATCAGGCCGGCCGCGCCGCCGACGTTCGCGTCTTCGTCAGCCATCTGGCGGCCGAGGGCCGGCTCACCGCCTCCCTGCTGCTGCGCGGGCTTGCGAACGGGCACATGACCTTCTTCGAGTGGGGCATTGCGGAACTGGCCGGGGTGCCGCACCACCGCACCTGGCTGATGATCCATGACGCAGGGCCGCTGGGCCTGCGCGCCATCTATGAGCGGGCCGGGCTGCCGGCGCGGCTCTTCCCCGCTTTCCGCGCGGCGGTGGACACCTACCACTCCATGGAGTTCGACGGGGGCGCGCGGGACATCGAGCGGTTCCAGGAGCACATGCTGCAGCGTTTCCTCACCCAGCCCGACGCCGCGGCGAGGGAAGATGTCGAGTATCTCATCGACAAGATGGACCGAATCTCCCGCGAGGCCCGCGCCGAAGCCGGCGTCGCCCAGACAGCCTGACGCTTGCGCCTCAGGGCGACCCGCCCCAAGCTCCACAGATGACCGATACCCCCGCCACAGCCGATATCAAGCCGGCAGCCACCATCCTGTTGCTGCGCGATGCGCCCACTTTCGAGGTGCTGATGGTCAAACGGCATCATCAGATCGACTTCGCCTCGGGCGCCCTGGTGTTCCCGGGCGGCAAGAGCCACGCGGGCGACCACGATCGGAACTGGGAGAACCACACGGTGGGCTGGGAGGCCTATGACGCCGATCAGCGGGGTCTGCGCATCGCCGCCATCCGCGAGGTGTTCGAGGAGGCCGGAATCCTGCTGGCGCGGCGCCGCGACGGCCAGCCGATGAGCGGCGAGGCCTGCCCGATGGCGGTGCGTCGTGCCGTGGATGAAGGGACGACCCGGTTCATCGACGTGGTGTCCAGCCTCGACGCCTATCTGGACCTCGATGCGCTGACGGTTTTCGCCCGCTGGATCACCCCGCCGCTGACGCCCAAGCGGTTCGACACCTGGTTCTATGCGGTGAGCGCACCGGCCGAACAGCTGGCCGCCTGCGACGGGCGCGAGACGGTGGACGCCGAGTGGATCGCGCCGTCGGAAGCGCTGCGCCTGGCCGCCGCGGGGGAGCGCAAGGTGATCTTCCCGACACGCATGAACCTTCAGCTCCTAGCCGAGGCGGGTGGCGCAGAGGACGCCGTGTCCCGCGCGGCGGCGCGGACCCTGGTGACTGTCCAGCCGCAGATCCAGTCGCGGCCATCGGGGCGCGTGCTCGTCCTGCCCAGCGACGCCGGCTACGGCGTGGTCGAGGAGCCGCTGGAAAACGTGATGTGATCGGGGCGGTCCCGGGCGGCCGCATGACCAAAGCTTAAGTTGCGCTTGTGGGAGGCCGCTGGTCACCTGGTTCCGAACCCAAGGAACCTGCCCATGCGCCTCGCTCTTCTGCTCACCGCCGCCGTGCTGATCGCGGCCCCGGCCGTCGCCGCGGCGGAAACCGTCGTGCCGGTCGACAAGTTCAACGCCCTCGAGCTGCATGGCGGCGGGACGGTGACGATCCGCCAGGGCCCGGTCCAGCGCGTGACGGTGATCGAGGACACCAGCGGGTCTTCGCGAGTTGAGGTCGTCGATCGCGCAAGCGGGGGGAAGCTGATCCTGAGCTCCTGCCGTGGCGCCTGTTGGGGACGCACCCACTTCGAGGTCGAGGTCCAGACGCCGGTGATGAGCTCGGTGTCCATCATGGGCGGCGGCCACATCGTGGCCGAAGGCGCGTTCGCGTCGCAGGGTGCGGTTTCCGCCGCTATCCACGGTGGCGGCTCGATCGACCTGAAGGCCATGCCGGCGCGGGCGGCGTCCGCGGCCATCCACGGCGGTGGCAAGATTGTCGTGGCGGCGCAGAACAGCCTGTCGGCGGAAATCAACGGCGGCGGCCAGATTCGCTATGTGGGCCAGCCCACCATCGCCACCCGCATCCACGGCGGCGGCTCGGTCGATCCGGCCCGCTAGGGGGCTGGATCTGAAGTTCGCCGCATTCAAAACCAGGCGCCGAGCGAACTTCGGAATCGGGACGCCAGCGGGGCGGCAGACAGCAAACCGCCGCCCGCCGCGAAGCGCGAGGCGGCGGCTCAGGGTCTTCGAATTGGGGGTGTCTAGGCGCCCATCGCCTTGACGCGGCGCTCGAGCTCTTCGACCAGCACGCGGCCGACCGGGTGCTCGTCGGACTTAATGTCGTCGCGCACGGCGGCCTTGATCGCGTCGATGTGGGCGTCGACCAGTTCCAGCGGCGTCGCAGCGCGCTTTTCCTTGTCGTCGATCATCCGGCAAAGCGAGCCGGCGATGCGGGTGATCAGCTGGTAGCCGTAGGTGGTGCCGAGGCCCTTCAGGTCGTGGGCGCGGAGATAGAGGTTCTCCATGCTCTCGGCGGTGACGCCTTGGATTTTCACCTGCTGGCGGGCGGCGTCGAGCTTGGTGATCTCGTCGGCGAGCCATTGGGCGAAATTGCCGGCGAGGCTCTTCAGAGCGGCTTCGGCCTTGGCGATGGCCGCCGGGTCGATCGCGCCCAGCCGACCGCCGCCGACCTTCAAGCGCAGCGCATTCGGGGGCTGGAACATTTGACCGGAATTCTGCTGGCTCAAGGGGCGCCCTCCAGAGGATACGGTCCAAACCTAGTGCCAACCTGTTAATAACCGGTGAGAACAAGCCTCAGTATTGACTTGCTTTCCGCGGCGCTGCGCCGCAGGCGTGTCGCAGTTTGGAGGGCGTTCAGGCCGAGAACTGCTCGGCGAGGACCCGTTCCTCGAGGCTGCGGCCTTCGTCGAACAGCATGTTCAACGCGACCTCGCGGTCCTCGGCGATGTGGACCTCAAGGACGTCGCGCACCTCGATGTTGTCGGCCACCGCGCTGACCGGCCGCTTGGGGGCCTCCAGGATCTCGAAGGTCACCTTGGCGGTGTGGGCCAGCAGCGCGCCGCGCCAGCGGCGGGGCCGAAACGCGCTGATCGGAGTGAGCGCCAGGACCCGGGCTTCGAGCGGGATGATCGGGCCGTGCGCCGAAAGGTTATAGGCGGTCGATCCGGCCGGGGTGGAGAGCAGCGCCCCGTCGCAGTTGAGTTCACCCAGCCGAAGTTTGCCATCGACGGAGATGCGCAGCTTGGCGGTCTGGCGGGTCTGGCGCAGCAGGCTGACCTCGTTGATAGCCAGGGCCAGGTGGGTCTGGCCGTGGACGTCGGTGGCGGTCATGCGCAGCGGGTGGATCACCGCGCGCTCGGCCGCAGCGATGCGCTCCATCAGGCCGTATTCGCTGTAGTCGTTCATCAGAAATCCAACCGAGCCGCGGTTCATCCCGTAGACCGGCAGGCCGGTGGCCATGTGGTCGTGGAAGGTCTCCAGCATGAAGCCGTCGCCGCCGAGGGCGACGATCACTTCGGCCTCCTCAATGGGAACCCCGCCATAGCGGGCGGCGAGCCGCGCGCAGCCGTCCTGCGCCTCGGGTCGTTCGCTGGCGGTGAAGAATATGCGCGTCACGTGGGCGGGCTCGGCGGATCGGGCTGAGGTCGTCACGCCGCAGAAGCGGTCAAGCTCGATGCCTTGTCAAACCGACAGCGCAGCCTGGCGGAAGGCGGTCGCGGCGACCTGCGGGGTGACCGGACCGAAGGCGCCTATCGCCCGGCGCGCGCCGTCAAGCCCGCCGCCCGGCCGCCCGGCGTTCAGCCCACGGATCATTTCCAGGATGCTCGGGAAGACGCTGCGGTCGATGCCGACGGCGGCGCAGGCCAGGCCCAGCAGTTCCGGGCGCTCGCTGTCGATCACCCGCTGCACATGGTTGGTCTCGAAGCGTCCCAGGGTGGCGAGGGCGATGGTGAACAGGGACAGCCGGCCCTCCTGCAGGGCGCGGACCAGATAGCCCGGGCGAAGCTGGCCGGCGGAGTGCAGCTTCTCGATCAGCCGCTGCTCCATGGCTTCGCGCTCGCCGTCGCGGGCGAGCACCACAGGCGCCTGGCCGGTGGGGGCGGCCCGGTGCGCCTCCTGCACCGACTGGACCAGCGCGACCTCGATGAGCTTGGGGTCCAGCCGGAAGCGGTCGGTGAGCGACTGGCGCAGCGCCTGACCGACCCAGATGTAGAGCTGCATCGCCAGTTCGCTGGTCAGCTTGGGATGGCGCGACAGGGGCGAGCGCAGGCCCGCGATCTCCCGGGCCGCATCGACCAGCCGCTTCATGTCGGCGGGCGCGAGTTCGGCCGAGTGGTTGCCGGCCAGCGCCGTCATCACGGCGGGCTCGCCGGCCTGCAGGATGGCCTGAACGACCGCGGCGCTGAGGTTGGGGCGGCGCGCCACCTCGATCTGGTGCTCGATGGTCGCCTCGATCAGGAGGCGGATCAGGTCGGAATCCTTCAAGAGCGGACTGCTGGCGATCACCGGACGGGCGATCTCGATCTCGTCCA
>PLEH01000231.1:0-3283 GCA_003136395.1 Phenylobacterium sp.
GCGGAGACATCATGACCATGCCCGGCCTGCCGCGCCGGCCGTCGGCGGAGACGATCGGCGTGGCCGCGGACGGCCGCATCGTCGGACTGTCTTAATGTGATCCTCCCCCGTAGGGGGAGGGGGACCGCGTGCAACGCGGTGGAGGGGGTGCGATGCCGTCCGCGTCCGTTTCAGAATAGATTCAGGACTGACCTTCAGCGCCGCCGAGGCGCGGCGAACCCCCTCCACCATGCTTCGCATGGTCCCCCTCCCCCAACGGGGGAGGATCAATCGCGCTTGCCCGGCGCTGGCGCGCTTGCTAAATGACCGCCCTCCGGCGACGAGCCGCGCGCCGGCGGGGTTAGCCTTCCGGCGCGATTGTTCGTTGTCTGGAGGAGTGTAGCTCAGCTGGTAGAGCATCGGTCTCCAAAACCGAGGGCCGGGGGTTCGAATCCCTCCACTCCTGCCACCCTATATATGTGAGAATAGGGGGCGCGGCGTTCGCTGCCCCTGCAGATGAGAGTTCGAAGACGCCACCATGGCCAGGAAACCGGGCACCAACCCGTCAGCAATTCGCAATCGCGCCGCCAAGACCGCCGCGATCATGGCGAGCCCGTCGGGGGCCGCGCTTGCGCCGCCGAAGAAGCCGTTCAACGTCGTTCAGTTCTTCCGCGAGGTCCGCCTCGAGGCCCGCAAGATCACCTGGACGAGCCGCCGGGAGACCTGGATCACCTCGGTGATGGTGGCCATCATGGTCGTCCTCGCCATGGTCTTCTTCGCGCTCGTGGACCTCGGCGTCAGCTTCAGCGTCAATCAGATCCTCAAGCTGGCCTCCGGGGGCTAAGGTAGAGACATGTCAGAAGCCGCCGAAACCACCACCGCCCCGTCGAACCCGCGCCACAAGTGGTACATCGTCCACGCCTACTCGAATTTCGAGAAGAAGGTGGCCGAGAGCATCCGCGAGCAGGCCAAGACGCAGGGGCTGGACGAGAATTTCTCCGACATTCTGGTGCCCACCGAGGACGTCGTCGAAATCCGCCGCGGCCGCAAGGTCAACGCCGAGCGCAAGTTCTTCCCGGGCTACGTCCTGGTGAAGATGGAGCTCACCGACGAGGCCTATCACCTCATCAAGAACACTCCGAAGGTGACGGGTTTCCTGGGGTCCGGCTCCAAGCCCATGCCGGTCTCAGAGAAGGAAGTGGCCCGCATCATCGGCGCCATCGAGGAAGGCGTCGAGCGGCCCAAGCCCACCATCCAGTTCGAGATCGGCGAGCAGGTCCGCGTCACCGACGGGCCCTTCGCGAGCTTCAACGGCTCGGTGGAGCAGGTCGACGAGGAACGCGCCCGCCTGCGCGTCACCGTCTCGATCTTCGGCCGCGCGACCCCGGTCGAGCTGGAATACAATCAGGTCGAAAAGACCACCTGATCCCGACGGCGGGGCGACCCGCCGCGGTTGCGGTTTTGGCGGCTTGCTGCTAGAGCCGCCCGCTTCGCAGGGCTTCGGCCTTGCGATTTCAAATCCGTGGGAGGGAGCGGCCACCGTAGCCCGCACCACGGCTCAACCGGCCCGATGAGGGCCATGAGGAGAAACGATGGCCAAGAAGATCTTGGGCTATATCAAGCTGCAGGTGCCCGCGGGCGCTGCGACCCCTTCGCCGCCCATCGGGCCGGCGCTGGGCCAGCGCGGCGTCAACATCATGGGTTTCTGCAAGGAATTCAACGCTCGGACCGAGAAGGAACAGAAGGGTACGCCCCTGCCGACGGTGATTACCGTCTACCAGGACAAGAGCTTCACCTTCATCACCAAGACTCCGCCGGCGAGCTACTACATCAAGCAGGCGATCGGGCTGAAGTCGGGCTCTAAGGAGCCGGGCCGCTCGGTGGCGGGCAAGATCACCCGCACGCAGCTGCGCGACATCGCCACCAAGAAGATGAAGGACCTCAACGCCAACGACGTCGAGGCCGCCGCCAAGATCATCGAGGGCTCCGCCCGTTCGATGGGTCTTGAGATCGTGGAGCGCTAGGACATGGCAACTTCCAAGCGCATCAAGGCCTGGACCGGCGACCGCACGGTCGCCCATCCGGTCGAAGAAGCCGTCAAGCTGGTGAAGGCCAACGCCACCGCCAAGTTTGACGAGTCCGTTGAGATCGCCGTCAACCTGGGCGTCGACCCGCGCCACGCCGACCAGCAGGTCCGCGGCGTGGTCGCTCTGCCGTCGGGCACCGGACGCGACGTCCGCGTGGCCGTCATCGCCAAGGACGCCAAGGCCGCCGAAGCCACCGCCGCGGGGGCCGACATCGTCGGCGCCGAGGACCTGGTGGAGCGCATCCAGGGCGGCTTCATGGAGTTCGACCGCGTCATCGCGACCCCGGATATGATGGCCCTCGTCGGCCGTCTCGGTAAGGTTCTGGGCCCGCGCGGTCTGATGCCGAACCCGCGGGTCGGCACGGTCACGCCGAACGTCGGCCAGGCCGTGAAGGACGCCAAGGGCGGCTCGATCGAGTTCCGCACCGAGAAGACCGGCATCATCCACGCCGGCATCGGAAAGGCCTCGTTCACCGAAGACGCCCTGCTGGCCAATGTGAAGGCGATCGTCGATGCGCTGAACAAGGCCAAGCCGAGCGGCGCCAAGGGCATCTACATCAAGAAGATCAGCCTCTCGTCCACGATGGGCCCGGGCTTCAAGGTGGATACGGCCTCGGCCGGCGCCTGATGGCATTTCCCTCCCCTTCATGGGGAGGGACAGGCCGCGCCAGCGGCCAGGGTGGGGAAGTCAGGATCAAACTCTGAGTCAGAGTTCCGGACCGCTATTCCCCACCCGTCTCGGCTTCGCCTCGCCACCCTCCCCATGAAGGGGAGGGAGGACGGCGCCTATAATCCCAGGACCGCCTTGGCGATGATGTTGCGCTGGATCTCGTTGGTGCCGGCGTAGATCGAGCCCGCGCGGTCGTTCAGGTACTTGGCGGCCGCGGTCAGGCTGTGGTCGGGGCCAACGTAGCCCTGGTCCGGCGGCGGCGGATAGCCGGGAGTCGGGCCGCCGGGCGCGGTGGCGTGCGGCTGGAAGGCGTGGCCGTAGTCGCCAGCCGCCTCGAGCGCCAGTTCGGTCAGCCGCTGGCTGATCTCGGTGCCGACCGTCTTCATCATCGACGAGCGCGCGCCCGGCGCGTCGCCCTGGCTGAGGTTGGCCAGGATCTGCAGCTCCACCGCCTCCAGGGCCTCGATCTCGATCCCGATGGCGCTCAGGCGCGCGACGTAGCCGCGAACGTCCATCAGACCCTCCGCCGCCGCCATGGCGCGGATGCG
>PLEH01000231.1:3301-5297 GCA_003136395.1 Phenylobacterium sp.
CGGTGAAGAAGACGTCGTTCTGGATGTGCTCGCCCGACAGCATCAGGATCGGCCGCACCTCGACGCCCGGGCTGGTCATGTCGATCAGCAGGAAGGTGATGCCCTGCTGCCGGATCGCCTCCTGCGAGGTCCTCACCAGGCAGAACATCCAGTTGGCGAGGTTGGCATGGGTGGTCCACAGCTTGTGGCCGTTGCAGACGAAGTGGTCGCCGTCGTCCTGCGCACTCATCTGCAAGGAGGCGAGGTCGGAGCCCGATCCCGGCTCCGAATAGCCCTGGCACCAGAAATGCTCGCCGGTGAGGATGCGCGGCAGGTAGTGGGCCTTCTGCGCGGGCGTGCCGTGCCCGATCAGCACCGGGCCGCACATGCCGATCCCCATGGGCGACAGCGGCGGCGCATCGGCGGCGGCGAGCTCGCTAGCGAAGATATAGCGCTGCGCCGAGGTCCAGCCGCAGCCGCCGTGCTCGACAGGCCAGGCCGGCGCGGCCCAGCCGCGAGCATGCAGGATCGCCTGCCAGGCCATGCTGAGCTCGTGAGGCGCGTAGACGCTGGTCATCTTGCGTGTCACCCGACGCATCTCGCTCGTCAGCTCGGCGTCCAGAAACGCCCGCACCTCATCGCGGAAGGCCAGTTCGTCCGCGCTCCAGTCCACCTGCATTCGTCGAACTCCGACAGCCGCCCCAAGGCCGCCCCCTGGAAACCTACACCGGTTGACGCAAGGTGCGTCCCCTGGACTCCGAAGGGCGATTTGGGGTCAAAGGTCGCCTCGCAAGCGCTCGGAGGCCGCCATGGCCGAGGTCACCCTTGAACCCGCCGGCCGCGAGAAGCGCCAGACGCTGGTGAACCTCTTTCAGCTCTACGCCCATGACTTCTCCGAGCAGTGGTTCGACCGGCCGGAGGGCGAGCTCGACGAAGAGGGGCGGCTGGAGGAGTACGGTTTCATGGACCACTACTGGTCCCAGCCGAACTACGAGGTCATGCTGATCCGGGCCGACGGGCGTCTGGCCGGCTTCGTGATGGTCAACGACTATTCCCACTCCAGCCTGCCGCTCGACTTCGGGATCGCCGAGTTCTTCGTGGCGCGCAAACACCGGCGAAGCCGGGTCGGCCAGACCGCGGCCATGGCCGTCATCGGCGCGCGCCCGGGCCTTTGGGAATTGGCGGTCGCGCGCCGCAACACCGGCGCGCAGCACTTCTGGCGCAAGGTCGCCGCCGAACTGGCCAGGGGCGAGGTCGACGAACTGGACCGCGACGACGAGCGCTGGAACGGGCTGATCCTGCGGTTCCGCGTGGGCTAGGCGGGCTCGGCCAGGATCAGGCCGTCTCGAGCTTCTGGGCCCGCTGGATCACGCTCGCCACATAATCGCGCCGCGCATCGTGTTCCTTGGCGATGGTGTCGTCGGCGTCCTGCAGGGCCTGCACGTCGGTCTGGGCGAAGCCGATGATGCCCATGGTCTCGTAGCCGTTGCGGATCGTGTCGCCCCAGAGCCCGATGTCTTTCACGATCGGGACGATGCGGGTGAACAGCGACGAGCGGAACATCTCCATGAAGCCCGAGTCGTACATGTGCTCGGCGCAGCGGGCGGGATCGAGGCCGAGCGTCTTCCAGACCTCCACCGCGTCGAAGCGGTCGCGCATCAGGTAGCAGGCCTCCAGCAGGAACTCCTCGCGTTCGTCGCGCTCCTTCTGGGTCAGATGCGGATAGAAGTCGCGCAGCGCCAAGCGGCCGAACGCCACGTGGCGGCTCTCGTCCTGCATGACATAGGCGTTGACCGCCGCGGCCAGCGGGTTCTGGGCGTGGTCGCGGATCTGCTGGAAGGCCGCCAGCGCCAGGCCCTCGATGACCACCTGCATGCCNNGTCATGTCCCAGCGGCTGTCGCGCAGCACTTGGTCGATCAGCTCCTGCAGCGGCGGGGTCATCGGATAGGCGACGCCGAATTTCTCGAGCAGCCGCTTGTAGCTCTCCACGTGGCGCGCCTCGTCGATCACCTGGGT
>PLEH01000023.1 GCA_003136395.1 Phenylobacterium sp.
CGCAGTACATCGCCGACCTGGTGGCCTGGGGGGCGATCGGCGCGCGCACCACAGAGAGCCAGATCCACCGCGAGATGGCCTCGGGCCTCTCCTGTCCGGTGGGCTTCAAGAACGGCGCCCGCGGCGACGTGAAGATCGCGGTGGACGCGGTGCTGGCCGCCGCCCAGCCGCACCATTTCCTGGCGGTGACCAAGGAGGGGCGCGCCGCCATCGCCACCACCACGGGCAACGCCGACGCCCACATCGTCCTGCGCGGCGGCAGGACGCCGAACTATGACGCCGCCTCCGTCGCCGCCGCCGCGGACGCGCTCGCCAACGCCGGCCTGCCGCCCCGGCTGATGGTCGACGCCAGCCACGCCAACAGCGGCAAGAACCACGAGAACCAGCCCGCGGTCGTGGTCGACCTCTGCGCCCAGCTCGCCGGCGGCGGGACACGGATCATGGGGGTGATGATCGAAAGCCACCTGGTGGCCGGCCGCCAGGAGATCGTCGCAGGCCGCGCGGCCGTCTACGGTCAGTCGGTCACCGACGCCTGCGTCGACTGGGAGACCTCGGTGGAAATGCTGGACGCGCTCGCCGCCGCCGTGCGGGCGCGGCGCGGGCCTGACGCGAAAGGGCTGGACGCGCCGTCGGCCTTCGACAACCATGCCCACGCGGCGCCCTGAGGCTGCGCGGCGACCGCGGGCCGATCCGCGACCGACGCCATTCTTGTAAGGAAGTGAACGCGGTGGCCTTGGTAGACCGAACGCCGCGCCGGCCGACTCCAGCCGCATGCTGAACGTCGATCCCTCGAGTGGCGCGGCGCATGACGCCATGATCCCAGTCGGAGTCGGTTTCGATCCCTTTCCGCTGCAGGAGACCAGCCTGACGGGGGGCGATCCGGGGCCGCAGTTCTTCCTGAACGCCGACCAGCGCGCCGGGCCCACCGACAACGGCAAGGTGAGCTTCACCATCGATCAGGCGGCGAACCAGATCGTCCGCGGCGAGCCGGGCTGGTCCGGCGCGCTCGGCGAAGGCTTTACCGTGACCTACGCCTATCGCGCCGATGCGCCGCTCAACATGCCCGACGATTCCGGCGGCTTTCAGCCGTTCAACCCCGCCCAGATCGCCCAGGCGGAGCTGGCGCTGCAGGCCTGGTCGGACGTGGCCAACATCCAGTTCGTGCGGGTCGGCGGCGGGCTCTCCGGCCCGGCCGCCTATTCCGACAACGCCACCATCCTGTTCGGCGACTACACCACCGGCGTCGCCGGCGCCGCGGCCTTCGGGGAGTTCCCGGGCTCGACCGATTCCTTCTCCTCGGCCGGCGACGTCTGGATCAACTCGACCCTCAGTTACAACGCAAATCCCGATGTCGGGAACTACGGCGGCCAGGTGCTGGTGCACGAACTCGGCCACGCGATCGGTCTGGACCATCCCAGCGACTACAACGCCGAGGCCAATGTCACCCTCAGCTACGCGCACGACGCCAGCTACTACGAGGACTCCCGCCAATACACGGTGATGAGCTACTTCAACGAGTTCGACACCGGCGGCGATTTCGGCCCGCTCTATTCGGCGGCGCCCCTGATGGACGATATCGCCGCGGCCCAGCTGGAATATGGGCCCAACATGACCACCCGCACCGGGGACACGGTGTACGGCTTCAATTCCAACACCGGCGAGCCGTGGAATTCCATCACGGGCAGCTTCGACAAGGCCGTGTTCGCCGTCTGGGACGCCGGCGGCAACGACACGCTCGATTTCTCCGGCTACGGCCAGAACGCGACCATAGACCTGCGCGCCGGCTTCTTCTCCAGCGTCGGCGGCCTCATCGGTAACGTCAGCATCGCCGAAGGCGTCAGCATCGAAAACGCCATCGGCGGCTCCGGGTCGGATTCCATCACCGGCAATGCGCTGGGCAACTTCATCCAGGGCGGCGGCGGCGGCGACGTCATCATGGCCGGGGCGGGCGCCGACACCATCACCGACAACTCCGGCGTCAACTACCTGCGCGGCGAGGACGGCGATGACTCGATCTCAGGCGGGTCGGGGTTCGACGACATCAACGGCAACATGGGCAACGACACGATCCACGGGAACGGCGGCGACGACTACTCGGTGGGCGGCAAGGACAATGACCTGCTGTTCGGCGACGACGGGAACGACATCGTCTGGGGCAACCTCGGCAACGACACCTGCGACGGCGGCAACGGGAACGACCAGGTGCGTGGCGGCCAGGGGGACGACAGCCTCTCCGGCGGGGCCGGCGACGACTTCATCTCCGGCGACCGGGGCAACGACACCGAAAGCGGCGGGCAGGGCGCGGACATCTTCCACGACAGCCAGGACGCCGGCATCGACCGAGTGCTCGACTTCAACCTCGCCGAGGGCGACCGGGTCCAGCTCGACCCCGGCACCACTTTCACCGTCAACCAGGTGGGCGCCGACACGGTGATTGACATGGGCAATGGCAACGAAATGATCCTGGTCGGCGTGCAGATGTCGACGCTCACCGGGAGCTGGATCTTCGGGGCCTGAGGCCGGCCGGATCAAAGGGTCATAAACTTACGCGGTAAGATTCACGGCGGTCGCGCCTGGCGCGCGCTGGCCCTCTGGACGTCCAATGGTTGCAGCCCTACCGTGATCTTGGGCGAACAGGCTCGCCGAACGAAGTGAGCCACGGAAGGGTGTCGCGGATCGCCCCCGCGAGCGTGCCGGGGGGCGTCGTGACTTTCGATTTCTTCGAGACCATTACGCCTGCCGCGATCAGGTGCAGCTCGATCCCGGGACCGTCTACACCGTGACCCAGTCGGGGTCCGACACGGTGATCGACATGGGCGCCGGCGATCAGCCGATCCTGGTGGGGGTGCGGATGTCGACCCCGACCGGCAACTGGACTTTCGGAGGCTAGCGGGCGCATGCCGGATCTCAGCACGACTCTGATCCAACCCGGGTACGTTGGGTGGGCCTATGACCCGCTGCACGACGTGATCGACATCGTGACATCTACCGGCGCGCTGTCCGGATGGAACGTCGGCCAGCAGGCCTACACCGTCCACCTGCAGATTGGGGGAGGCGTGCCGGACGCCATCGCGGCCTCGCCCGACGGCCACTATCTGGTGATCGGCGTCAAGGACGAGGTCACCCTCAATGGCGTCGCATCGACCCTGCTGACGCGGGTCGACACGGGCGCCCTGAGCACCACCCAGATCATAGAGCCGCATAACGGACGGACGTTCGGCGTCCGCGAGGTGACCATCACCGCCGACGGCACGGCGATCTTCAACCCCGACAGCTACCTCACCGGCTTCAACGGCTTCCAGCAGTTCCAGGTCGCCTCGGCCACGCCGACGCCGACGCCGGTTGCGGCGCTCGCGGCGCTGAACCCGTTCTCCTCTTTCATCACCTCGGAGGACCACCGCTACGTCCTCCTCGAGGGCGTCTCCAGTAGCGGGGGCGCGATGGCGCTCTACGACAGCGCCTCCGGTCACTTGGTGGCGAGCAACAACCTGACCGATATCGGCGGCGGCGGCTCGGGACAGGGCGATGTCAGCAGCGCCGGCGGCCTGATCGTCGATGTGAACTTCAGCAATATCCTCGTGCTCGATATGGGTCTTCACCTGGTGAAGAACCTTTCGAGCTACCAGCTCGGCGGCTCAGTGGTCGGGGCGGCCTTCAGCGACGACGGTCACCAGCTTTTCCTGTGGGAGGGCGCTCAGAAGACGATCGCCGTGCTGGACACCCAGAACTGGCAGCAGGTGGGGAGCCTGGCCGTGTCGGGGGCGTCCTCCTTCTCCGCCAACGGCTCGTCGAACGGCGAGATGGACGTGGTCAGCCACGGCCAGGTGCTGGTGCTGGACAACGGCTCGGGACTGGAGCTCGTCGATGTCGCGTCGCGACTTCACCTGAACCTGGTGGGCGACGCCACCGACCAGAAACTGTTCGGCTCCGTGGGTGCGGACAGCTTGTCGGGCGGCGGCGGCTCCGACACCCTTTACGGCGGCCGCGGCGCGGACGTCCTGACCGGCGGGGCCGGCGTCGATCTCTTCGCCATCAGCCCCGGCGACTCGCCGGCCGTCGCCGGCCAGGGCGACACCATCACCGACTGGCAGGGCTCGGATAATCTCAGCTTTGGCGGGGCGGCGGGCTCCGCGGGCAACTTCGTCGCCATGACGGCGGGCAGCTTTTCGGAGGCCCTGACCGCGGCGAACCAGCAGATCGCCTCGGGCGCGGCCGACTACGTCGCCGTCGCGGTGGGATCCGACGTGGTGGTGTTCGCCGACAGCCATGGCGACAACGGCGTGGCGGACGACGCGGTGACCCTGGCCGGCCGCGGCCTGTCGGACATCAGCGCCGGCAATATCGTGGGCGCCCTGGCGGCGCCGATCGCGGAGCCGGGCCTGCCGCCGCCGCCGGTGATCAACACGACGGGCGCGCATGCCGCCGTGCTGGGCAATATGGACGCCGCCCACCTGTCGCACCTGATCGGCACGGAGATCGATGCGGATTCGTCCACGGAGCTGCGGCTGACGGGGGCTGGCGCCCTTAGCCTGGACATGACCGGGACGGGCTTCACCTACGACCTCAACGACCAGTTCACCGGCGGGACGGTGAAGAACATCGCCTTCACCGACGCCGTCGGCGGCGTGACCATCATGCAGGCGAACATCTCGCTGAACGGCATTTCGGCCGTGCAGTTCGGCCTCTGGGCCGTGACGGACGACAACCAGACCGCGTTCCAGACCATCCTGGCCGGATCCGACGTGATCAACGGCGGGAGTTTTGGCGCGGACCTGATCCACGGCTACGGCGGCGACGACCTGATCTACGGCCTGGGCGGAGCCGACACCCTGTTCGGCGGCGACGGCAACGACGTCATCTTCGCCGGGTCGCCGACCTTCCCAGCGCTCAACCCGGACTCGACCTATCTGCGTGGGGAGGCGGGCGACGACTACATCATCGGCGGCTCAGGCTTCGACGACGCCAACGGCAACATGGGCAACGACACCATCTCCACCGGCGCCGGCGACGACTATTGCGTCGGCGGCAAGGACAACGACCTCTTGTTCGGCGACGACGGAGACGACATCGTCTGGGGCAACCTCGGCAACGACACCTGCGACGGCGGCAATGGGAACGACCAGGTCCGCGGCGGCCAGGGAGACGACCTCCTCTTCGGCGGCGCGGGGAACGACTTCATCTCCGGCGACCGGGGTAACGACACCGAGACCGGCGGGTCTGGCGCGGACATCTTCCACACCTTCTCCGGCGCGGGCATCGACAAGGTGCTGGATTTCAACCTGGCCGAGGGCGACCGGGTGATGGTCGATCCCGGCACCACCTTCACCGTCACCCAGCAGGGCGCCGACACGGTGATCGACATGGGCAACGGCGACCAGATGATCCTGGTGGGCGTGCAGATGTCGACGCTCACGCCTGGCTGGATCTTCGGCGCCTAGGCCTGTCGCACCGACAATCTTCGTTTCCTAGATCGCTGATCCGGCCTATAGAACCTGCCTCACCGCCCGGCCGAAAGGCCGGGCGCCTTCATTTCCGACGCACGGCGAAGCCCTCGCCTAGAGAAGACCGGGACCATGAGCACTGACATCCTGATGCCGAAGGCGACCGCCGTCTGGCTGGTCGACAACACCTCGCTCACCTTCGAACAGATCGCCGACTTCTGCGGCCTGCATCGCCTGGAGGTGAAGGGCATCGCCGATGGCGAGGTGGCGCGCGACATCCGCGGCGCCGACCCGATCGCCAACGGCCAGCTCAGCCGCGAGGAACTCGACCTCGCTGAGAAGAACGACAAGCACAAGCTGGTCGCCCTGAAGAGCCGCCACGCCGAGTATCTCAAGCCGCAGAAGAAGGCGCCGCGCTACACGCCCGTCTCCCGCCGCCAGGACCGGCCGGACGCCATTGCCTGGTTCCTGCGCAACCACCCCGAGGTGGCCGACGCCCAGCTCGCCCGCATCCTCGGCACCACCAAGGCCACCATCGACCAGGTGCGCAACCGCACCCACTGGAACTCGGCCAACATCAAGCCGGTCGACCCGGTGACGCTCGGCCTCTCCACCCAGATGGAGCTGGACGCGGTGGTCAAGAAGGCCGCCGAGAAGAAGGCCAAGGACGACAAGCGCAAGGGCATCGTCGAGCCGGAAGGCCCGACCCTCATGCCGGCGTCGGAGACAGGCGTGATCGAGGACGAAGAGCCCGCGCACGTCGAGCACACGCCGGAATCGGTCTTCGAGGACGAAGACGAGGACTAGGAACCGTTGCCCTCCCCATGCCGGGGAGGGACAGGCCGCCTAAGCGGCCAGGGTGGGGAAGTCGCGCTCAAGCGCGGACTCAGCACGCTGGCCCACACTTCCCCGCCCGTCTCGTTGCACTCGCCACCCTCCCCGGAACGGGGAGGGGTACAATGCCTAATGCATCTGTCCGCGCAGGCTTTCCATTTCTTCTTTCAGCCTGAGCTTCTGTCGCTTGAGTTCCTTGAGCCTGATGTCGTCTGCGGCGGGCCTGCGCAATTCGTCCTGAATGGCATCTTCCAGGGACCGGTGGCGGGATCCGAGTTCACGGATCCGGGCTTCCAACGCCATGACGAGTGGCCTCCTTGCTGTTGGAGATCACAGTGAACACCCGCTATGCCCCGCTGTCAGATCACATATGTTTGCAGACGGCGAAGCTGAGACAAACGCCGCCCCTCAAGCGTTAGGGACCCCTCGCATGTCCAGGAGCGAGCAACCAAGGCTGGTGGTGGGCGTCTCCGGCGCCTCGGGGATCGTCTATGGCCTGCGCGCGCTGGACGCCTGCCGCGAGCTGGGGATCGAATCGCACCTGGTGATGAGCAAGGCCGCGGCCCTGACGCTTTCCCAGGAGACCAGCCTGTCGCCGGCGGACGTCAACGCCCGGGCCGGGGTGGTCCACAAGGTCTCCGACATCGGCGCCGCCATCGCCTCGGGCTCGTTCAGGACGCTGGGCATGATCGTCGCCCCCTGTTCGGTCAGGACCATGAGCGAGATCGCCACGGGGGTGACTTCGTCGCTGCTCACCCGGGCCGCGGACGTCACGCTGAAGGAGCGCCGCCCCCTGGTGCTGATGGTCCGCGAGACCCCGCTGCACCTGGGCCACCTGCGCACCCTGGTGAAGCTCGCCGAGATGGGCGCCGTCATCGCCCCGCCGCTGCCGGCCTTCTACGCCCTGCCGGCCACCATCGAGGCCATGGTCGACCAGTCGGTGGGCCGGGCGCTGGATCTCTTCGGCCTGTCATGGACGCCGGTTAAGCGCTGGGGCCAGGACATTGGTCCCCAGGGCGACGCGAAGACGAAGGCGGAGGCCTAGGCGTCGTGGGACTCTGGGACGAGACGCTCGAAGCCTACGGCCGGCCCGGGGTGCCCGAGGCCTGTCTCGTGCTGCAGGACACCTTCGGGCAGAACACCTCGCTGCTGCTCTGGGCCGTGTGGGCCGAAACCGCCGATCCGGCGATCCTCGCCAGGGCCGCCGATGTCGCCCGCCGCTGGGAGGCCATGACGCTGGCCCCCATCCGCGCGGTGCGCCGGGCGCTGAAGCCGGCCTTTCCGGGGGTGGCGGACGCCGCGCGTCAGGACCTGCGCGAGGACGTAAAGGCCGTCGAACTGCGCGCCGAGCGGGTGCTGATGGAGACCTTGGAGACCCTGACCCCCGGCGGCGGCGGGGCCCATGCGCTCGCGGCCCTGGAGGCGGCCTCGGCGGCCTGGGGCAAGCCGGCGCCGGCCGACGCCCTGGCTGCGCTCGCCGCCGCTCTGAGCTAGGATCGGCTCGGCGATGAACGACGACCTTTCCGAATCCGCCCTCGAGGCCAAGCTCGCCGAAGTCCGGCAGGATCACGCCGACCTGGACGCGGCCATCCAGGCGCTCTCGGCCACGCCGCTGCCGGACATGCTGCTGATCGCGCGGCTGAAGCGCAAGAAGCTGAAGCTGAAGGACGAGATCGCCGGCATCGAGGACCAGCTGAACCCGGACATCATTGCGTAGCGCCCTTCCTTTCCCGCGAAGCGGGAGAGGGGGACC
>PLEH01000194.1 GCA_003136395.1 Phenylobacterium sp.
TCTCCAAGGCCTACGCCATGACCGGCTGGCGGATCGGCTATGCGGCCGGCCCCGAGCCGCTGATCAAGCTGATGGCCAAGGTCATGAGCCAGACGACGTCCAACCCTTCGTCGATCTCCCAGTGGGCGGCGGTCGAGGCGCTGAACGGGACGCAAGCGTTCATCAAGCCCAACGCCAGGCTGTTCGAGGAGCGCCGCGACCTGGTGGTCTCGATGCTGAACCAGGCGCGCGGCATCAAGTGCCCGACGCCGGAGGGCGCCTTCTACGTCTATCCCTCGGTGGCCGAACTGATCGGCAAGACCGCGCCTTCGGGCAAGGTCATCGCCAGCGACGCCGACTTCGCGGTCGAGCTGCTGGAGACCGAGGGCGTTTCGGTGGTGTTCGGCGCGGCCTTCGGCCTGTCGCCGCACTTCCGGATCAGCTATGCGACATCGAACGCCCAGCTGGAGGACGCCTGCAGCCGCATCCAGCGGTTCTGCGCGGCGGTGAAATAGGCGGCGCTAGTGTGCTGGATTTGAAGTTCGCCGCATTCTGGGCCAAGCGCCGAGCGAATTTCAAATCCAAAAAAGCACACTAGAAACATACACTTGCTAGTGTCCTTTTCGATTCCGAAGTTCGTCCGGCGCCGCCCGCAAGCGCTTCGAACTTCGGAATCGGGACACTAGGGCTGCTGGCCGGGGTTCCATTCCGGCACGAAGTCGCTGTCCAGGAGCCAGGTGACCGGCCCCACCAGCGAGCCGATGACCTGATCCATGAACCCCAGGTCGACGTGCGCCAGGTTGTCGCTGGCGGCGTGATAGGTCGGCGGGACCGGCCAGGCGCTGACGGTCTGGGCGATCACCCCCTGCAGGGCCAGCTGGTAGTTGTCCGAGCGCCGGAAGAAGTGCTGGTCCGGGTAGGGATCGGCCACGACCTTCGCCCCGTGCGCGGCCAGCATCGGCCCCAGGGTCGAGCGGTCCCAGCCGGTCAGCATCAGGAATCCCGGATGCTTCGGATCGTCCACGCCGATCATCTCGAACTCGAGGTTCGCGGTGAAGCCTGTAACGGCAGGCGGCCGGTGGCTGAGGAAATACTGGGCGCCCAGCCCGCCCTCCTCCTCACACCCGAACAGGCTGAAGATCGCCGTGCGGCGTCGCGCGGGCGTATTGCCCAGGATGCGAGCCAACTCCATCACCGCCGCGGTGCCCGAGGCGTCGTCATCGGCGCCGTGGAAGATCACGCCGTCGCGGACCCCCAGGTGGTCGTAGTGAGCGCTCAGCAGCACGACGTAATGATCCGCGTCGACCGTGGTGCCGTGGCGCACGCCGATGACGTTGTAGGTGGTCCGCGCGATCGGCTCGCCGCGGGGCGCGGCGATGTGCGCCTGGCCCGGCGCCAGCGGCAGCAGCGCCGCGAATGTCTCTGATCGGACGAATATGAGCGGCGGGGCGCTCGACGCCGGCGCGCGCGGCACGCCGCCCAGGACATCGGTGCGCCCGGGTCCCCTGACAGCCAGCTCTCCCCAATGCTGCATGATCATGTCGGGCGCGGCGAGAATCACCGCGGCCGCGCCGAGTCTTTGCAGCGTCGCGGCGACGGCCAGGCTGGTGCCACCTTCGAAGATCACGACCTTGCCCTTGATATCGTCGAACGGCGGGCCCGCGTCGGCGACCCGGACGAGCGGGGCGTCAAGACTGGCGGGCGGCGTGCCCTGCAGGACCATGTCCTGGCCGTTGACCAGGTGCAGCGTCGCCCCCGCGGGACCGGTCAGGTCCAGCGCGGGCGGGGCCGCGTAGGTCGGCGTGAGCAGCTTGACCGGTTGCAGATAGCCGCCGTCCGGCAGGCCGCCGCGAATCCCGAGTTTCTGCAGGGCGTCAGCCAGATAGCGGGCCGCTGCGTTCTCATCGGGGCTTCCGCACGCGCGGCCGCGCAGTTCGTCGCCGGCGAGCTTCTGCATGGTGGCCTTCACGCACTCGGCGCACACGCGCGGCGCCTTGGCCGCGCGCCCGGCCGGCGCCCACCCCAGCGCGGCCGCCGCCATGGTGATCGCGAAGAGTCCAGAAATCGCCTTCACCCGCCGGGTCTCCGCGTCTGTCGGGCGCTCGATCGCCCCATGCCGCCGGGAAATTGGCATGGGGCTTTCGACCGCGCCAGAGGCGCCGAGCGGTCTATTGGAAGCGGTCTAGTGCGTGGTGCGCCAGGCGGCCTTGGCGGCGGCCTTGGTCATGCTCAGGCGCACGGTGTCGTCGTCGATCACCTCGACCCAGCTCATCGGGATCAGGTGGTGCTTGAGGCCCGAGGCCAGGTCCAGCTTGGTGAGCTCGATCTGGTCGCCCATCACCTTGTCGACCCGCCCGACGTGCCCACCGTCAGAGCCCACCACGTCCATGTGTTCGCGAATCTGGGTGGATTGAATCATTGTCTCGTCTCCTGAAGCGGTTGAGGCTTGGGAAACGAAGCAGGCCGTGGTGAAGTTTCACCGATGGTTGAACCGATCAATCTCAACAAGGCCCGCAAGGCCCGCGCGAAGGCGAAGGCCAAGGCGAAGGGCGCCCAGAACCGGGGCCTCTTCGGCCTCCTGAAGTCCGACAAGACGGTCTCGAGGCTGGAGGCAGAACGGGCCCGCCGGGCGCTCGATCTGACCAAGCGCGAGGATTAGCCGCGGAGGTCCGCCGGGATCGCGTCGTAGTAGGTCGCGGGCGTGATGTTCAGGCGGCGGCGCGCATCTTCCAGCGGCTCGGCCATCAGCCGCTCGTAGTCCTCGCCCAGCAGCCACTTGGCGGCCTTGCCCCGCTGGAAACCCTGCCAGATCGCGCGCTTGTAGGGGTAGGCCTTTGCGCTGCGGGCCCGCCAGGCGGCGCCGGCGGCGATCAGGGCCCAGCCGAGGCCCTTGGTCTGGGCATAGGAGAAGGCCACGAGGCAGGCCTCGCCCAACCCGTCGCGGTGATAGCCGGACAGGATGTGCCAGATGTCGTGCACGTCGCGGGTGCGCCGGCCCATCCAGGCGTAGGGGTGTTGTTCGTCGACGGCCGGCGCGCCCTGGCGGCTGATCTCGATCAGACCCTCGGCCGAAATCTGTTCAGAGCGAATGAAGTGGCGGTAGGCGGCGCCGACACTGCCCTCGGGCAGGCGGTCCAGCCAAGCATCGTCCATCAGCCGATGGCTGAACTCCGGCCGCTCGTAAGCGATCCGCCCGCCCTCACGCGTTTCCAGAAGCTTCAGGTAGCCCTTGGCGGTCGACGAGCCGTTCAGCGCCCGCATGATCTCGAACACCTGGCCGGTGTCTTCCTTGTCGTTCAGCAGGCGGCGCAGCGACGACAGCGCATGCGCCCAGTCCAGCTTCGGCGACGTGGCGCGCAAAGCAGGGCGCTCGGCGGTGTCGGCCATAGACATCGGGAATTCCTCACTCAAGCTGAACACAAAAAGATGACGTTGCCGTCAACTTATTGCAAGTGCGAAGATGACGCGTCCGTCAACTTTGGCGAAGACGTTTGCCCGCGGCTTCGAACCGGCCGACATATCAAGCCATGGCGACCTTAAGAAAACGCTCGGTCCAGCTTTCCGGCCATGCAACCTCGATCGCGCTGGAACCTGAATTCTGGGCGGTTCTGGAGGCCATGGCCGCGGCCGACGCCTTGAGCCTGGCGGCTCTGATCGGGCGCATCGATGACGCCCGCGCCGGCCGGCCGCTGGCCTCGGCCTGCCGCGTGGCGGCGCTGGCCTTCGCTCAGGCGCGGCTGCGCTGAGCCGAACGGCGCATGAGCCGCAGACTAAATAGCCCGAACCGCCAAGTCAGCCAGCCAAGGATCAGGCCGACGCCGACCCCGATCGGGATGATCCACCAACCCAGCAACTCCTGACCCTGATGCGCGCGCACGTGGCTCGTCACCCCCAGGGCGAGGGAATAGCTGCCCCCGCCCTCGGGAGTACGCCACAGGCCGGCGTTGCTGCGGGCGAATGGCTTGACGGCCGCGGTGATCAGGAAGGAGGCCGCGATCCCATAGCCCGCGAAAGACACCAGGCCGGCGAAGGCGCCGTAGAGGCTGAGGCCCGCCAGGCGGGCGATGCCGCGCAGGACGGTCAACGGCGAGCGGTCCTCATCAACCTCGGCGCTGACCCGTTCCGTGAGATTGAAACGGGCGACCTCGCGCGGCCCGCCCAGCGCCGCGATCGCGGCCTCCACCTGGCCCGGCGTCGGCTGTCCGGCCATCCTGTCGAGAACGTGGCTGCGCAGTTCGGCGACGACCTCGTCGGCCTCCGACTTCGGCAGCGGTTTCAGGTAGCGGCGCACCTGATCCAGATAGGTGTCCAGGTGCGCCATCCCGGCTTTGTTGCTCATTTGGGGTCTCCATCCATCGGGGCGAGCAGGCGCTCGAGCCCCTGGGCGAAGGCGCGCCAGCTCTGCGCCATCTCGCGCACGCGCCGGCGGCCGGGATCGGTCAGGCGGTAGTATTTGCGCGGATGGCCGGCGTCGGCCTCCACCCACTCGGAGTCCACCAGCCCCTCGGCCTTCATGCGGCTGAGCAGTGGATAGATTGTGCCTTCAGGGATCGACATCCCCGCGTCGCTGTCCAGCCGCCGCAGGATCTCCAGCCCGTAGAGCCGCTCCGGCCACAGAATGGCGAGCACAGCCAGGCCCAGGCCGCCCTTGCGGACCTCGGTCTCCCATTTGCCGAGCTCCTGGGCCCGCCGGACGATCTGTTTCCGGGCTTCGTCGCGCGGATCACGGGTCGACTTGATGTTCATGCATGATACCTTGCATATCTATGTATCATGCGTCAACATGGATCGGGCGGATGGAGACGACCATGAACGAGACCGTTCAGACCCCTGCTTCGAGATCGCTGAGCGCCGCGGAGCTCGCGATCGGCGCGGCCATAGTGATCGGCCACAGCGTTTACCGCGTGCTGCCCAACGAGGTGCCGATCCTGTTCGTGCTGGCGCTGGTCTCGACGCGGCTGCGCGAGGGCGGCTGGGCGGCCCTGGGCTTCCGTCGGCCGAAATCCTGGACCGTCGTGATCCTGCTGGCCTTGGGCGCGGCCGCGCTGCGCCTGGCGCTGGGGCAGTTCGTCATCGAGCCGGTGGCCGCGCACTTCTGGCCGCCGATCGTCGGGCCGAAGGGCTTCGACAAGCTCGCGGGCGACCCCAAGGCCGCGCTCGCGGCGCTCGGCCTGGTCTGGACTTTCGCTGCGTTCGGCGAAGAGATCGGCTATCGCGGATACCTGATGAAGCGCGCGGCCGACATCGGCGGCGGGACCCGGTTGGCCTGGATCGGCGGGCTCACGGTCTCCGCGGTGCTGTTCGGCTATGGTCACTACTACAAGGGACCGGCGGGCATTCTGGACTCCGGCGTGGCCGGCCTGATCCTGGGCGGCGTCTACCTGCTGTCCGGCCGCTGCCTGTGGACCTGCATCCTCGCCCACGGCCTGATCGACACCATCGGCGTCGTACTGCTGTTCTTCGGCCTCGCGGACTGACAAGCGCATGCCGGCGTGGCTAGATGGCGACCCGACGGCGGCGCCAAGCCCGCGGAGTGATCAAGGGCCCCGATGTTCGCCGCACCGCCGCCCGAGCCGCCGCCCGCGATCACCGCCGTGCAGCAGAGCGACCTCGAATGCCTCAGCGTCGGGGCGGTGATGGGCAGGTCCGCCGGCGGATCGGGGATCAGCCCCTGGGCCTCACGCCTGGTGCGGGCCTATCTCGGCCGCCTGCAGCGCAGCGACGCCTCGCGCGACTGGCTCGCCATGACGACGCCCTCCTCGCAGATGAGCTACGGCTGGTTTCTGCGGCGCATGGACGAATGCGAGACGCCCTTGCGGCCCCGGCCCCGAGCGCCACGTCCGGCGCAGGCCGCGACACCGGACTGAGGCCGCAAGGAACACATAGCGAACGTCCGGGCGCCCATTCGCCGCGCGGCGTGCTAGATGACCATCGATGCCCGCTTCCGACTCTCCTTCCGATCCCCCCGCGACGCGGATCAGCGATCTCGCCCGCGCCGATGCGCGGCCCGCGGACTATCTGGACGGCCTGAACCCCGAGCAGCGGGCGGCTGTGGAGACGACGGAGGGCCCGGTCCTGGTGCTGGC
>PLEH01000225.1 GCA_003136395.1 Phenylobacterium sp.
ACCCTGACGGCTTCGCCGTCTGTCCCTCCCCATCAGGGGAGGGACGGCTAGGCGACCGGCAGGAGGTTGATGAGCGAGGAGTTCTGCAGGGCCTGCAGCACCTTGGCCGAGGCCTGCACCGAGAGCTGGGCGTTGGAGAGGTCGGTGGCGGCCTTGGCCATGTCGGCGTCGGTGATATTGCCGATCATGCCGGTCAGGGTGTTCTGCTGCGTCACCAGGTTCGCGGCCACGTCGTCGACCTGCTTCTGGATCAGGCCGTTCTGCGCCGTCTGGTTGGTCAGGTTCGTGGCGACCCCCACCCAGTTGGTCATCTGGGCGGTCAGAAAGGCCTGCTGGGCGGCGGTGAGCGGGCCGTTGAGCGGGCCGCCCGGGCCCTGGTCGAAGGCCTGCAGCGTCTGGAAGGCGGTCATCATCGGGGTGGCGAGATTGCTGGCCAGCTGGCCGGTGGTGACCGTGGTGGAATCGTCGAGCTTGGCCTTCACCTGCAGGCTGTCGTTCTGGAAGAAGCTGGCGATCGGCGGACCTGAGGTCAGGTCAGTGAGCTGGGTGGCCGACATCGGCGGAGTGGTGATCTTGCCGCCGGCGAACAGGTATTTGCCGTCGAACTGGGCGTTGAGGCCGCTGATGGTGGTGGCGAACTGGTCGCGGACCTGCTGCATCAGGACGCCGGCGTCGCCGGCGGCGAGCGCATCGGCGATGGCCTGGCGGACGGCGGTGGCGCCGTCGGCGACGGTGGTCAGCGCCTGGTCCTGTGTGGTCAGCTTGGCGGCGATCTGGCTGTTGCCGGCCTGGTACTGGGTGATCCGCGCGTCGACCGACTTGATGGCGGTGAGCGTCTCGGCCTGGTTGGCGTAGGCCTTCAGGTCGGTGCCGTTCTTCTGGGTCGAGACGCGGTTTTCCGCGTCGTTCTGCCGGCTCTCGGCGGCCATCAGATTGGCCAGGATGGCGGAGTAGCTGCCGGCGGTGGATATGCGGTCCATAGTCTAGTCCTCGTAGGTTCCGGCCAGGGTCAAGGGCCTGGTCAGGGCAGTATGCTGATCAGGACGTCGAAGAGGTCCTTCGTGGCCTGGATCATTCGGGCGTTGGCGCTGTAGGCGTGCTGGTAGGTCGTCAGGTTGATGAGCTCTTCGTCGATGTTGACGCCTTCCACCGACTGACGCTTGGTGTCGGCTTCGGTCTGGACGGCCTTGGCGCTGGCGGACTGGCCATCGGCGGTCGCGGAGTCGCGGCCGATGGCGCCGCCGAACTGGGCGGCGTAGTCCTGCAGGGTCATGGTGACATTGCCGAGATCGCCCGCCGCCTTGAGCAGGGCCGGAGCCTGGCCGGCGTGGGCGAGCGCGAGCGCGCCGGAGCCGTCCCCGGGCGTGATCGCCGGCTGACCCGCGGCGACCGCCAGGTTCAGCGTGCCGAAGGGCAGGGTCGTGGGATTGTTCGCGACGGTCGGATTGACCTGATAGATTCCGGCGCGGGCCGAGCGCGAGGCGGCGCCGATGCCGAAGAGCGCGCTGATCGACGGCCCGCCGGCGCCGCGCTGGGTGTTGTCGGAGACCACCGACAACTGGGCGTTCTGCGGGGCGGTTCCGGTGAAGGTGAGGCCGCCCTGGGCGTCGAGCGTGAAGCTGCCGTAGAGGCCGACCCCGGTGGCGGCGTTGTTCAGGGTGTTGACCAGGTCGCTCATCAGCGGGCTGCCGGCCGGCGGCACCGTGATGACCACGTCGCGGATCGGGTTGCCGCCGGGGGCCGAGACCCGCAGCGTCATCTGATCGCCTGGGGTGAAGCCGTTGGCGTCGCCGGCGGCGAGGCCGGTGTCGTAGGTCGAGGGTCCGGTGGCGGTGACCAGGTCGTTGAGGCCGAAGAACTGCGAGAAGCCCTGTCCCGCCTTCTGCGACGTGCCCTCGTCGATGGCGACGCCGTTGCCGCCGGCGGCGGAGATCGAGAGCGCCCCGCCGGCGAAGCTGGCCGTGCCCGAGGCGCCCAGGCCGGCGTTGAGCTGGGCCAGGAAGGTCGCCGGCGTGAAGGCCGCGCCCGGTCCGCCGTTGACGCTCATGGTCCCGGCGGTGAAGTCGATGGCCACGGTCTTCTGCACCACGCCTGAGGCATTGGTGATCGCCACCGTGCTCTGGCCGGAGAAGCCGTTGACGGCGGTCGGCAGGTCGAGGCCGGTGTCGCGGCCGGAGAGCGTGGTGGGCGGCGGCGAGGCGGTCGAGGCGTTCGAGGCCGCGTTCAGCTGCTGGGCGGTGCGCGAGACGAACTCGCCCAGCTGGTCGGAGATGCCCGGCAGCTTGGTGTTGCGCAGGTCCAGGAGGCCGCGGATCTCGCCGCTGGAGAGTGTGATCGGCGTCGGGCCGGACGAGGGGCCAGGGGTGGTGGCGGTGATGTAGCCCGGCGTGGTGGCGCTGGAATTGTAGGTCAGGGTCGAAGCTCCGTTGCCGACCAGGGCGATGCCCTCCGTCGAGCGGATATCGACGCCGCCTTGCGCACGCGCGGCTATGCGTACGTTCATCAGAGCCGAGAGCTGGTTGAGCAGCTGGCTCTGGATGTTCTCCGAGCCGGTGGAATCCGAGCCGCTGATCTTGCCGCGGGCGATGTCGGTGTTCAGCTTGTCGATCTGCGACAGCAGGCTGTTGACCTTGGTGACGTCGTCGGAGACCTGAGTGTCGACCGTCTTGGAGAGCGAGGCCACCTGGGTGTTGATCCGGTCGGCCTGGCCCAGGAAGTTGGAAAGCGTGTTCAGCGCCTGGCTGCGCAGCAGGCTGGAGGACGGATCGTCCGCAGCGGCGGCGAAATTGGCCGACAGGTTGTCGGGCAGGTTGAAGAAGTAGTCGCCGCCGGAAGGGTCGCCGAACAGCGACTGGGCGTTGTCCAGGTACTGGGAATAGGCGGCGTAGCGGCTGGAGTCGGAGCCGGCCGTCATGCTGGCCGACTGCAGGTACTGGCTGGTGACGCGCTGGACGCCGCTGACGTCGACGCCGGCGCCGCGGCCGTCCACGACGAGCTGCTGCTGGACGATCTGTTTGCGGACGTAGCCGGGCGTGTTGACGTTGGCGATGTTGTCGGACACCGCGGCCAGGCCGGCCTGGGCCGCCTGCAATCCGGAAGTCGCCGTCTGAAGGGCGATCGTGAGGGACATGCCCTTAGGCCTCCGCCCGGCAAAGGCTGACGCGTGGCTCGGCGGATTCTGCCGGGGCTGGGCTTGACGCCCACGCGTAGGGCCGGGAAATCTTGTTTGTTTTCAACATGGTCCCTCTCTGGGGCCGGTGAGTTCGCAAATGAGAGCGCAAGACCGGCGCCAGTTCTGACGCGTGCTGAAAAGCCCGCGCCCTACGCGCGCGAGGCCCGGGCCAGGCGGCGCGCGGACGGCGCGGCGGGCGGGGCGGCAGGAAACGACCCATCTGGACCCGATCGGCCCGGCAAATTCCGCTCCCAAGGGCGCGCGCGGCATCCCCCCGAATTGCCACTTACCTCTTTGAAAACAACGATTTGGTGAGTTGGCGCAAAGGTTGCGTCAGGTCGTCCGAATGATCCCCGACGCAGCACGCGTCCCGACCATCACCCATCCCAAGGCTTTCCAAGCGCATGTCCGCTCCCGCGATCAGTCCTGCCCCATCGCCAGCTCCCGGCCCTGCCGCGGCGTCCGGCGCCGGCGTGCAAGGGAACCAGGGTCAGGGTGCGTACACGGGCTTCGACAGCGTGCTGGCCGACGTGTCCGGCGCGCAGCACGCGCCGGGCGGCGTGACCGCTCCGCTCCCTGCCCCCGCGCTGGGGACCAAGGGCCCCGCCAAGCTGACCACCGGCGGCAAGATCGCCACGGACGACGGCAAGACCAAGACCAACGGCGACGGCCCCCCGGCCGCGACCGACGCCGCCAAGGCCGCCGCCGCGGCCGCGGCGGTCGGGACGACAACCTCCGATCCGAGCCTCGCCCTCCAAATCCCCGTGCTGCCCCCCGTTCTGGTCGAGACCCCGCCCGTGACCGGCGGCGGAGCGGCCGCGACCGCGGCCAAGTCGGTCGCCACCATCGCCGCCGACGCCACCGCCGCCCAGACGGCCCAGACCGCCGCCGGCGCGCTCGCGCAGCTGACCACGGGGCCGGTGACGGCCAAGACCGACCCTGCATCCGGCCAGACCCAGACCCAAACCCAGACGGCGGCCGCGACGGCGACCGCCAAAGACCTGGCCGCCGCCGCGATCGCCGCGGACAGCGCGGCGGCCGACGCCACGGCCACCGCGAAGGCCGCGCCCGCGCCGCTGAAAACCGACACCCCGGCGCCGACTCCGACGCCGCAACTCGCGACGCTGACCCCGCTGACCCCGCAGACCCCAGCCGCGCCCCCGCCCACGGCGCCCACGGCGCCCGCCGCGCCGCAGATCCAGGCCGCCGCCGACGCTGCTGCGGCGACAGCCGCGGCGCTGCAGACTCCGGCCCCGGCCAATCCCACAGCCCCAGCGCCGGAACCGGCCAAGCCCGGCACGGCCAAGGGCTCGCGCATCGACGCCACCAAGGCCTCGGCCACGGCCACGGCCACCGCAGGCGCGCCCGCCACGGCGCCGACCGAATCCGGCGTGCCCGGCGCCTCCGTCAAGGCCGCCGGCGCCCTGCTGACGACCGCCGACGAGCCGCCCAAGATGGTGTCCGAAGAGGAGGCGCAGGGCCCCCTCCTCAACGCCAAGTCCGATGGCGCGGGACCGGCCCAATCCCAGGCCGACGGCGCCGCCACCGCATCGACGACAACGCCCGCCACCCTGACCCAGGCCGCCGCCGCCGCGATCCGCGGCGCCCCGCAGACCGTCGCCAACCTCGCCGCCCAGATCGTCAAGAAGCTGGACGGACGCTCCAGCCGGTTCGACGTCCAGCTCGACCCGGTGGGCCTCGGCAAGGTCGACGTGCGCATCGCCATCGCCGCCGACGGCCGGATGAGCGCGGCCATGCGTTTCGACACCCCGCAGGCCGCCGCCGAGCTGAAGTCCCGCTCGGCCGAACTGCAGCAGGCCATGGAAAAGGCCGGCTTCAACCTCTCAGGGGGCATGTCCTTCGACGTGGCCAGCGACCGCGGCCAGGGCGGACAGGCCCAGAACCAGCAGTCCAACGCCGGCGCCGCCTTCCGCGGCCGCGCCTTCCAGGCGGCCCTCGACACCGCCGACGCCGCCCCGCCCCCGCAACTCAAGCTTCGACGCACCGCGCTCGCGGGCGTCGATATCCGGATCTGAGGACGCCATGAGTGTCACCGCCCCCACCTCTCCGGTCACCGCGCCCCCCGCCCCGGCCGACGCCACGGCCAAGGGCATCGCGAGCCTGGCCGACAACTTCAACACCTTCCTCACCCTGCTCACCACGCAGCTGAAGAACCAGGACCCGACCTCGCCGCTGGATTCGAACCAGTTCACCCAGCAGCTGGTGCAGATGACGGGCGTCGAACAGCAGCTCAACGCCAACACGCTCCTGAAGCAGGTGGTCTCCAACACCTCCAACGGCATTTCCACGGCGGTCAGCCTGATCGGCAAGAACGTCAAGGCGGCCAGCGACACGGCCAACCTGTCGGGCGGCCAGGCGCAGTGGACCTACAACCTGCCCACCGCCGCCGCGGACGTGAAGGTCGAGGTTCTCGATTCCGCGGGCAACGTCCTGCACGCCGAGGCGCCCACGAACCGGACCGCGGGCGACCACGCCTTCAGCTGGAACGGCAAGGACCTGTCGGGCGCGCAGCTGCCCAACGGCGGGACCTACACGCTGCGGGTGACGGCCACAGACGCCAACGGCGCGACCCTGGCCACCACCAACTATGTGCAGGGCATCGTCACGGGTGTGACCCAGGCGAACGGCGCGACCTCCATCACCGTCAACGGCGGACCGGTGGACTGGTCGAAGGTCGTCTCCGTCGTGCAGCCCGCCCAGACCACCACCGCAACCACTCCCACCACGCCGGCGGCCGCATGAGCCGCCGTCTTCCTCATGAACCCGGACGGCAAAACGCCGTCCCCCGCGACGGCCTAGCGACGCCGATCACGACCGCAGCAGGCGGCCACCTAGGAAAGAACGGATAGAACCATGAGCATCAATTCCGCACTCCTCGCCGGGGTCTCGGGCCTGACGGCCAACTCCTCGGCCCTGGCGGCGATCTCCGACAACATCGCCAACGTCAACACCACCGCCTACAAGCGCAACCAGGTGGCCTTCTCCACCCTGGTGACCTCGCAGGCGGTCAAGGGCGAGTATTCCGCCGGCGGCGTGCAGGGCAACGACCACAGCTTCATCAGCCAGCAGGGCCTGATCCAGAGCGCCTCGTCGACGACCTCGCTGGCCCTCTCCGGCGATGGCTTCTTCGTGGTCACCAGCAAGGGCCAGGGCCTGACGGCCTCGGACCCGCGGGAGTTCACCCGCGCCGGCGCCTTCCAGCCCGACGCCAACGGCTATCTGGTGAACGACGCCGGCCTCTATCTGCAGGGCTGGCCGGTCCAGGCCAACGGCACCTTCGACGTCGATCCCTCGGACCTGTCGAAGATCCAGCCGATCAACGTCAAGAACCTGGGCGCGGCCGTCCAGCAGACCGGCCAGATCTCCTTCAGCGCCAACCTGGACCAGACCACCCCGGTCAGCGCGGGCGCAGCGACCTACAACGCGGCGACCAAGTCCATGGCCGCCTACGCCGCCACGGCCGGCGCCTCCGGCACCGCGCCGGACGCCCCGCCCATCGAGATCTCGGTGATCGACTCGGTCGGCGGGACCCACAAGTTCGCGGTGGCCTTCGAAAAGACCGCCGTGCCCAACCAGTGGAACGCGGAAATCTACGCTGTCCCCGCCACCGACGTGAGCGCCGCCGGCCCCTCGGGCCAGGTGGCCGCGGGCCTGGTGAACTTCAACACCGACGGCTCCATCAACCTGGCGACCTCCACCCTGTTCGGGGCGGCCGGGGCCCCGGCGGTGATCGCGCTCGCCGCTTCCGGCGGCGCCAACCCGGCCTGGTCGGCCGGTCTCGGCATCGCCGGGCAGACGCTGAATTTCAACCTGAACCAGCTGACCCAGCTCGCCTCGACCTCGACGGTCAACTCGGTGAGTTCCGACGGCGCCAGCGCCGGCAACATCGTCGGCGTCCAGGTGGGCACCGACGGCGTGGTCTCGGCCCTGTTCGACAACAGCCAGGTCCGCAAGATCGCCCAGGTGGCCATCGCGACCTTCCCGAACGCGGACGGCCTGGCGGCCACCAACGGCAACGCCTACATGCGCTCGCTCGCGGCCGGCACCATGACCCTGAAGACGGCCGGAACCGGCGGCGCGGGCAAGATCTCGCCCTCCAGCCTGGAAGCCTCGACGGTCGACCTGTCGAGCGAGTTCACCGGCCTGATCACTACACAGAAGGCCTACTCGGCCTCCTCGAAGATCATCACCACGGCCGATACGATGCTCGACGAACTGATCAACATCATACGGTAGTCTTGGCCTTAACTGAGATTAACCGAGTGTAAAATCCACACTGTGCCGAATTAGTACACGGGGAACAAGATGATTAGAACTTTATTGACTACTACGATTCAGTGGCTGTTAGGAGCCGCACCGTATAGTTCTCATCAACAGTGATGGTGGGAAAGGCGTAAAGCCATGTTGCAGCAACAGCAGACGCGCACGAATAGCCGGGGGGAGTCGTATGTCATCGGCCCCACGGGCGCGCCGTTGACGCTGAGGGATTTGCCGCCGCCGGACACCGGCCGGTGGGTGATCCGACGCAAGGCCGAGGTCGTGGCCGCCGTCCGCGGGGGCTTGCTCTCGCTTGAGGACGCGCTGGAGCGCTATCGCCTGACGTCGGAGGAATTCCTCGCGTGGCAACGGTCCATCGATCGCCACGGACTGGCGGGTCTTCGCACCACGCGTCTCCAACAGTACCGCTGACCTCGACGCTTTCCCCCGACGAGGTTCGCGCAAGACGCGGCCGCACCCCGCCACAGGGTGCGGCCGTTTCGCGTTTAAGGCGCCTGACCTCGCCGAACTCGGTCAGGGGGCGCACCCCGCCACAGGGTGCGGCCGTTTCGCGTTTAAGGTGCCCCGCCCTAGAGCCCGCTCTCGACCTCGGCGATCAGCCGGCGGGCCATGTCGGCCTCCCCGTCGGGCACCATCAGGCGGCTCGGCAGCACGCCCGGGTAGGCCGAGGCGCTCATCACGAAGGGGTGCAGATCGGCCTCCTCCAGCACCGAACGCAGGAAATTCAGGCGCACCGCGTCGCTGGATTTCAGCACCTCGATCATCCGCGGACCTCGCCGGCGCGCTGCAGGGGTCTGGTCGGCCCCGCGCCTGACAGGCGACGCACCGTCACCGTGATGCGTTCCCGCTCGCCGGGGCTTCGTTCCACCAGGAGGCGGGCCACCTGGGCGTCGTCGTGGAAGGCGTAGCCCTTGATGGCGTCGAGGATCGCCTTGGCCAGGTTGTCGAGGTCGAGCCAGGGCGGATCGCCGACATATTCCATGCGGATCTCGACGGCGAACTCACCCCCGTCGCCCCCCCATGGGGGCGACTGAGGATGCAAGGTGTCTCGGGTCGCGAGCGACCCGGGGCTCGGCCGCGAGCCGCGCCAGGCCTTGCGGAAGAACTCATAGATCAGGGGCTTGTAGTACTTGGCCTGGGTGGTCAGGCCGTCGACCACCACCTCCAGGACCCCGTCAGCCTCGCGGGCCCGGACCTTGCCGTGCTGGGTCCAGACGTCGTCCACCGGAATGGCGTCAGACCCGCTCGACCTTGACCGCAGTGCCATAGGCCAGGACCTCGGTGATGCCGTCCATGATCTCGTTGGCGTCGTAGCGCATGCCGATCACCGCGTCGGCCCCCGCGCGCTGGGCGTGCTGGACCATCAGGTCATAGGCCTCCTGGCGGGCGTGGTCGGCCAGGTCGGAGTAGATCGTCAGGTTGCCCCCGAAGATCGACTGCAGGCCGCCGGCGAAGTTGCCGATCACGCTGCGCGAGCGGACAGTGACGCCCCTGACCATGCCGATATGGGAGGCGATCCTGTAACCTGCGATCTCGCTGGTGGTGGCGACGAGCATGGGTTTGGCTCCGGGGGTGTGACCTCTCCCCTATATCGCCGCCCCGTTGCCGCGCAAAGGTTGCGGAGCTAGACCCGCCGCAACGCTATCTGGGACTTGCCTTATGACCGCCACCCGCACCGAGACCGACACCTTCGGCCCCATCCAGGTCCCCGCGGACCGCTACTGGGGCGCCCAGACCCAGCGGTCGCTGCAGAACTTCAAGATCGGCTGGGAAAAACAGCCGATTCCGGTCGTCCGCGCGCTCGGCGTCGTCAAACGCGCGGCGGCGGAGGCCAATGTGGCGCTCGGCAAGCTCGACCCCAAGCTCGCCGAGTTCATCGTGGCCGCCGCCCAGGAGGTGATCGACGGCAAGCTCGACGACCATTTCCCGCTGGTGGTCTGGCAGACCGGCTCGGGCACCCAGTCGAACATGAACGCCAACGAGGTGATCTCGAACCGGGCGATCGAGATGATGGGCGGGGTCATGGGCTCCAAGACCCCGGTGCACCCCAACGACCACGTCAACATGAGCCAGTCGTCCAACGACACCTATCCCACGGCCATGCACATCGCCTGCGCCGAGGAGGTGTCGCGGTCCGTCATGCCGGCGCTCGCCCACCTGCACACGGCGCTGACGGCCAAGAGCAAGGCCTTCGCCCACATCATCAAGATCGGCCGCACCCACCTCCAGGACGCCACCCCGCTGACCCTGGGCCAGGAGTTCGGCGGCTACGCGCACCAGACCGCGATGTCGGCGCGCCGGCTGAAGGAGACCCTCTATGGCCTCTATGAGCTGGCCCAGGGCGGCACGGCGGTGGGCACGGGCCTGACCGCGCCGGTGGGCTTCGCCGAGAAGGTGGCCGAGCGGATCGCGGCGATCTCCCGCCTGCCGTTCGTCACCGCCCCCAACAAGTTCGAGGCCCTGGCCGCCCACGACGCCATGGTGTTCAGCCACGGGGCGCTGACGGCGACGGCCGCAGCCCTCTTCAAGATCGCCAATGACATCCGCTATCTGGGCTCAGGCCCCCGCGCGGGGCTGGGCGAGCTTTCGCTCCCGGAAAACGAGCCGGGCTCGTCGATCATGCCGGGCAAGGTCAACCCGACCCAGGCCGAGGCGCTCACCATGGTCTGCGCGCACGTGATGGGAAACCAGACGACGATGGGGTTCGCAGGCTCCCAGGGCCAGTTCGAGCTCAACGTCTACAACCCGGTGATGGCCTACAACTTCCTGCAGTCCTGCCGCCTCCTGGCCGACGCCACGGTCAGCTTCACCGACAACATGGTGGTCGGCATCGAGGCCCGCGAGGACAACATCAAGGCCAACCTCGAGCGCAGCCTGATGCTGGTGACCTCGCTCAAGGAGCACATCGGCTATGACAAGGCCGCCAAGATCGCCAAGACGGCCCACGCCAACGGCACAACGCTGCGCGAAGAGGCGGTGGGCGGCGGCTATGTGACCAACGAGGAGTTCGACGCCTGGGTGCGGCCGGAGGACATGATCGGGCCGGGGTGATCCGTGGACGTGGAGGCCTTCCGGCGCGATGGCGCGCTGCGCCTCGCCGGCCTCTTGAGTGCGACCCAGGTTGAGGCTCTTAGCGCGCTCGCCGGCAACGGGCCGGGCGCGCGGCTTCGCAATGCCGGTCTCACCACACTCCTGGAGACGGCGACGCAGGCTGCAAAGTCGCTGATCGGTGAGGCGGCCACTCCGGTCCGCGCGGTCTTGTTCGACAAGACCTCTGAAGCGAACTGGGCCGTAGCCTGGCACCAGGATCGGACAATCGTCGTGCGAGAGCGGCGGGAGGTCGACGGTTTCGGCCCCTGGTCGCGCAAGGATGGCCTGCAGCATGTCGCGCCGCCAATCGCCGTGCTGGAAGGCATGGCGACACTGCGGCTCCACCTCGACCCCTGCGGCGCCGACAACGCACCGCTGAAGGTCGCCCTGGGCTCGCACCACCTGGGCCGCGTTTCGGCGGGCGAGGCGGCTGCGCGGGCGGCGAAGCATCCGCTGATGGTCTGCCTGGCGCAGGTTGGCGACGTCTGGGCCTACTCGACTCCGATCCTGCACGCCTCCGAGCGTGCGAAGACGCCTTCCCGACGGCGGGTCCTGCAGGTGGATTATGCGGCGGCGGCGTTGGCGGGCGGCCTGCAGTGGGCCGGCATCGAGGGTTAGAGCCATTGACGGGACTCGCCGCGGGGCGCGTGGGTGGGGCATGGCCAGCGAGACCGTCTACATTCTGCAGTCCTACATCGCCGGGCGCGGCAAGGCGCTGAAGGCCGAGCAGCAGGTGGGCTGCAAGACCGCCGAGGAAGCGCGCCGTAAGGCCGAACGGCTGGCGCCCTTGCGGGTCGGCGTGGTGGCGTTCTCGGCCACGGCCGACACCGAGCTCGGCGACTATGACGAAAACCCGGTGATCATCTTCAAGGCCGGCCGCCTGCCGCACCCGTTCGACGAGGCCTAGGCGAGCCGCGCCACCGCGAAGTCGGCGAGGTCTTCCAGCGCGGGGCGCCAGGGGTTGGCGCCGAAGTCGGCCAGCGCCGCCTTGGCGCTGAGCGCATAGTTGGCGGCCAGGTCCAGGGTGGCGTCCAGAGCGCCGGTGGCGCGCATCAGATCGCAGGTGCGGGTGAAGTCGGCCTCGGTCTGTTCGAGCCGGTCCACGGTGCGGATCCAGAACTCGCGCTCGGCGGGGCCCGAGCGGGCCATGGCCAAGAGCAGCGGCAGGGTCGCCTTGCCTTCGCGGAAGTCGTCGCCGGGGTTCTTGCCCAGTGCGGCGCTGTCGCCGGAGTAGTCGAGCGCGTCATCGACGAGCTGGAAGGCGATCCCCAGATCCTGGCCGTATTTGCGCAGCGCCCGGCAACGCTCGGGCGTGGCGCCGGCGGAGACCGCGCCGGCCTCGGCGGCGGCGGCGAACAGCTCGGCGGTCTTGGCGCGGATGATCTCGAGGTAGACCTCCTGGGAGAGGTCGAGGTCGTGGGCGCGGGTCAGTTGCAGCACCTCGCCCTCGGCGATCACGCGGCTGGCGCGGGCGAGAATCTCCAGCGCCGGCATGGAGCTCGCGCCGACCATCAGCTCGAAGGCGCGCGCGAACAGGAAGTCGCCGACCAGCACCGAGGACGGCGCGCCCCAGATCAGGTGGGCGGCGACCCGGCCACGGCGCAGCTGGGAGGAATCTACCACGTCGTCGTGCAGCAGGGTGGCGGTGTGGATGAACTCCACGGCCGCGGCGAGCTTCAGGCAGGCGTCGTCGCGGGCCCCGGCCAGACGGGCGGCGGCGACGGTCAGGAGCGGGCGCAGGCGCTTGGCGGAGCCGGCGATCAGGTGGTCTGCGAGCGCCGGGATCACCGGCACGGGTGAATCCATATGCCGGCGGATCAGGACGTCGACGGCGGCCATGTCCGGCCGCGCAAGCGCCAGCAGCGCATCCACCCTGGGTGCGATCTCCACCGCCCGGGCTGTCGGTTGCATGCCGTTCGGGCGACGCACGAACAGCGGGTCGCCGAACAACTCCCGCAGGCGTCCGAGCGCGTGACTTACCGCAGGCTGGCTAAGACGGAGGCGCTCCGCGGCCGCCGTGGAACGGCCGCGCCGGTACACCTCCTGGAACACCAGCAGGAGCCCGAGGTCGAGTCTCCGGAGTTTCATATCCATTATATCGGTCATCAATCCAATTCAATATCCTGAATGTTGGCTCTGGTGTAATCATTTTCCGCGCAGTGGCGGCAGCACCGCGAGCCGTACTGCTCCTATTCGATTTCGCCAATCGGTAGTCGCGCAGCAGGTTGCCGTACTCGGCCGGCGGCCGCGGCAGGAAGGCGACAGATGTCTGTTTTGGGCAACCCCGAAACCTTTCCTGGCCATGACGGCGGGGCGTGGAGGCCGGTTTCAAGCACGATCGTGGCCTCGTGGCCTGCAGGGCATTTCGCCGAAAATCTCGCGGTCTCGGATGTTGGCGACGTATTCGTGAGTCTTCACACGCACAACCGAATCGAGCGCTACTGCCCATCGACCGACTCGGTAAGGACTTTTGCCGAATTGCCCGCCCCGGTCGCGGGACTGGCGTTTGACGCCGAAGGATGGCTGTGGGCCACCGGCGGCGCGGTTGGGCAGACGCCCGGCTACGTGTGGCGAGTGAATCCTGACGGCTCGTTCGAGCCGTGGGTGGAAATCACCGACGCTTTGTTCATGAACGGTTGCACACCCTGCGGTCGATCGCTTCTGGTCTGCGAGAGCCTTACCGGGCGGATCCTGAGCGTTGACATGAAAGAGCCGACGTGGCGCACGTGGCTCGCCGACGAAAGGCTGCGGCCGACGTCACCGCAGATGCCTGGGGCGAATGGGATCAAACTCTGGCGCAGCCACGCCTACATCTCGATGACGGATAGCAACAAGATATTTGATGCGCTCGTGGACGCGAACGGTGTGCCAGGTTCACTCTCCGTTTTTGCGGATAGGCTGCGAGCCGATGATTTTGCCTTCGCCGAATCCGGGGCCATGTACATCGCCACGCATCCGGTTCAGACGGTGATGCGGCTGAATGCCGATGGCGAGCGAACGACGCTCGCTGGCCCCGCGGAAGGCGTTGTGGGCAGCACGGCCTGCGCCTTCGGCCGCACGGCGAAAGACATGGAATCACTATACGTAACCACGAGCGGTGGGCTGTTTGCCCCGTATCAGGGCAAGCTCCAGGATGCGAAGCTTGTGAGGCTGGAGGTAGGTGAAAGGGGCGCGTCTGTCCTGAAGACACGTCGATCGTCGTGAGCGAGGAGCAAGTGACGATCGTACTGTCGCGCTTCGTGCCGGCGAAGAACTGTCGGTCATTTGAGACCATATTGGCGGAACTGATCGCCGCCGCTCGGACCTACGGGCGCGTGTCGGCCGAAATATTGCGTGGGCCGCCTACGCCCGCGGGACGCCTCTATCACATCGTCTATCGTTTCGCCGACGAAGGAGCGCTGCGAACCTGTGAGGAGTCCGAGGAGCGACGGACGCTCGCCATGCGCGCCGAAGCGATCGCGAGCGGTGCGGGATCTCGGCGGCTGACCGGCCTGGAAGCTTGGTTTGACATACCCTCGCAATCACCACCCTCACGACATCGTATGGCGTTTCTGACGTGGATCGGTATTTGGCCGCTCGTCAGCCTGGCGCTTTTCGTCTTGGCGCCCTTGTTGCTGGGATATCCGTTTCTTGTTCGCACAGCGGTTACCAGCGCGGTACTGGTTTTGGCTATGACCTACGTTGTTATGCCGCTTCTCGCGCGCACGGCTTCGCGCTGGCTGTATCCCGCTGCGCGCTGATCGATATCCCCTTCTGGGAGGAGGCGTAGGTTGCGGCCGCGGAACAGAGTTTGGCCGACGCTGCGGGCGAACTCCCATGGCGGACCATCGCCACAGCGGCCCCCGATGATGGTCTCCCGCTCAAACGATCGACGGCTCTTGTGAGCCGGGATGGGACAATTCCTCGAGCGCCGGCAGGCCGACTGGCGGGGTCGGCTGCCAGGGCACGAAGAACAGTCTTTCCGCCATTGATCCGCGTACACGATCGATCTGCTTCTGCTCACCAAGCAGCCGTTGCTGAAGCAACGCGTCACGCGTGCCGGCGGCGAGCAGGCTCTTGTTGATGACCCAGGCGTAGGGCTCGATATGCGCGCGCCGCAGGTC
>PLEH01000191.1:0-38343 GCA_003136395.1 Phenylobacterium sp.
GCGGATTCGTGCCGGTAGAGGTTGGCGAGGCGTCCGGTCTCCTCGATGTGGACGGCCGCATCCTGGGGCCGGCGGGCCTCGAACGACTTGGCCTGGTCGGCCACCAGGCTGGTCAGGCGCTCGGTGAGCAGGATCAGCTGTTCGACGCGTTCGGCGGCGTCTTCCGGGTTGGCGTTCATGCGTGCAGTCCCTGCATCTTCAGCATCTCGCGCTGGACGGCGGCGGAGATGCCGACCCCGCCGGCGTCGGTCATCTTCTTGGCCATGGCCTCGGTCAGGAACGACTTGAACATCGCCTCGCCGGGGCCGCCGCCGAACGGGGCGGCCGTATCCGTACCCTCGAACATCTGGCCGAGCATCACTGAGAGGAACGAGGTCTCGAACTTCTGGGCCGTCTGCTTGATCTGGCCGCGCTTGGCCAGTTCGGCGGCGCTGGGGGCGGCTGTGGGCGGCGTCAGCAGGGTTGGGGAGACGCTGAGCGCGGTCAGGTCGGCCATCATTGCACCTCGATGTCGGCCTGCAGGGCGCCGGCGGTGCGGATGCTCTGCAGGATGGAGATCATATCGCGCGGCGTGACGCCCAGCGCATTCAGGCCGGCCACCATGGTGGCGAGCGAGGCGCCGGACTTCAGCGTCACGAACTTCTTGCCCTTTTCCTCGTCCACCGAGACGTCGGACTGCGGGACGACGGCGGTGGTGCCGGTCTTGGAGAAGGCGGCGGGCTGGCTCACCTGGGAGCTCTCGCGCACCGTGATGGTCAGGTTGCCCTGCTGGATGGCGACGGTGGAGACCCGCACGTTCTCGCTCATGACGATGACGCCGGCGATCTCGTCGATGACCACCTTGGCGGGCGCGTCCGGCTCGACGGAGAGGTTCTCCACCTGGTTGAGGAAGCTCATCATGCTCTGCCCGTCCACCGGGTGCAGGGCGATAATGGTCGGGTTGAGCGCCACCGCGGACCCCGGGAAGCGGCCGTTGATCACGTCGGCGATGCGGCTGGCGGTGGTGAAGTCGGGGTTGCGGAGCGTCAGCCGCAGGGTCGACATGCTGGCCAGCTGGAAGCCGGTTTCCTTCTCGATGCTGGCCCCGGCGGCGATTCGGCCGGCGGTGGGCACGCCCTTGGAGATGGTGGAGCCCGAGGCGCCGGAGGCCGAGACCGAGCCGGTCTGCACCGTTCCCTGGGCCACCGCATAGACCGAGCCGTCCTCGCCATAGAGCGGGGTGCCCAGGAGCGTCCCGCCGAGCAGGCTCTTGGCGTCGCCGGTCGAGGAGACGTTGACGTCGATCCGCGAGCCGGGGGCGGCGAAGGGCGGCAGGTTGGCGGTGACCATCACCGCGGCGATGTTCTTGGTGTTGAGCGTCGCGTCGCGGGTGTTGACCCCCAGGCGCTCGAGCATCGACTCGAGGCTCTGCTTGGTGAAGGCGGCGTTGCGGAGCGCGTCGCCCGTGCCGTTCAGGCCCACGACCAGGCCGTAGCCGATGAGCGGGTTGTCGCGCACGCCTTCGAACTCGACGATGTCCTTGATGCGCGACTTGGCCATCGCCGGGCCGGAGCCGAGCGCGAGGCCGGCGGCCAGCAGGAGGACGGAGAGGAGACGGATCGGATGACGCATGGAATACCGGTTGAAGCTGCTTCGCTCCGTGCTATGCGATCAGCGTGCCAGCTTGCCGGGGGCGGAAACTTCAAGAAAATCAGTCGGGCGTGGCGCTGTGCCGCGGCGGCGGGAGCGTCCCGTCGGCAGTTTTTGCCCGGCATTAACCATGCCTCAAGCTTGCGGGCCGACAAGGGGCGCAAGAGTTCGAGCTATCAGGGATTGAAGCGCGCAGCATGAAGGTCACCGGCCCAGGCGGGATCGGATCGTCCTCAGGCGCACGCCCGGCGCGCAGCGCGGGCGGCGACAGCTTCCGCATCTTCACGTCGGAACCCGCCGGCGGGGCCAGCCAGGCCTCCTCGGTCTCCGCCACGCAAGGGGTCATGGGAGTCGAGGCGCTGCTCGCCCTGCAGGACGTGGGCACGCCGCTGGAGCGCAAGCGCCGCGCCGTCCGCCGGGCCGGGCGCATCCTCGACACCCTCGACGACCTCAAGATCGCGCTCCTGGAGGGCGAAATTTCGGGCGTCGACCTCGACCGCCTGCGCCGCGCCGTCCGCGACGAACGCGACAATACCGATGACCCCGCTTTGGAGGCGGTTCTTGATGAGATCGAACTGCGCGCCGCCGTCGAAGTGGCGAAGCTTGAGCAGGCTTCTCGTGCGGCCTAATTGCCCGCGACATCTTTGGCTCATTGAAACCCATGTTCCATTTGCTATAAGCCGCCCGCGTGTCTCGGGTGGTTTAGGGGGCTCGGAGTGTCCATGAAGGCAGCCGAAGTTCTGGCTGACAGGCCGGTGTACCGTCCCTCAGAGGACGAGGTGTTCATGAACGAGCGTCAGCTTGAGTATTTCAAGCAGAAGCTCATCGATTGGAAAGAGGACATTCTCCGGGAATCTGGAGAGACCCTCAAACACCTGCAGAGCGAAACCGAGAATCATCCAGACCTCGCCGATCGTGCGTCGTCGGAGACTGATCGGTCACTTGAGCTCAGGACTCGCGACCGGCAACGCAAGCTGATCTCCAAGATCGACGAAGCGCTGCGGCGGATCGAGGACGGCAGCTACGGCTACTGCGAGGAGACGGGCGAGCCCATCGGCGTCGCCCGCCTCGACGCCCGGCCGATCGCCACCCTCAGCCTGGAAGCCCAGGAACGCCACGAACGCCGCGAGCGCGTCCACCGCGACGACTGAGATCATCCCTCCCCGGCCGGGGAGGGACAGGCCGCATAGCGGCCAGGGTGGGGCAGTCGCGCTCAAGCGGCTGACTCTCAGCTTGGCCCACACATCCCCACCCGTCTCGGCTTCGCCTCGCCACCCTCCCCCGGACGGCGAGGGATGATTTTTGCCATTTCTCAAGGCTTCGCCTATATATGCTCAAAATGAGCATTTCTCCCGGGCGTCAAATCAGTCGCTAGTGGCGGGGGGATGAAGGGCGAGCCGCTGTGACGAAATCCGGGGCCAAGGCGTTCCACGCGATCCACAGCCACGGCCTCGTGCGGGTCGCGGCCTGCACGCCGGCGGTGGCGGTTGGCGACCCGGGGTTCAATGCCGCCCAGACTCTGGCCCTGGCCCAGGAAGGCCATGCGCGCGGCTGCGACCTGATGCTGTTTCCGGAGCTCGGGCTCTCGGCCTACGCCATCGACGATCTCTTCCTGCAGGACGCGCTGCTGCGGCGGGTGGAGGCCGAGATCGAGGGCCTGGCCGCCGCCAGCCGTGACCTCGCGCCTGTGCTGATCGTCGGCGCGCCCGTGGAGCATTCGGGCGCGCTCTACAACTGCGCGGTGGTGATCGCCCGGGGCAGGATCCTGGGAGTCACGCCCAAGAGTTTCCTGCCCAACTATCGGGAATTCTATGAGAATCGCTGGTTCGCACCCGGCGCGGGCGTCACCGGCCTGACGATGGACCTGGCCGGCCAGCGGGTTCCGTTTGGTACGGACCTGGTCTATGCGGCGTCCGATCTGGCGGACTTCAGCTTCGCCGCGGAAATCTGCGAGGACGTCTGGTCGCCGACCCCGCCGTCGACGACTGCCGCGCTCGCCGGCGCGCTGATCCTCTGCAACCTCTCGGCCTCCAACATCGTGGTCGGCAAGGCCGACGATCGGGAGCTGCTTTGCGCATCGCAATCCATGCGCTGCATGGCCGCCTACCTCTATTCCGCCGCCGGCCCCGGAGAGAGCACCACGGACCTCGCCTGGGATGGCCAGGCCTCGATTCACGAGCTCGGCCGGCTGATGGCCCAGACCGATCGTTTTCCGGCCAAGGCCCAGATGGCGGTGGCCGACATCGACGTGGAGCGTCTGCGGCTGGAGCGGCTGCGGACGCCCACCTTCAACAACGCGGCCGTCACCGCCGGACGCCCGGAAAAGGCGTTCCGCAAGGTGGTGTTCGACCACCAGCCGACTTTCGAGGATGTCGGGCTGGAGCGGCCGCTGGACCGCTTCCCCTTCGTGCCGGACGACCCGGCCCGGCTCGACCAGGACTGCTACGAGGCCTTCAACATCCAGGTGCAGGGCCTGACCCAGCGTCTGCGGGCGACGAAGAGCAGGACCCTGGTCATCGGCGTCTCCGGCGGCCTCGATTCCACCCATGCCCTGCTGGTGGCCTGCAAGGCGTTTGACGCCCTGGGGAAACCCCGCGCTGAAATCCTGGGCTTCACCATGCCGGGCTTCGCCACCAGCGAGGGCACCAAGTCCAACGCCTGGGCCCTGATGCAGGCGCTGGGCGTCACCGGCGCCGAGATCGATATCCGGCCCGCCGCCCAGCGGGTGCTGGAGGACATCGGCCACCCCTTCGCCAAGGGGGAAAAGGTCTATGACGTCACCTTCGAGAACGTGCAGGCCGGCCTTCGGACCGACTATCTGTTCCGCCTGGCCAACCAGCACTCCGGGTTCGTGCTGGGGACTGGCGATCTCTCAGAGCTGGCGCTCGGCTGGTGCACCTACGGCGTCGGCGACCAGATGAGCCACTACAACGTCAACGGCTCGCTGGCGAAGACCCTGATCCAGCACCTGATCCGCTGGACGATGAAGACCGGCCAGTTCGACGGCGCGGCCGCGATCCTGAACGCGATCCTCGACACCGAGATCTCGCCGGAACTGGTCCCCGCCGACGCGAGCGGAGCCATCCAGTCGACCCAGGCCAAGGTCGGGCCCTACGAGCTGCAGGACTTCAGCCTGTTCCACATCACCCGGTTCGGGCTCCGACCCTCCAAGGTGGCGTTCTTGGCGTGGCACGCCTGGCGCGACGTGAAGCTCGGCGCCTGGCCGCCCAACTTCCCGGAGGGTGTGCGCAACGCCTACGACCTGGCGGCCATCAAGCAGTGGCTGGGGGTCTTCCTCTACCGCTTCTTCGAGATCAGCCAGTTCAAGCGCTCGGCCATGCCGAACGGTCCCAAGGTGATCTCCGGCGGGGCGCTCTCGCCGCGTGGCGACTGGCGCGCACCCTCCGACGGCACGGCGCGGGTCTGGCTCGACGAGCTGGAAGCCAATGTTCCCTAGGAACGTCCCCTAGGTCAGGCTGGCCAGCATCGGCGACGCGCCGGCCTTGGGCCCCGCGAACAGCGCCGGCACGATGTCCTCGACCCGCTCCACCACAGTCCAGGCGTCCATGAAGGCCGCCGGCGTCAGCTTGGCGTCCACCGTGTGCTGGAAGAGGGCGAACAGCGGGCCCCAGAAGTTGTCGGGATTGTAGAAGACGATCGGCATGGTGTGCAGATCGAGACGGCGCCAAGACAAGAGCTCGATCACCTCTTCCAGAGTGCCGATGCCGCCCGGCAGGATGACGAAGCCGTCGGATTCCTCGAAGAACATCTGCTTGCGCTGGTGCATGGAGGTGACGATCACGTGCTCCACGGTCTCAAGCGCGCGCTCCTTTCCCACCAGGAAGTCGGGGATGACGCCTAGCACCTTGCCGCCGGCCTCGTGCGCGGCCCGCGCCGTGGCGCCCATCAGGCCCACGCCGCCGCCGCCGTAGACCAGCCTGAGGTTCGCCGCGGCGAGCGCGCGCCCGAGGTCGCCCGCCGCGCGCAGATAGGCCGGGTCCGCGGCGTCGGAAGAACCGCAGAACACGCAGACGGATTGCAGGCTGCCGCTGACAGGCGCCATCACTCACGACTCCAGGAAACTCGCGCGCTTGCGGGCGCGGGGCGAAAGCCCGATTAGCTATGGTCTGGGTTAAGGAGTTTCAACCAAACCGTGGTTCCCGCGAAGCCCCTGATCTTGCGTCCGCTCTGTGCTCTCGTCGCCGTGCTCATGCTGGCGGCCTGCAGCGCCAGGTCGCCGACCGTCGCACAGGGCGCCGAGGCTTCGGCGCAGGATGCGGGCTACATGGCCGCGCCAAGCGTGGAGGCGGTGCGCGCGAGTGCGGGCGCCGTCGTGCTGTCGGGCGCAGCGCCGGCCGGCGGCAAGGTGCGGCTGGCGGCGCCGGCGGGCCAGGCAATGTTCGCGACCGCCGATCTGCACGGCCGCTGGGCGATCTCTCTGCCGCCGGCCGCCGAGCCGCGGATATTCGGCCTGTCGGTCGTCGCGGGCGGGCGATCGATCCAGGCGGAGGGTTACATCCTGGTGACGCCGGGCGGCCAGGCCGCCCTGCTGCGGGCCGGCGCCGCGGCCCAGCGCATCAATCCGTCGCCGCATCCGGGGCTGCAAGCCGTCGACTTTGACAGCGGCGGGGGAATGCTGGTCTCCGCGGCCGTGCCGCCCGGGGCGACCGTGATCCTGCAGATCGACGGGCGGCAGGCCGCCGAGGGCCGGGCCAACGCCAATGGCTACTATCAGGCCAGACTGGGCTCGCCGACCCCGATCCGGCCAGGCGCTCACGCGATCAAGGTGTCCGGCGACGGCTTTGCCGACTCTGTAGTCGCGCACGTCACTCCGGCCGCGGCGCTTGCGCAGGGGCCGTTGCGTAGCCAAGTCACAAGCGCCGGCCTTCGGGTCGACTGGATGACGCCGGGCGGCGGCGTGCAATCCACAATCCTGATCCACTAGGGAGCTCACAGCCTGGCCTTCGCCCACCCCGGAATGATGCGCGGCATGGCCGGAACCCCCGCGCTGGCCGGCGTGAAGTTCAGTTTCTGGCGCTCCATGGCCGACCTGGGCCAACTCGTGATGCGTTCCGGCGCGCCGTTCCTGCGCCTGCGGATCGCCGCGGCGCTGGGCCTGGTCATCGTCGGCAAGTTTGCCGGCGTCTGGGCCCCCGTGGTGCTGGGCGACGCGGTGAGCGGCCTGAAGGGGCCCGTCGAAAGCGGCGTCCACAGCCTGCCTCCGGCCTTCGTGATCGGGGCCGTGGCCTATTCGGCCCTGACCCTGTTCGCCTCCTGGATCCCCTATGTGCGCGACGCGATCTTCAGCCGCGTTTCCCAGGCCACCATGGCCAAGGCGGCGGTAGAGACCTTCGCCCACTCCCTGGCGCTCTCGCTGGACTTCCACCAGTCCAAGCAGATGGGCGCCCTGTCGCGGATCATCGATCGCGGCTCGCGCTCCACCGACTTCCTGATCCGCAGCGTGGTGTTCAACATCGGCCCGACCGCGATCGAGCTGATCATGGCCATGGCGGTGTTGTGGAGCCGGCTGGGCTGGCGCTTCGCGCTCACCACCTTCGTCACCATCCTCATCTACACCGTCGTGACCTTCCGGATCACCGACTGGCGGCTCGGCCACCGGCGCGAATGGGCCGAGGCCGACTCCCGGGTAGCCGGCCTCTCGGTGGACGCCCTGATCAACTATGAGACCGTGAAGACCTTCGGGTCGGAAGACCGCGTGGTCGCCACCTACAGCGACGCCATGGACCACTACGTGGACGTGGCGGTGCGGGCCAACACCTCGCTCAACATGCTGAACGGCGCCCAGTCGCTGATCCTCAACCTCGGGCAGGCGGCGATGACGGTGATGGCCGGCGCCGCTGTCGCCGGCGGGACCTTGCGGATCGGCGACATCATGATGGCGATCCTGCTGCTGCGCGGCCTCTACCAGCCCCTCGGCATGCTGGGGTTCAACTACCGCGAGATCCGCCAGGCCTTCATCGACATGGAGCAGATGGTCGAGTTGCGCGAGGTGGCGCCGGACATCGTCGATTCCGCCGATTCCAAGCCCCTGCCGCCGGCGGGCGGGAAGGGTGCGTCGATCGCCTTCGAGCACGTGGGCTTCCGGCATGACGCCCGCTCGGTCGGCCTGCGCGACGTCAGCTTCGAGGCGGCGCCCGGCACGACAACGGCGATCGTCGGGCCCTCCGGCGCGGGCAAGACCACGGCCGTGCGCCTGGCGCTGCGGCTGCTGGACCCCAAACAGGGGCGCGTGACCATCGACGGTCTCGACATGCGCGAGGTTCGCCAGGCCGACCTGCGCGGCGCCGTGGCCCTGGTGCCGCAAGACGTGGCCCTGTTCAACGACACCCTCTACGCCAACATTGCCTTCGCCCGGCCCAGCGCCGGGACTGACGAGGTGCGCGCCGCCGCCGAGGCCGCCGAGCTCGGCCCGTTCATCGACAGCCTGCCCAACGGCATGTCGACCATGGTCGGCGAGCGGGGCCTGAAGCTCTCCGGCGGCGAGCGCCAGCGGGTGGGCATCGCCCGCGCGCTCCTGGCCAATCCCCGTGTTCTGATCCTCGACGAGGCCACCNNTCGCCCACCGCCTGTCGACCATCTCCGACGCCGATCAGATCCTGGTCCTGCGCCGCGGCAAGATCGTCGAACGCGGGACCCACTCTGACCTGCTCGCCAAGACCGGCGAATACGCCGCGCTCTGGCGGCGGCAGACGCGGGAAGTCTAGGGCGCGATACCCTTGCCCATCCGCACCAGCGGCACGGGCTCGCCGCCACGATCGTCGAGAATCTCTTCGATGGCGACGAACCCATAGCTCTCGTAGAGCGGCCGGCCGGACATCGTGCCCATCAGCTCCAGGCGGGTGAAGCCCTCGGTCTTCGCGGCGGCTTCGCAGAGTTCGAGAATCCGCCGGCCGACGCCGCGGCGCGCGAAGTCCGGGTGGGTGTACATGGCGCGCACGCGGGCGGCGTCCCTCGCCGGGTCCAGCAGCTCGGGATCTCGGCCGGGCGTATGGTCGCCGCCGTAGAGCGTCGCGCGCCGGCTCCAGCCGCCGCAGCCGGCGATCCGCCCCCCGGCCTCGACGATGAAATAGGTCCCATCGGCCACCAGCTGGCGATCGAGGCCCATGATCATGCGGCTGGCCTCGATCTGGGCCGGCGTCAGGAAGCCGCGCTGCAGCTCGCCGATGGCCGCGGCCATCACGGCCTCGAGGGCCGGGAGATCTTGCGGCCCGGCCAGGCGGGACGTCAGCCCCACCATGCGCCTACTCGGCGGCCCGAGGGATGTCGTAGACTTTCACAGCCTTGGCCGGCGGCTCCCCGAACATCCGCCGCCACAGCCAGCCGAACCGCCGCGACATCACCTTCGGCGCGGCGAGCAGGGCCGGCGTCAGGGCCAGGGTCAGAACGGTGGCGAACGACAGGCCCCAGACCACCGCGCCGGACAGCTGCACCCACCATTCCGACCCCGGCGCCTTGAGCTCGATATGGCCGTTGTGGAAGTTCGGGTGGATCTGGAACATCAGGGGCAGCAGGCCCACGACGGTCACCAGCGTGGTGAGCATCACCGGCCGGAACCTCTGGGCCGCCGCGCGCACCGACGCCTCGTCCGCCTCGAAGCCCTGCCGGCGCAGCTGATAGAAGGTGTCCACCAGCACGATGTTGTGGCCGACCACCACGCCGAACAGCGCCACCACGCCGGTTCCCAGCATGATGATCGAGATGTAGTCGTAGGTGTGTAACAGGTTGACCTGAACGCCCAGCAGCACGCCGACCGTCGACAGGATCACCGCCGAGAGGGTGACGATCACGCCATAGAAGCTGTTGAACTGCCACAGCAGGATCACGAACATCAGGAACAGCGAGACCGCCATGGCCGCGACGAAGAAGCCGACCGCGTTCTGACCCTCCTCGTCGGCGCCGGTGAACTTGACGTGCACTTCGGGATCGAGGCCCGCCTTGCCGACCCAGGCCTTGATCTGATTGACCTTGAGATTGGCGGCGACGCCCTTGATGGCGTTGGCCTGGATGATAACCATCCGCTGGCCCTCGCGCCGCTGAATCTGGGTGACCTGCTGGCCGGGGACACGCTTGACGAAGTAGCTGGCCGGCACCGGCCCGGACGGCGTGGTGATCTTCAACTGGTCGAAGGCCGCGACCGTTCGCGCGTCGATCGGGAAGCGCACCCGGATGTCGAGTTCGTCCTGGGCGTCGCTGGGGCGGAAGCGGCCGACCAGGACGCCGTCGGTCATGAACTGGATCGCCTGGCCCACGGCGAGCACGTCGACGCCGTAGCGGCCCGCCGCCACCCGATCGACGGTCAGGTCGTACTCGATGCCGGGAGAGGTGCGGTTGTCCTCCAGCTCGATGAGCTGCGGGTCGGTGGACAGCTTGGCCTTGACGATGTCGGCGGCCTTGTCGAGGGCGGCGGGGTCGTGGCTGGTCATCTGCACCTGCACGCCCTTGCCCGTGGGCGGCCCGCCCTCCGGCTCGCGCACCTCGACCTGCATCCCCGGCAAGTCCGTGACGCGGGCGCGGATGTCGTCGGAGATGTCCTTGCCGCGGATGCCGAGCGCCTTGCGCTGTTCGTACTTGTCGAACTGCACCTGGATGCGCCCGATGGTGTCGTTGGGCGCGGAATTGGGCCCGCCGTTGCTCGAGAAGCCGCCGGCGCGCACGTACATGGAGTCGATGCCCTTCACGCCCACGAGGTGAGCCTCGACCTGCTTCATCAGCCCGTCCTGCGCGTCGGGCGAGAGGTTGCCGCGCGCCTTGACGTAGACGGTCACCTGCTCCGGATCCTGGTCCAGGAAGAACTCGGTCCTGTGCGGCGTCTTGGCGAACCAGAACCCCACCAGGAAGATGATCAGCACGGTCGACAGCACCGTGCGTCCCGGGTGGCGGCCCAGCATCGAGACCGTGCGGGCGTACCAGCCCATGAAGCCCTTCATCTCGCGCGGATCGCCGTGCTCGGACTTCTCGATCTCCGCCAGGTGTTCGGCGTCGACGGCGGTGGGCCGGCCGAAGATCGAGCCTACGGCCGGGGTGAAGATCAGCGCCACGAAGATCGAGGCCCCCAGGACGAAGAACAGGGTCAGCGGCAGGTAGCTCATGAACTTGCCGGAGATCGAGTTCCAGAACATGAACGGCAGGAAGGCGCAGAGCGTCGTCAGCGTGCCGTTAACCACCGGCCAGAACATCCGCTTGGCGGCTGCAGCGAAGGCCTGCTCCTTGGGCATGCCCTCGGCCATCTTCCGGTCGGCGTACTCCACCACCACGATGCCGCCGTCGACCAGGATGCCAACCGCCAGCACCATGCCGAACATCACCATCTGATTGAGCGTCACGCCCTTGGCGTGGATCATCAGGAAGGCGATCAGGAAGCAGGTCGGGATGGCCAGGCCGACGATGATCCCCTGACGGATTCCGAGGCTGGCCACGATGATCATCATCACCAGCAGGCTGGCCGTCAGGATGCCGCTCTCCAGCACCGTCAGCGTGCGGCCGATGAACTCGGAATTGTCGTAGGTGAAGTCGACCTTCACCGTCGCCGGCCAGTGCTTCTGCTCCTCGGCGACGACCTTGCGGATGGACGCCACGGTGTCGAGGATGTTGGCGCCGTTGCGCTTGGTGACGTCGAGCGCCACGGCAGGCTGGCCGTTGAACCGGGTGATGAAGTCCGGCTCCTTGAAGGTGCGGCGGACATCGCCGATGTCGCCGATGGTGACGATCCGGTCGCCGCTCTTCTTGACCGGCAGGGCCAGGATGTCGGCGGGGTTCTGGACGACGCCCGGCACCTTCATGGCGAACATGCCGGCGCCGGAGCGAAGCGCGCCGGCCGGCACCAGCTGGTTGTTGCGCGCGATCACGCTGGAGAGGTCGGTGGCCGTGACGTTGTAGGCCTCCATCCGCAACGGATCGATGGTGACGTCCAGCAGCTCCTCTCGCGCGCCGCTCTGGAAGGCTTCCTGTACGCCCGGCGCGCTTTCCAGCCGCTCCTTGAGGTCCTTGGAGATTCGCGCCAGCTCGCGCTCCGGCGCCTGGCCGTGCAGGACGATGCCCAGGATCGGCTGGTCGGAGAAGCTCTGCTCCTCGATGATCGGTGGCTCGGCGTCGGGCGGGAAGCGGCCGCGGGCCAGGTCGACCTTGGAGCGGACGTCGTCCAGCGCCTTCTGCTTGGAGAAGTCGGGCTCGAACTCCAGCGTCACGATGGCCGCGCTTTGGCGGGCCACCGCGTTCATGTGCTTGATGCCCTGGATGGTCTGGAGCTGGACCTCCAGCGGCTTGATCAGCAGGCGCTCGGCGTCCTCCGGGCTCACGCCGGGGAAGGGGACGATCACCGAGATGTAGGGCAGGTCGATGTCCGGCTGCGCCTCGCGCGGCATCGCCAGATAGGAAAAGAAGCCGAAGATGCAGGCGATCAGGGTGACGCCCAGCACGACCTTGCGCCGCTTGATGGCTTCGTCGATCAGCGCACCGATCATCTCACTTCCTCCATCACCCAGGCGACGCTAACGCGCCAGGGCGACACGAACCTTCTGGCCGTCGGCGACATAGGACTGGCCGACGGTGATCAACTGGACGGGCCCGGAAAGGCCGGTGACCCACACGCCGTCGTGGGTTTCCTCGACGATGGTCACCGGCGCGAACGCCACGCGGCCGTCGGCCAGGACGTAGCGCACGCCCTGCCGGCCCGCCGAATCGAGAACCATGGCCGAAACCGGCACCAGGTGCGCCGGGCCGGAGCCGGCTCCGATGTGCAGCTCCGCCGACAGCCCGGAGCGGACGTCGAGCTTCGGGTTCGGGACGGTCACCTCCAGATGGTAGGTGCGGGTCTGCGGGTCGGCGTCGTGCGACACGTAGCGGATGTGGCCGGTCAGCGTCTGGCCCGAGACCAGCCGCGCGGTGGCGAGCGCGCCGACCTTCATGCTGGCGGCCTGGGTTTCCGGCACGTCGCCGACGATCAGCAAGGGGTTGATCTCTATCATCGTCCCGCAGGGCTGGCCCGGGCCGAGATAGGTCCCGACCTCGGCGTCGCGGTGGTCGAACACCCCGGAGAAGGGCGCCTTGATGTTCACCTGGGCGAGCGCAATCTCGCCCTGGCGCACGGCCGCGGTTGACGCGTCCAGCGTGGCCTGGGCCTGCAGCACCTGGGTCGGCGCGCGGAAGCCCTTCTTGGCCAGCTCCTCGTTCTGCTGGACGGCCAGCTGGGCGGACTTCTGGGCGGCCCTGGCCTGGTCGAGCGCGGCCTGGCGGGCGTCGACGGCGAGGCGGCACAGCACCTCACCCTGTTTCACGAAACCGCCCTGCAGCACTGGAGCCGCGGCCACGGTTCCAGCGGTCTCGGAGCGGATGATCACCGTGCGCGTCGCCTGGGTGCGGCCGCGAACCACCACGTCATAGATCCGCAGCGTCTCGGGGACGAGTTTGGCCTGGACGCTGGGTGGGCCGGCGGGGCCGGTGCTGGCCTTGGCCTGGGCCGGAGTGGGCGCGACGGCGCCGAACAGGCTGCGCACGATGAAATAGAGCGCGACCACGCCCATGACGATGATAACGAACAGGTACTGTGGTTTCATTCGCATCAAGCTGTTCCTGAGCCCCCTACAGCTCCACGCGAATCAGCGACGCCTCCACGTGCGACCCCATTTTAGAGGCTTAGCGCGCTTGTGATGCCACCGTTACGCGACTGCAAATGAAATCGCCGACAGGATAGCGACACGACGTTTATGACTGGTTCGCGGTACTCTATTGCAACACGGGGTTGCAGCCGGTGATGCGTGGCCTCGTGTCGCACTAGCTTACTATGTAAAAGGAAAAAAGAAGGTGAAATATCTCCACACCATGGTCCGGGTGACCGACCTCGACGCCTCGCTGGCCTTCTATTGCGACAAGCTGGGCCTCGTGGAGGCCTCGCGAACTGTAAATGCGGCCGGGCGGTTCACCCTGGTCTTCCTCTGCGCGCCCGGCGACGAGGCCGCCGCCAAGGCCAGCAAGGCCCCGATGGTCGAGCTCACCTTCAACTGGGATCCGGAGGCCTATGAGGGCGGGCGCAACTTCGGCCATCTGGCCTATGCCGTGGACGACATCTACGCGCTCTGCCAACGGCTGAAGGACGCTGGCGTGATCATCAATCGCCCGCCGCGCGACGGGCGCATGGCCTTCGTCCGCTCCCCCGACAATATCTCCATCGAACTCCTGCAGGCCGGTCCGGCGCTGCCGCCGGCCGAGCCCTGGGCGTCCATGCCGAACACCGGGGTCTGGTAGGCTCGCCGGGCGGCCGGCAAAGCGGGACAGGGGCCTTACGGCTGGTAGTCGAAGCTGTTCGCCTTGCCCTTGCCCGGCCCGCCGAAGGTGTAAACAAGACCTGCGAAGGCGATACGGCCCAACTGGTCGCGCAGATAGATGTCGCGTAAGCCCGTGGTCGTTGTGAGGCGGCGGAACTTCTGGCCTTCGAAGAGGTCGGTGACCGTGATCACCGCGGCGAGGTCCGGCCGCAGCTGTCGCTTGTAGCCCACGTTCACCAGGTTGATCGCCGCGACGGACCCCTGAGGCGTCAGCCGCTTGTCCTGGCGGCTCACGGAGATCTGGGCGGTGTCGATATCCGTCGGACGCCAATCGAGGTTGGCCTTCAGGTTGAGGCCGGTGGTCGACGTCAGGCCCGCGCCGCCGAGCGCGGTCGAGTCGATCTGGGCGTTGAAGAGGTCGCCGCTGAGGTTGAAGGACAGGCCGTGGCCCAATCTGCCGTTGGCGGTCAGTTCGACGCCCGCCGAACGGCTCTTAGGTAGGTTTGCCTTTGTGGTCAGCACGACGTCGTCGCTGATCGGCTTGACGATATCGGTGACGCTGTTGCGGTTGGACCGGTAGTAGGCTGTCACCGCGTAGCTGGCGGCCTTGGCGGCGGCATTGTAGCCGACCTCGTAAGACCACGTGTCCTGTGGCGCCAGGTTCGGGTTGCCGGCCCGCAGGTTGTGGGTGTCCTGGTGGTCGGTGAAGGGGTTGAGTATCTCCGGGTCCGGCCGGGTGAGCCGACGGCTGACGCCCACCGACAGCTTGCCCATCTCGCCCAGCTCGTGGGTGAAGTGCAGGCTGGGATACGCGCCGGAATCGCTGCGTCCGCCGGGGATGTTTCCCGAGACTTGCAGGGTCTTCGCGTCCGCCGCCTCGACCCGCACGCCCACCTGGACCTGCCATGAACCAACCGGGGTCTGGTACTCGCCATAGGCCGCGCTCACCCGCTGGCGATAGCGGAAATGGTTGGTGATGTTGGGATTGTCCGTGGCCAGGCCGCTGACCGGATCGATGTTCGCGCCCGCGGTGTCGAAGGCGTTGCGGTCGTCCTCCAGGTCGTAGCCGAGCTTCAGCTCGTGATCGGCGGCCAGCGGCAGGTCGTAGTCGGCGCTGAACTCGGTTTTCAGCAGATCATGGCCGAGCCTCAGGCTGTCGAAGGTCGCGGGCGTGGCCGGCAGGGTGAAAGTGTTGCGATAGGCATTGGTCTCGCGCTCGTGGTCGGCGCTGTGTTGCAGGCCGAGGCTAAGCGTCTCCTTCGGCCGCCAGAGCTTCTGGTCGAACCGCAGGCCCTCACCGGTGTCGGCGCTCCAGTCGTGGCCCGTGTCGTCCCGTTCGGAGACGCCGTTGACCGCGCCGCCGGCCGGGCCGGAGCTGTCCTGCTGTTCGAAACGGCGCGAGCCCACCTGTTCGCGATGGCTGAACGAGGCGCCGATCGATTGGCGGTCGTTGAGGTCATAGTCGGCGGCGGCCTTCACCGATGGGACGAGATGGCGCTGCCGCTGGTCGAGGGTCTGGGCGCTGGCGACCAGGGCGCTGGTGACCGGGTCGGTGACCAGGCGGTCGTCGGACGTGATCCGCTCGCGGGCGTCCTGGCGCAGCCCAAGGCCGCCGGACAGCTTCAGCGGGCCGTTGTTGTAGGCCCCGCTGGCCCCGGCGACGAAGCGGCGCTGGTCGCCGAGGCTGAGCTGGGCGTTGCCGGAGAGACCCGTGCGCCGGGTCTTCTTGGTGACGATGTTGATGACCCCGCCGGAGCCCTCGGCCTTGAACTGCGCCGGCGGCGTCGTGAGCACTTCCACGCGCTCGATGTCGCTGGCTGAGAACTGCTGCAGGCTGAGGCCTCGGCTGGGACCGGTGAACTGGGCCGACGGCTTGCCGTCCACCAGGATGGTGACATTGCCGTCGCCGCGCAGGCTGACATTGCCGTCCGCGTCCACCGAGACCGACGGGACATTGTTGAGGAGCTCCGCCGCGGACCCCGAGGTCGCCTGCAGGTCTCCCGCGACGGAGTAGACCTTGCGGTCAATCAAGGTCTGGGTCGGCGGTGTCTCGGCCGTGACCACCACCTCGTCGACGGACTTGATCGGGGCGGAGGGTTTGGCCGGCGGCGCCTCCGCCGCCCGGGCCGTTGCTGTGGCGCTCAGCGCCAGCAGCGTGGCGAAACCGGCCAGTCGTCGCATGTCGCCCCCAGGAAGACGGGCCGCGAGCCCTAGGCGGAGACCTGGACTGCTGCGCCTGACCGCGCCGTGGCGCCGAGGTTGGAAATCGCCAATGTCAAGTCTGCGGACCGCTGGCCGCCTGGACCATAAGGTCTGCGATGGCTCCCGGAGCAGGACTCGAACCTGCGACAAGTCGGTTAACAGCCGACTGCTCTACCAGCTGAGCTATCCGGGATCAGTGCCGTCGAGGGCCGGGGGTATACGTTGGCCGCCCTCCGCGCGCAAGCCGGGCGGCCGTTCCGAATGGACGCCCCCGAAAAAAGAGCCCGACGCGAGCGCCGGGCTATTGAAAGTCGGTGTTGGTGGGGTGTCTTCAAGGAAGACGCCCCGAGGTTGGACTCACGTGGTTAAGGCGCAGTTAACAGACTGCGCCGCTTCGTGGCCGTGCAGGATTGGAGCGCAGCGCGCGATCAGCTAGTCCTTCGGGCGGCGGGGGCCAACGGACAGGAAAGGAAGCTGCGGTCCATGCGCATCCACTTCACCGGCGTCGCCGGCGCCGGCATGAGCGCCGCGGCCCTGATGATGCGCGAGGCAGGGCATCAGGTCTCCGGTTCCGACGAGGATGTCTTCCCGCCCATGTCGACCTATGTGGCGGGCCTGGGCTTTCCGTTCCATCGCCGGTTCGATGCGGCGAACCTGCCGGCGGACCTGGACATGCTGGTGCAGGGGACCAGCGCCAAGCTGGGCGGGGAGGCCAATCCCGAGGTCGCCGAGGCGCGCCGCCGCGGACTGCCGGTCACCAGCTTTCCTGAGATGGTCGGCCAGGCCACGGGGGACCGGCAAAACACCGTCGTGGCCGGCTCGTTCGGCAAGTCCACCTGCACGGCGTTGATCGCTCACGTCCTGCGGTCGTGCGGCCTCGACGCCGGCTGGATGGTCGGCGCGATCTCGCCGTCGCTGCCCGACACCGGCCACTGGGGGGCGGCGCCTCAGATGGTGCTGGAGGGCGACGAATATGTGGTCAGCCAGAGCGACCACCGATCCAAGTTCCTGCTCTACCATCCGCGCGACGTGCTCCTGACCTCGCTGGTCCACGACCACGTCAACGTCTTCCCGACCTTCGCCGACTACGAGGCGCCGTTCCGCGAACTGCTACGTCTGCTGCCCGCCGACGGCCTGTTGGTGGCCCGCGAAAGCGCCCCGATCCGGGCGATCGCCGGCGAGGCCCGCTGCCGGATCGTCTGGTACGACATCAACGCCTGCGACGGCTGGTGGGCCGAGGACGTCGTCTACGGCGAGACGACACGCTTCACCCTCGTCAGGCCCGGCGGCGGCCGGATCGCGCTGACCACGGGCCTTCTGGGCGAGCACAACATCGAGAACATCGTCGGCGTCAGCGCCTATCTGCTGGAGCGCGGCCTGGTCTCGGAGTCAGGCCTGGCCGCGGCCGTGGCGAGCTTCGCGGGCATCCGCAGGCGCCTCGACCGGCTGACGGCCGTTTCGCAGGTTCCGGTCATCGAGGGTTTTGGCTCGTCCTATGAGAAGGCCCGCTCGGCCATCGAGGCTCTGCTGCTGCACTACCCACATCGCCCGCTGGTGGTGGTGTTCGAGCCGCATACCTTCTCCTGGCGGAGCCGCGACGCGCTGCCTTGGTACGACACGGTCTTCGAGGGCGTCGCGCGGGTGCTGATGATCCCGCCTCCGACCCACGGCGCGGCGACGCACCACCAGGCCAGCTATGACGAAATCCTGGCGCGCACGGCCGCGGCCGGCGTGCCCCTAGAGCCCGCGCGCACCGCTGAGGACGCCACCCGCGCGCTGAGCGCGCTCAGCGGCGACGAGGTCGTCCTGCTGCTCTCCTCAGGCCCCCTGCTGGGTCTGCCCGACAGCCTGCCGGCGGTGTTCGACGCCCTCTACGGCCCGCCCGCCGCCGCTAGTGGCGCGCGGGGATAGGCTGGACGAACTCGCCGCCGGCGGCCGCCTGATCCTTGAACTGCGCGCGTTTCGGCCCAGCGTATCCGAACAGGTAGGCTGCGACCTTGCGGATCTGGATCTCTTCCGAGCCCTCGGTGATCCGGTAGCGGCGGTGGTGACGGTAGATGTGCTCGAACGGCTTGTGGCGGGAATAGCCCATGCCGCCATGCACCTGCATGGCGCGGTCGGCGGCCTCGCAGACCAGGCGGTTGGCCCAGTAGTTACACATCGAGACCTTGTCAGAGATGGTCCGCTCGATCTCCTTGTGCTCCATCCGGTCCATCTGCCAGGCGGTCTTGCGGATCAGCAGGCGCAGCATCTCGCACTGGGTTTGCAGCTCCACCAGGGGCCATTGGATGGCCTGGTTCTCGGCGAGCGCCTTGCCGAAGGGCTTGCGCTGGCGGGCGTACTTGACGCTTTCGTCGATGCAGAATTGCGCCGCGCCGAGCGACGAGGCTGCCTGGCGGATGCGGTTCTGGTGCACGAAACTCTGACCGAGCCCCAGTCCGCGGTCGACCTGGCCCCAGTAGGAGTCTTCGGGGACCCACACGTCGGTGAAGCTCACCCGCGGGTGGTCGGTGGGCATGTTGAAGGTCCACATGTACTCCTCGACCTTCACGCCGGGCGCATCGGCCGGGACGATGAAGCAGGTGATGCCAGCGGCGTCGCCGTCCTTGCCGGAGGTGCGGGCGAAGACCATCACATGGGTCGCCACGTGCATGCCGGTGGTCCACATCTTCTCGCCGCGGATCAGCCAGCCGGGCTCGCCATCCTTGTCCTGGCGGACGGCCGTGGTCTCCATAAAGGTGGCGTCCGAGCCATGGTTCGGTTCGGTGAGGCCGAAGCCGGTCCGCATCTTGCCGCCGAGCAGCTTTTCGCCGTCGCGCTCGTACTGGGCGTTGGTGGCGAACTCCTTGAACATCAGGATGAAGGGGTTGTTGCCGACAATGGAGTGCTCGGTCTGCAGGTCGTTGAACAGGCCCAGGCCCTTGGCCGCCAGGTGCTCGCGGATCACCGCCATGGCGAGCTGGTTGCCGCCCTTGCCCCCCATCTCCGGCGGCCAGGCGTAGCGCAGGTGACCGGCATCGTCGGCCAGCTTGCGCGCCTTCGCCAGCAGCTCTTCCCATTCCTTGCGGGGCAGGCCGTTGTTGTCCCAGTCCGTGCGCGCGTGTTCTCGGCGGTGGTCGAAGAAGCGCTCGTTGTCGTCCTGCGCCTGCAGCGGCTTGATCTCAGCCTCGATAAAGGCGTCCAGTTCGGCCAGATAGGCCACCAGATCGGGGGGCAGATCGAAGTCCATCATTCGCTCCTGGAACGCGTTTCCTGATAGGTTCTCTGAGACGGGATCGTCCATCGCGGCCATTTACAAGCCGCCGGAACGCCCGCCTGATCGGGGCAGACTAGACCAACTGAGGAATTCCCCCACGTCATGAGTCGCGGGACATGAGCGTCGATGTGCTGGCGGCCCTGCCGCCGCTGGCCCGCCGCCTGGGCGGCGAGGGCGCCGCGCTGGCTGCCGCCGAACGCCTGTCGGGCGGGGCGAGCATGGAAACCTGGGCCTTCGCCATCGACGGGCCGGGCGGCCACGAGGACCTGATCCTGCGCCGCCGCTCCGCGCCGTTCGACCCGGACACCGCCCGGTCCGTGAGCCTGGCGACCGAGGCCGCCCTGATCCGCGCCACGGGCGCCAGTGGCGCGCCGGTGCCGCCGGTGCGCCACCTCTGCGACGAGGCCGACGGCCTCGGCGAGGCCTATGTCATGGGACGGGTCGCCGGCGAGACCTTGGGCCGGCGCATCGTCAGCGACCCGCGCTTCGACGCCGTGCGCGGCAAGCTGGCCCGGCAGTGCGGCGAGGTGCTGGTTCCGATCCACGCCACGCCACCGCCGGACGGCCTCAATCTCAAGACCTCTGACGGCAAGGGCGAACTGGACCGCTACGAAGAGGTCTACCGCGCCAGCGGCGCGGAGCGGCCAATCCTGGAGTTGGCGTTCCAGTACCTGCGCCGCCACCTGCCGGCGCCGGTCGAGCCGGTCCTGCTGCATGGCGACTTTCGCAACGGCAACATCATGTTCGACCCGGAGCGGGGCGTGGTCGCCGTGCTCGACTGGGAGCTGTCCCACATCGGCGACCCGGCCGAGGACATGGGCTGGATCTGCACCAACTCCTGGCGCTTTGGCCGGCCGGACCGGCCGGTGGGAGGCTTTGGCGACTATGCTGATCTGCTGGCCGGATACGCCGCGGCGGGCGGGCGGCCCATCGAGCTGTCGCGCGTGCGGTTCTGGCAGATGCTGGGGTCGCTGCGCTGGGGCGTGATGTGCCTGATGATGTACCGCAGCTGGGCCGACGGGGTTGAGCGCTCGGTGGAGCGCCCGATGATCGGCCGGCGGGTTTCCGAGACCGAGGCCGACCTTATCGTTCTGTTGGAGCAGGGCCTGTGATCACCCATCCGCGCACCGAGGAGCTGGCCCAGGCCGTGGGCGCCTGGATCGACCAGATCCGCCCCAGTCTCGACCCGCGCAACGCCTTCCTGGCCCGGGTCGCGGCCAACGCCATGGCCACCATCGGCCGTGAGCTGACGCTTGGCCCGGCGGCCCAGGCTCGGGCCGTGGCGCGGATGACCGCGCTTCTGGGCCGTACCGGCGACCAGGCCGGCCTCAACAGCGAGCTGTGCGCGAAAATCCGCTCAGGGGAGCTCACCTTGGAGTCGCCTGGCCTGCTGGCCGCTCTGCAGGTCATGGCCCGTGATCAACTGGCCATCGACCAGCCCAACTACAGGCCCGAGGGCACGCCGGCGCCCTGAGCGGCCGCGCCTGACGAGTGTGCTGGATCTGAAGTTCGCCTTCTTCAAGGCCAGGCTCTGAGCGAACTTCGGAATCGGGACACTACGCGGCCTCCAGCACCCGGATGATCTGGCTCTCATCCTCGTTCCAGAGGATCGCGACATTGGCCGCCCGCGGCGCGAGCTTGCCGAGGAACTTCTTCACCTCGGGGTTGCGCAGGCGCTTTTCGCTGAGCCGCAGCAGGGTGCGGCCCGACCCCTGGTCCTGTTCCTCGTCGTGAAACCGCAGGACCGCGTCGACCACCGAACCGGGCAGGGCAGGTCGTTCGTAGGCGGCGGTCTCCATGGGAGTGGCGGCAGGGGCGAGGCGGAAGCGGCGATAGGCCATGGTCAAGTCTCCGGTTGCGGAATGTCCGTGGCTCGGTTCTGTTCCTCCGGTGCGACAGAATCGGACGCAGGCTTATGCGGCACGAAAAGGCGGGGCGGCTCCTTGAGCTGGCGCAAATGCTCGCCGCGACGGCGGAAGGGCTGACGCTCGACGAGATGGCCGAGCGGCTGGGCGTCGGGCGCCGCACCGCCGAGCGGATGCGCGACGCGGTGCGCGACCTCTTTCCGCAACTCGAGGAGGTGGACGATCCGCCGACCCGACGATTTCGTATTCCGGCGGGGCTGGACGGCCTCTTCCAGGCGCCGACGGCGGAGGAGCTGGCGGCCCTGGCCGCCGCCGCCGAGGTCTTCGCCCAGCAGGGCGCGGGCGCGCGGGCGGGCGCGCTGAAGTCCCTGGAACGCAAGGTGCTGTCGGCCACCCGCGCGGCCGCGCGGCGCAGGCTCGCGCCTGATCTGGAGGCCCTGCTGCAGGCCGAAACCATCGCCGTTCAGGCCGGGCCCCGGCCGTTCGAGGACGAGGCGGTGCTGGCCACGGTGCGCGAGGCGCTGCTCTCGATGCGCGCCCTTCGGTTCCGCTACGAAGGCGGCGCGACCCCCGGGCGGCTGCGCGAGGTGACCCCGTTCGGGGTGCTGTTCGGGCGCTCGAACTATCTGGTGGCCGACGAGGGGCAGGGCCCACGCAACTGGCGGCTGGACCGCATCCGGGACATCGCAGTCGCCGAGCGGGCCGCCGCCCGGCCGGAGGGCTTTTCGCTACAGGCCTATGCCGACGAGAGCTTCGGCATCTACCAGGACGACACCGCCGACGTGGTGCTGCGGGTGACGCCGGCCGGGGCGGAGGATGCGTTGCGCTGGCGCTTTCACGCCAACCAGAACGTCCAGGCTCAGGCGGACGGCTCGGTGCTCGTCCGGTTCCGGGCCAGCGGCATGCTCGAACTGGCCTGGCACCTGTTCACCTGGGGCGACAAGGTGGCGGTGCTGGCGCCCGACGTCCTGAGGGCGACCCTGGTCGAGCAGATCGACATCGCGCGCCGCACCCATGCGTCCGAACCTGTCGTAGGCGACCCCTAGCCTTCTCCTCATCGCCAGGAGGAGAGCGTCATGAGTGTGATCGCCGACTACGCCAATCTCTATGAAACCCAGATCCGTCCCCGCGGGCAAAAGAGGGGGCCGCGCTACCTGTGCGTGCTGTTGGTCTGGAGCGCCCTGTTCGTGGTGCGGCCCCGCCTCGCCCTGGCGATCTGGCGCGAGAAGCATTGAAAACATTTCGAGAATAGGTCTCGCGGACCTTTCCCCCGCGTCTAGGTAGTTCTACCTACTCTACCCATACGGGAATCCACGTAGGTAATCGTCTCAGGATGCGGCCTGCGAATCAGCGTGATCTATGGCGTTAACCATAAGTCAATACGCCGAGACCGCCCCCGATGAACGCCGTCCGCCTCGTTCCGCGAGACCACGAAAGCCGCTTCCGCGGCCGGGTCCTGCTGATCGACGACGACCCGGCCCTGCTGGGCCTGATGGCCCACGCCTTCGCGGCCGCCGGCTACGCCACGCTCACCGCCGAGAATGGCCGCAAGGGCCTGAACCTGCTGGACAGCTACAAGCCTGACCTGGTCGTCACCGACATCGTCATGCCGGAGATGGAAGGCATCGGCGCGATCCTGCAGATCCGCCGCCGGGCCAAGCCCCCCAAGATCATCGCCATCTCCGGCGCGGGCCCGGGCGGCCGGCGCGACTACCTGAGCTGGGCCAAGCATCTGGGGGCCGATGAGGTCCTGGCGAAGCCCTTTCGGATGTCTCAGATCGTGGCGCTTTCAAATCGCCTGATCGACAATAAAATCAATCATTTAACTGGGCATGGGAGCTGACGATGCACATCCTTCTTGTGGAAGACAATCCGGTGACGTCCAAGAGCATTGAGCTGAAGCTCACGGCCGAAGGCCACAACGTCTTCGCGACCGATCTGGGCGAAGACGCGATCGAGCTGGCGGGCCTCTACGACTATGACGTCGTGCTGCTCGACCTGGAGCTCTCGGACATGACCGGGATCGAGGTCCTTCGCACGTTGCGGGCCGACAAGATCCGGGCGCCGGTGATCGTGGTGACCGCCGCGGCCGATGTGGAGACCAAGGTGAAGGCGCTCTCCGCCGGGGCCGACGACTTCATCACCAAGCCCTTTCACAAGGCCGAACTGGCGGCGCGGATCAACGCCGTGGTGCGGCGATCGCGTGGCCATTCGGAATCGATTATCCGCACCGGCGCCATCGCGTTGAACCTGGACACGCGCACCACCGAGGTCGGCGGCGTGCCGGTCCACCTGACCCCCAGCGAATACAAGGTGCTGGAGCTGCTCTCGCTCAGGAAGAACTCGGTCCTGACCAAGGAAATGTGCCTCAACCACCTCTACAACGGCCTCAAGGAGCCGGAGGTGAAGATCATCGACGTGTTCATCTGCAAGCTGCGCAAGAAGCTCGCCGAAGCCAGCGGCGCCGGCAACCAGATCGAGACCGTCTGGGGCGGCGGCTACATGCTGCGCGACACACCCGACCTGCCGCAGGCGCTCGCCGCCTGATACGACGGACCGGGTTGCGAAAGGGACCGGACGCCTCGCGGCGTCCGGTCTTTTTGCTGTCTGTGGCCTGAACAAGGTCCCGCCATCGCGGGCCCGTGCGTGACGTTCAATGAGAGGGAATGGCCCTAGGCCGCGACCGCGCCGAGGGCTGGCTCGGCCACCGGCAGATAGAGCGTCGCGGCGGTGCCGAGGCCCTCGCGCGACTGCAGGGCGAAGCCGCCGCCGCAAGCCGCGGCGAAGTCGACGACGGAGCTGAGACCCAGGCCTGTGCCCTCAGGCTTGGTGGTGAACAGCGGATCGGTGGCCCGCGCCAGGGTCTCGGGCGACATGCCGGGGCCGGTGTCGCGCACCGTGAAGGCGATGAAGACGCTGGGCGCCAGGCCCAGGCGACGCGACCCGGATTCGCTCACATAGGTCCAGCGGGCCTGGACGAAGATGCGGCCTCCGTCCGACATGGCCTGGTCGGCGTTCAGGCAGAGATTCAGCAAGGCCATCTCAAGGCCCGTACGGTCGCCTCGGCAAGGGAGCGGCAGGGCGGAGCCGAAAACCCTCAGGCGGACGCCTGGGCCCATGGCCTGGCCGGCCATGCGCTCGAGCGCCGCCAGCGCCTCGGCGCCATCGGCCGTGTCGGGTTGCGGCGCGACGGGGTGGCCCTGGGCGAGCGCGAGGCTGCGGCGGAGCAGTTCGGCGGCGCGCTCGGCGGCCTCCAGGGCCAGAAGCGCAAGCTTCTGCTGCTCGCCACCTTCGCCCAGCTCTTCGGCGAGCCGTTCATTGGCGCTGAGGATGACCCCCAGGAGGTTGTTGAGATCATGGGTGATCTCGCCCGACATGCGACGCATCGCATCGAGACGGCTGGCCTGCGAAGTCACGCCGCTGTTGGCGGGGCGGGGCGCCAGGGGCCGCTCGTTGGTGAAGGCTACGCTACCCATTTCAAACGCGAATCAAACACAAAGCGGCCCTGATTTCATCCGGGCGCGATTACTTAGGTAGCTTTACCTAGGCGCGGGCGTAGATCAGGCCGCGCCGCTCGACAGCGTCATACGGATCAGTTCCGACAGGCTGTCCGCGCGCATCTTCGACATGACATTGGCGCGGTAGATTTCGACCGTCCGTGGACTGATCTCCAGGCTGGAGGCGACCGTCTTGTTGCTTGCCCCCTCCATGATCAGATCCAGCACCTGGCGCTCGCGGGCCGTGAGGCTCTCGATGCGGCGCAGCACCCGGGTGCGCTTGGAATTGGCGTCGACCGCGTCGTCGTTGTCTTCCAGGCAGCCGCGCACCATGCGCAGCATCAGTTCGCTTTCGTAGGGCTTCTGCACGAACTCCGCGGCGCCGGCCTTCATCGCCTGGACAGCGACGGTGACGTCGGCGTGGCCGGTGATGACGATCACCGGCAGCATGCACCCCATGGACTTCAGCGTCTTGAGCAGCTGGACGCCGTCCATGCCGGGCATGCGCACGTCGCTGATGACGCAGCCGCGGGACTCCGGCGTCAAGGCTTCCAGAAAGGTCGCTGCGGAAGAAAACCCGCTTGGGTTGAGTCCGTCCGAGCGCAGCAAGATGACAAGCGAATCCAGCGCTGCAGCGTCGTCATCGACGACGAACACGGTCCGGTCGGCCGCTGGCGTCATCAGCACTCGCACCCACCCGCGTCAGCACAAAACTGAACGCGGCGCCTCCCAACGAGCTGGGTTCAACCCAAATGCGCCCGCCATGGTTTTCGACTATAGCCCGGCAAATCGAAAGGCCTAGTCCCATTCCCGTGGGCTTGGTGCTGGCCAGTGGCTGAAAGACCCGTCCCATAACGGTGGTATCAACACCCGGGCCGCTGTCCTCGACAGTCGTCAGGAGCTTGCCGTCTGCATCTTGCCTAGTGGAGATTTTGATTTCTCGGTCCGGGAACTTGGCGACTGCATCGATCGCGTTGCGGACTAAGTTAACGACAAGCTGTTGAATCTGAATGCGATCGGCGAGGACTATATCCGACCCCTGGTAGAGGTCGTAAGTTACCCTTGCCCCTGCGTCGCGCACCATCAGGCTGATGATGAATTCGATCTCCGCCAAGATGGCCGAGAGGCTCTCCGGTTTCTGCTCCGTGCCCCCGCGTGTGGCCAAATCACGCATCGTGCGGATGATCTCTCCGGCCCGGACCGCCTGGTCGCCCGCCCGTGAGACGGCGTCGATGAGATCGTCGTCGCCGATCTCGAGATTGGCGATCAAGGTCCGCGCGGCGCGCAGGTAGTTGGCGACGGCGGACAACGGCTGGTTGAGTTCATGGGCCAACACTGAAGCCATCTCACCCATGGAGTTCAGGCTCCAGATCTGGGTCAGCTGGGCGTGCAGTTCATCGGAGCGCCGTTCGGCTTCGCGGATGGTGGAAAGGTCCCGCACCACGCCGGTGAAGTAGCGCCGCTTGCCGATCCTGACCTCGGCGATGCGCAGCTCCATGGCAAATTCCGCGCCGTCCTTGCGCCGCCCGTCGACCTGCCGGGAGCTGCCGATGACCCGGCGCTCGCCGGTCTGAACGTAGCGCTGGATCTGGGCGTCATGTTTTTCGGCATAGGACGGAGGCATCAAGGCTCCGACGTTCCGGCCACAGATTTGGTCGCTGGACCATCCGAACACCAGTTCGGCCGCGTGGCTGAAGTTGATGATCGTCCCGGCGTCGTCGATCACGATGCTGGCGTCGGGCATCGCATCGAGGCTGGCGCGCAGGATCGCCGTGCGGCCCTCAAGCCGGTCCAGTCCGAGCCGCCAGCCTTCGACCGCGCGGCGTAGCCGGCCGCCCGCATAGGCCAAAGCGGCGCCGATCATCAGGAAGAGGACGACCCGTCCGAGCCGCTCCGGCGCGGGCAGGCGCGCATCGACGTCTGCGACGAAGCCGCCGACGGCGAGGATCACAGTGGCGCTCATGGCGGATGGAAAGCCGCCGAGGCCCGCGCAGATCACCAGGGCCGGCAGGCAGAACAGATAGACCGAGTGGCTGAACAGCGATCCGGAGAACAGATGGGCGGCCAGCGTCGTCAGTGCGGCCAGCAAGGCTAGAAACTGGCCCAGGAAGAAACGGCGAAGCGGGTTGGCGTCAACCGCAAGGCTCGCTTCGAAGGCGGACCACATTCTGTTCATCGACGTGTATCCGCGCCGGCCTGCCGAGCCTTATCCATTCTGCGCCTCTGAGCGCCCCGATCAATTCAGGGCAAACACCTAGTCAGGAAAAACGCCGAGAGATCAAAGGCTCTTGAGCTTCGCGGCCGCATCGCCCTCTATCGGGGCCAATCGTCGGGGAGTCGCAGAGATCATGATCGTCCGCGCCATGGCCGCCCTGTTGGCAGGAGCTTTCCTCATGGGCGCAGCCCCGATCAGCGACCCCTATGTCTACATGGAAGAGGCGGAGGGCGCGAAGGCTCTGGACTTCGCCAGGGCGGAGAACGCGCGCTCCCTGCCGCAGCTGCAGAACGACCCGCGCTATGCCGGCCTCTATGCCGATGCGTTGAAGATCGCCACGGCCAAGGACCGCATCCCCGCCGTCGCCATCGCCGGCGATGGATCCCTGCGGGATTTCTGGCAGGACGCCGATCACGTGCGGGGGATCTGGCGCACCATCAGCCTCGCCAGTTACCGGACCGCCACGCCCGCCTGGACGACAATCCTCGACGTCGATGCGCTCGCCAAGTCCGAGGGCAAGAACTGGGTGTTCAAGGGCGCGCAGTGCCTGAAGCCCGCCGAGCGCTACTGCCTGGTCTCGCTCTCCAACGGCGGCAAGGACGCCGTCGAGGTGCGTGAGTTCGACACCCAGACCGGGGCCTTCGTCGATGGCGGCTTCCGGCTGCCCGAGGCCAAGTCCAACGTGAGCTGGATCGACAAGGACACGCTCGCCATCGCCACCGAGTGGACGCCGGGAGACCTGACGGAGTCGAGCTATCCCTACATCCTGAAGACCCTGAAGCGCGGCCAGCCGCTCAGCGCGGCGCGGGAGGTGTTCCGCGGTGTGAAGGCCGATGTCTCGGTCACCCCGGTGGTGCTGCGCGAGCCCGACGGAACGGTGGCGGCGCTGATGGTCCAGCGCGGCCTCGATTTCTTCAACAGCGAGACCCACCTGATCACGCCTCAGGGCGCCAGGAAGGTCGACTTGCCGAAAAAATCGACGATCCAGGCCTATGTCGAAGGTCAGCTGGTGGTGACGCTGGAACAGGACTGGCCGCAGAAGGGCTTCAAGGAGGGCGACCTGATCGCCTTCAGCCTGGCGGCGGTGAAGGCCAATCCGGCGGACCTGAAGGGCGTTCTGGTCCTACGCCCCAGCGCCAGCCAGTCCATCGAGCAGGTGAACAACACCCGCCATCGGCTTACGGTCGTGCTCTATGACAACGTCAAGGGCAAGCTGATCACCTTCCGCCATGGCGCGGGCGGCTGGGCCCAGGCGGCGGTCGACCTGCCGAAGGACTCCTCGATCACGGCCGGTTCGACCTCCGATACAGACGACACGATGATCGTCGGCGTGACCAGCTTCCTGACGCCGTCCAGCCAATGGCTGGCCGACGGCGCGACGGGCAAGGCCCAGAGGCTGAAGACCACGCCGGCGCGCTTCGACGCCTCCAAACATGTCGTCGAACAGCTCTGGGCGACGTCGAAGGACGGAACCAGGATTCCCTACTGGGTGGTGCGGCCCAAGGCCCTGAAGCTCGACGGGACGGCCCCGACCCTGCTGACGGCCTACGGCGGCTTCCAGCTCAGCCAGACGCCGGCCTATGCGGCCAACGCCGGCAAGCTCTGGCTGGAGAAAGGCGGCGTCTATGTGCTGGCCAATATCCGAGGCGGCGGGGAGTTCGGGCCGCGCTGGCACAATGCGGGCCTGAAGCTCAACCGCATGCGGGTCTACGAGGACTTCTTCGCGGTCAGCCAGGACCTCATCGCCCGCAAGATCACCTCGCCGAAGAAGCTCGGCATCGAGGGCGGCTCGAACGGCGGCCTATTGATGGGCGTGGCGCTCACCCGGCATCCGGAACTCTACAACGCCATCGTCATCCAGGTGCCGCTGTTCGACATGATCGGCTACACCCACATCGGCGCCGGGGCCTCCTGGGTGGGCGAATACGGCGATCCGGCGATCCCGGCGGAGCGCGCTGTGCTGGAGAGCTATTCGCCCTACCAGTTGCTGGCGGCGGGCAAGCCCTATCCGAGGGTTTTCCTGGAGACCTCGACCAAGGACGACCGGGTCCATCCGGCGCACGCCCGCAAGGCCGCGGCCCGGCTGAAGGACCTGGGCTACGACTTCCTCTACTACGAAAACGTCGATGGCGGCCACGCGGCCTCGGCCAACCTCAACGAGCGGGCCATGCGGACCGCGCTCGAATACACCTACCTGGCCCAGCGGTTGATGAGCTAGGCCGGCCTTTCTGAAAAAGCGCGGACGGAGACACCTTGCGGACATTCACCCGATTTTCGATCACTCTCCTGGCCCTGCTGCTGGTCGGCGCGCCGTGCGGCCCGGCTGCGGCGACGCCGCGGTCGCTCAGCGCCGGCGCGGTGGCTTCGCCGGATCGCTATGGCGCGTCTGCGGCGCGGGAGGTGCTGAAGGCCGGCGGCAACGCCGTGGACGCCGCGGTGGCTACCGCCTTCGCCCTGGCGGTGTCCTACCCCGAAGCCGGCAACCTCGGGGGTGGCGGCTTCATGACCCTCTACGTCGACGGCAAGCCCTACTTCCTGGATTACCGCGAGACCGCGCCCGCAGGCGCGAGCGCGGACATGTATCTGGACCGGTCGGGTCAGCCGATCTCCAGCCTCAGCCTGGTGGGGCCGCTGTCCAGCGGGGTCCCCGGCACGGTCCGCGGCATGGCCGAGGCCCATCGGCGCTTCGGCAAGCTCGCCTGGGCGCGGGACCTCGCCCCGGCGATCCGGCTGGCCCGCGAAGGGTTCGTGGTCCCACCGGCCCTGATCGCCGAGCGCGAGGCCAATTACCGCGACTTAGCCGCAACCACCAACTTCTACCGCTATTTCGCGGCCATGACCGCCGGCAAGGCGTTTCGGCAGCCGGAGCTGGCCGCCACGCTCACGCGCATCGCCAAGGGCGGGGACCGTGAGTTCTATGAGGGCCGGACCGCCGATTTGCTGGTCCAGCAGATGGGCCGCGGGCCGACGAAGGGGCTGATCAGCAAGGCGGACCTGGCGGGTTACAAGGCCGTCTGGCGCGAGCCCCTGCAGGGCGACTGGCGCGGCTACCGGGTGATCACCGCTCCGCCGCCGAGCTCCGGCGGCATCGCGCTCTTGCAGATGCTGAGGATGAAGGCCGACGCCGGGGCGCTGTTCGCCGGCGTGGACCTGAACTCGCCGCAGTATCTCCACCTGGTGTCCGAAATCGAAAAGCGGGTCTTCGCCGACCGCGCCGAATACCTCGGCGATCCGGACTTCGTGAAGACGCCGGTGGCGGCGCTCACCGACCCGGCCTACATCGCCCGCCGGGCCGCGGAGATCGATCCCAAGGCGCCGTCGATCCTGAAGGCGGTCAGGCCAGGCCTGGAGAAGCCTCAGACCACGCACTTCTCCGTCGTCGACCGCTGGGGCAACGCCGTCTCCAACACCTACACCCTGAACGGCTCGTTCGGCGCCGGGGTGGTGGTCGAGGGCGCCGGCTTCCTGCTCAACGACGAGATGGACGACTTTTCCGCCAAGCCGGGCGCGCCCAACCTGTATGGCGTGGTGGGCGGGGCCGCCAACGCCATCGCGCCGTTCAAGCGGCCGCTGTCCTCCATGAGCCCGACGATCCTGCTGCGGGAGGGCAGGGTGGCCATGGTCATCGGAACGCCGGGCGGCTCGCGCATCTTCACCTCGGTGTTCCAGGTGCTGGCCGATGTGTACGACTTCCGCCAGCCGCTGAAGACCGCGCTCGCCGCCCTGCGGTTCCACCATCAGCTCTTGCCGGAAAATACCATCTATTCAGAACCCTACGCCCCATTCCCGGCGGCGCTGCGCGCGGCGATGCAGGCGCGTGGCTATCGCCTGGAGGCGCAGGAGTTCAACGGTGACGTCGAGGCGATCCAGGTTGTCGGCGGCTCGCCCCATGCGGCGGCCGACCCTCGCGGGCGGGGCGTCGCCTTGACGGTGCGTTAGGGCCGCGCTGCGATCCGTGCACGGTTAAGCGGCGACGGCCTGCGGTTGTGCCTTTTTTGCAAGACTGTCACAAATTGGCGCGCCGGGGCGGACGTCATGTTTGACAATGTAAGCGGCGCCGCATGGCATTCCGCTCGATGAACGGCGGTTTGCGCACCATCCGAAAGGATGGACGTTCGAACCGGAGGGGCATCGTTCGCTCGGCAATAGCTCTCGGGGTCACATCATGAAAAACCTGTACATGGGCGCAAGCTTCATTGTGCTTTCCGCATTCCTGTCATCCGCAGCCGCAGCCGCAGCCGCCGACGCACCGGCATCCGGGGTGGGTGTCTCGGAAGTCATCGTCACCGGCACCCGGGTCACGGGCGTCAAGGCCGAAGACAGCGCCGCGCCGGTGCAGGTCGTGGGCGCCGGGGCCCTGAAGCGGGTCGGGCAGCCCGACCTGATCCAGGCTCTGTCGCAGAACCTGCCGTCCTTCACCGCCGAAGGCTACGCCGCCGACACCGCGGCGCTGACGCTCTCAGCCGCTCTGCGCGGCCTCAACCCCAACGACACCCTGGTGCTGGTGAACGGCAAGCGCCGCCACCCGACGGGCAACCTGCACGTCGACCCGAGCTCCTTCCAGGGCGCGGCGACCGCCGACCTCAGCCTGATTCCGGTGGGCGCCATCGACCACGCCGAGGTCCTGACCGACGGGGCGGCGGCGCAATATGGCTCCGACGCCATCGCCGGGGTCGTAAATCTCATCCTGAAGGGCGCCAATCATGGCGGCTCGATCTCCGTCACCGGAGGCCAGTACTTCGAGGGCGACGGCGACACCGCCGCTTGGTCGATCAACGACGGCTTCGCGCTGGGCGACAAGGGCTTCCTGAACGTCACCCTCGAGCAGAAATACCATGGCTTCAGCCGCCAGGGCGGCGCCGACCGCCGGGTGTTCAACGTCAACGGCGCCCTGCGCGCGGGCATCAACCCCATCGACGTCGCCGGGCTGCCCGGCGCGGCAGGCTCGCCGAACGTCAACAACATCTATGGCGACACCCAGTCCAACACCTACGACGGCTTCTACAACTCCGGCTACGACCTGGGCGACGGCGTCGAGCTCTACAGCTTCGGGAGCTACGGCCACCGCAAGGGCTCCGCCTTCGAGAATTTCCGCCTTCCCAGCCGGGTGACCGGCACGGGCCCCGGCGGCGTGACCACCGTGCCCTTCCCGCACGGCTTCGAGCCGCGTGAGCAGATCCTCGAGGACGACTATGCGGTCACGGGCGGCATCAAGGGGACTACTGGCGGCTGGAACTGGGACCTCTCCACCACCTACGGCCACGACAAGGACGACATCTCGACCATCAATTCGGCCAATGCGTCGCTCTTCGCCGACACCGGCCAGACGCCGCGCAACTTCTTCGACGGCACCTTCAAGGCCACGGAGTGGACCACCAACCTCGACGTCTCCCGCGACTTCGACGTCGGCATGGCCTCGCCGCTGAACGTCGCCCTGGGCGCCGAGAACCGCGAAAGCAAGTTCCAGATTTCCCAGGGCGACCCGCTGTCCATCTACAAGGAGGGCGGCCAGTCCTATCCGGGCTTCCAGGCGACCGACGCCGGCGAGCACAAGCGCACCAACTACGCCGGCTACGTGGACTTCGCCCTGTCGCCGGTGGCCGGCCTCAAGGTCGACCTCGCGGGCCGCTATGAGCACTACAGCGACTTCGGGTCGACCACCGTTGGCAAGCTGACCGGCCGGTACGATTTCAACCCGATGATCGCGATCCGCGGCACCATCAGCAATGGCTTCCGTGCGCCCACCCTGCAGGAGGAGTTCTACTCCGCCACCAACGTCGCCCCGACCTTCGCGGTGGTGCAGCTGCCGGCCAACTCCGCGGCCGCGCACCTGGCCGGCTTCCCGAGCCTGAAGCCCGAGAAATCGACCAACTACAGCGTCGGGTTCATCGCCCACCCGATGGACAACCTGCAGATCACGATGGACGCCTACGAGATCAAGATCCGCAGCCGCATCGTGGCCACCGGCACCCTCCTGGGCCTGAACAACGGCGTGGTCGTCTCCCCCGGCGTGCTCGCGGCCATCGCGGCGCACGGCAACGTGCTCGACCCGCAGGTCACCTACGTCGGCATCAGCGTCTTCACCAACGGCGCCAACACTACGACCGACGGCGTCGAGTTCACCGGCAGCTACGCGTCGGACTTCGGCGACATGGGCCACGTCGATTGGTCGCTGGGGGTCAATTACAACAAGACCAAGCTCGACAAGCAGGCCCCGCTGCCGGCCGCCGTCACCAACGCCTCGATCGGCCAGACCGTGCTGCTCGGCGCCAACGCCGTCGACACGCTCACCACCGCGCCGCCGAAGTACAAGGTGGTGATGGGCGCCTATTGGACCATGGGCAAGTGGAGCGCCAACCTGCGCGACACGGTGTTCGGCCAGACCACCGAACGCTACAGCCTGGACGGCACCGGCAACTTCACGACGGCTGGCGTCGACGGCGCCCAGGCCAAGATCCCGGTGACCAATATCGTCGACCTGGAAGTCGACTATCAGCTCTGGGACAGCGTGAAACTGGCGGTGGGGGCGAACAACCTCTTCAACCACCGGCCCCCGGCCATTCCGGAAGTGTCCAACGGCGCCGGCGGCGTGCGGCCGGCCGACGGCAACAACGTCTATGGCGAGCCGCTGCAGTTCTCCCCGTTCGGGATCAACGGCGGCTACTACTACGGACGGATCACCTTCACGTTCTGACCCGGCGATTTGACAGGCTGCGGGCGGCCGGGGGCGACCCCGGCCGCCCGCGGCTGTCTGGGCCTGCGCTACGGGTGACGCCGACGCCGCATCGCGGCTGCCTCAGGGGTCGGAAAGGGTTGGAGGCCTGACCGAGAATCGAACTCGGGTGCACGGATTTGCAGTCCGCTGCGTAACCACTCCGCCATCAGGCCGCCGCGAGCCCCAGAGGGGCTCGAACTCTTGCAAACACTGATGGACGCCGGTGACCGGCGTCCATCGGGGCCGGGATGGCTATCAGATGGCTCGGATCGGGGCAACGGGTGCGATTGCCTTGGGCCGCGGCTGGGACCTATAAGCCGGGCACGATTTCCCCTGCCCACAAGGACTTCCGAATGGCCGACTTCGCCGCCGCCCGGCTGAACATGGTGGAAAGCCAGGTGCGCCCGGCCGATGTCAACGATGTGCGCATCCACGACGCCATGCGCGTGCTGCCCCGCGACAGCTTCCTGCCGCCCGCAAAGTCCTATCTCGCCTATGCCGACATCGAGGTGGAATACGCGCCGGGCCGCAGCCTCCTGAAGCCGCGCGATGTGGCGAAATTGCTGCAGTCGGTCCGTCCCATGCCAGGGGAGCGGGCGCTGGCGATCGCCGCGCCCTATGCCGCCGCGGTGCTGGAACACCTTGGGCTGACGGTGACCCGCCTGGACGACGGCGATCTGTCGCAAGCCCCCGCCGGGGCGACCTTCGACGTGATTGTCTGCGAGGGCGCCGTGGGCCACGCGCCCGCCGCCTGGACCGGCGCGCTAGCTTTGCGTGGGCGGCTGGCCGTGGTCGAGCGCGACGGTCCCGTGGGCAAGGCCTGCATCTACCTGCGCGCCGAGGACGGGGTCGGCCGCCGGGAGGTTTTCGACGCCACGCCACCGGTCATGGCCGGCTTTGCCGCGCAACATGGATTCGCCTTAGAGTGATGTTTGAAGCCAAACGGATGCAAAATCCGGGGTGAAAAAAGCTTAAGGTGACGCGGGCTAAGTGTTGGCTACAGAGAGCCAGACCAAGAGACCCAGTCTCTGCCGCCTATATCGGGGATACCGAATGTCGAAGACCCTTCGCGGACGTCTGCTGGCCGCGATCTTCTGCGCCGGCGCGGCGGCGGCCTCTGCGGCGCCGGCCTCAGCCGAAACCCTCGCTGACGCCATTGCGCTGGCCTACGACACCAACCCGAACCTGCAGGCGCAGCGCGCCACCCAGCGGGCGCTGGACGAGACCTACGTTCAGGCCCGGACCGGGTTTCGCCCGCAGCTGAGTTTCTCCGGCCAGGCGATCTACGACGAATTCCGCACCCCGGCCATTGCCCGCAGGCAGGGCATCGACACCAACGGCGACGGCATCCCCGACGTCTTCCTGCCCGCCAAGGGCTCCGGCATCCAGAGGTCGAACGCGGGCCAGATCGGGCTCAACTTCTCCCAGCCGATCTGGACGGGCGGACGCACCGCCGCGGCGGTGTCGGCCTCGGAGGCCGACATCCTGTCGGGCCGCGAGACTCTGCGCCGGGTCGAGTCCCAGGTGATGCTTGGCGTGATCCAGGCCTTCGTGGATGTCCGCCGCGATCAGGAAGGCGTGCGGATCCGGCAGGAAAACGTCACCGTGCTGCAAAAGCAGCTGGAAGAGTCCAGGGCGCGGCAGGAGGTGGGCGAAATCACCCGCACCGACGTCGCCCAGTCGGAATCCCGCCTCGCGGCCGCCCGCGCGCTGCTGTCGAGCGCCGTCGCGCAGCTGGCCACCAGCCGCGCCAGCTACGCCGCCATCGTCGGCCAGAACCCCGGCGAGCTGCAGCCGGAGCCGTCGCTGGCCTATATGCTGCCCGGCACGCCAGACGACGCGTTCAGCGTCGCCGAGAAATTCAACCCGGTCCTGCGCGCCCAGGTGTTCGCCGAGCAGGCGAGCCGCGCGCGCGTTGCTCAGGCGCGCGCCGAACGCATGCCCAGCGTCTCGCTTCGCGCCACCTACGGCTTCGGCGGCAAGGTCGATCCCCTCGATACCGGCTTCTATTCGCGGGAAGTCACCGGCGCGGCGGTGGTCTCGGTGCCCCTGTTCACCGGCGGCCTGACCAGTTCGCGCATTCGCCAGCAGGTGGAGCGCAACAACACCGACCGCATCACTATCGAGACCCAGCGCCGCACGGTGCTGCAGCAGATCACCCAGGCGTGGAACCAGTGGGTCGCCTCGCGCGCCAACATCGATTCCACCAGCGAGGCGGTGCGCGCCGCCCAGGTCGCCGCCGACGGCACAACCCTGGAGCAACGGGTCGGCCTGCGCACCACGCTCGACACGCTCAACGCCGAGCAGGAGCTGCGCAACGACGAGCTGGCGGCCGTGGCCGCCCGGCACGACGAATACCTGGCCGCCGCCACCGTGCTCTCCGCCATGGGCAGGCTGGAGGCCCGCGACCTGATCCCGGCGGTCACCCAGTACGACGCCAAGCGGAACTTCCGGAAACTGCGGTTCAGCCTGGGCTATGTGCCGTGGGAGGAGCCGATCGCGATTGTCGACCGCGCCCTGGCGCTGCCGCCGATCCCGGGGGCCGTGGACACCCCGATCGAGGCGCCGATCGGGCCCGGCCTGCAGCCGCCGCCGGCCGCGGCCAAGGCTGCCCCTGTTGTCGCACCCAAGAAGTAGCCGTATCGAAGCGGCTCCCCTTCGGCTGAAAATGGTCTAGGCTGTAGGTCGACTGATCCATTTTTCGTTTGAGCGGCCGGCCCCAATGTCCGAACAGACTTCCCAAGAACCGACGATGGAGGAGATTCTCGCCTCCATCCGGCGCATCATCTCCGAGGACGACGCCCCCCCTGCGGAAGGCGAGGAGGCCGCACCGGCCGAGGAGCCGGTGGCCGCCGCCGAGGCCGAGCCGGAGCCCGAGGCACAGGCAGAGGCTGAACCCGCGGTCGCCGAGCCGGAACCCGTTGCCGCCGCGGAGCCGGAGCCGGCGCCCCCGGTCGAAGAGGAGGCCCTGGAGTTGACCGAGAAGGTGGAGACGCACGGCGATCTCGACATCATCCCGACCGCGGCTCCCGAGCCGGCCGCCCAGCCCGCGCCCGTGTCCATGGAGAATCTGGTCGGCGAGCGGGCGTCCAGCGCCGCGGCTTCGGCGTTTGGCGCGCTTTCCGCGGCGATCACCATGCCCCGGGGCGACCGCACCCTCGAGGACGTGGTTCGCGAGCTGCTGCGGCCGCTGCTTCAGCAATGGCTGGACGACAATCTGCCGGCCATCGTGCAGCAGACCGTCGAAGCCGAAGTCGAACGCATCGCCCGCGGACGAGTACGCTAAGCCTCAAAATATCCGCTCATCCCCGCGGAAGCGGGGACCCAGGTGTTTTTGTGCTAGCTGAGCTTCGCGCTCGCAGGCCGTAACCAGCCAAATCGCTGAAACGGAAAAAGCCTGGGTCCCCGCTTCCGGGGGGATGAGCGGACCTATAATTGGACCCGCTCCAGCCAGAATTCCGAGATGCTTGAAAAGACCTTCGATCCGAAATCCGTCGAGCCGCGCCTCTATGCCGCCTGGGAGGCGTCGGGGGGGTTTGCCCCGATCGACGATCCGGCCGCCGAGCCGTTCTCGATCGTCATCCCGCCGCCCAATGTCACCGGCTCGCTGCATATCGGGCATGCGCTCAACAACACCTTGCAGGATGTGCTGATCCGCTTCGAGCGGATGCGGGGCAAGGCCGCGCTCTGGCTGCCCGGCACCGACCACGCCGGGATCGCCACCCAGATGGTGGTGGAGCGTCAGCTCGCCGAGGCCGGCAACCAGAGCCGCCGCGACCTGGGCCGCGACGCCTTCGTCGAAAAGATCTGGGAGTGGAAGGCCAAGTCCGGCGGGACCATCACCAACCAGCTGAAGCGCTTGGGCGCGAGCTGCGACTGGAGCCGCGAGCGGTTCACCCTCGACGAGGGGCTGTCGGCGGCGGTTCGCAAGGTCTTTGTGACGCTTTACAAGGAAAAGCTCATCTACCGTGACAAGCGGTTGGTGAACTGGGATCCGCACTTCCAGACGGCGATCTCCGACCTGGAGGTCGAGCAGCGCGAGGTCGACGGCCACTACTGGCACTTCGCCTATCCGCTGGAGGACGGCTCCGGCGAGATCGTGGTCGCCACCACCCGCCCCGAAACCATGCTGGGCGACACCGCCGTCGCCGTGCATCCCACCGACGAGCGCTACAAAGCCATGATCGGCCGCGCCGTGCGCCTGCCCATCGTCAATCGGCCGGTGCCGATCATCGCCGACGATTACGCCGACCCGGAAAAGGGCTCCGGCGCGGTTAAGATCACGCCCGCCCACGACTTCAACGACTTCATGGTCGGCAAGCGCAACAACCTGCCGATGATCAACATCTTCGACGATTTCGCCCGCGTGAACGACAGCGCGCCGGCGGAATATCGCGGCCTGGACCGGTTCGCGGCGCGCAAGAAGGTGGTCGAGGCCTTTGAGGCGCTGGGCCTCCTGCGCGGCGTCGAGAAGACCCGCCACATGGTGCCGCACGGAGACCGCTCCGGTGTCGTCGTGGAGCCCTATCTCACTGACCAGTGGTACGTGAACGCGGAGGTGCTGGCGAAGCCCGCGATCAAGGCCATCGAGGACGGCTCCACGGTCTTCGTGCCCAAGGCCTGGGAGAAGACCTATTTCGAATGGATGCGGAACATCCAGCCCTGGTGCATCTCGCGCCAGCT
>PLEH01000191.1:38401-42218 GCA_003136395.1 Phenylobacterium sp.
TCATCTTCTTCTGGGTCGCCCGGATGATGATGCAGGGCATCCACTTCATGGATGGCCAGCCGCCCTTCAAGCGCATCTTCATCAACGCCCTCGTCCGCGACGCGGAGGGCAAGAAGATGAGCAAATCCAAGGGCAACGTCATGGACCCCCTGGAGCTGGTCGATGACTACGGCGCCGACGCTCTGCGCTTCACGCTCACGGCGATGTCGGGGCAGGCGAGGGACATCAAGCTCTCCCGCGAGCGGATCGAGGGCTACCGCAACTTCGGCACCAAGCTGTGGAACGCCACGCGCTTCACCCAGATGAACGGCGCCCAGCGCGCCGAGGGCTTCGATCCGGCGAGGGTGAAACTGCCCATCAACCGCTGGATCGTCGGCGAGACCACGCGCACGGCCCAGGCGGTCACCGCGGCGCTGGCGGCCTGCGGCTTCGACGCCGCCGCCGAGGGCCTCTATCGCTTCGTCTGGCGCCAGTACTGCGACTGGTACGTGGAGCTGTCCAAGCCCGTGCTCGGCAAGCCCGACGAGCCCAATCCACCCCCTCAGGGGGTGGATCGCGAAGCGAGGGGGGCCCACGCGCGCAGCGCGTGGGGGGCCGATGAAGCGGCCCGCGACGAGACCCGCGCCACCGCCGCCTGGGTGCTCGACGTGATCCTCAAGCTCCTGCACCCGGTCATGCCGTTCCTCACCGAGGAGCTTTGGGGTCAGACGGCGGCCCTCGGTGCGCCACGCGACCACACGGGCTTCCTGATGACCGCGCCGTGGCCGCAGCTGCCGTCGAGCCTGATCGATCCGAAGGCGGACGCGGAGATCGGCCTGATCGTCGAGACCATCGCCGAGGGCCGCTCGGTCCGCGCCGAGCTGAACGTGCCCAACTCCGCCCGTCCGTCGCTGCTGGTGGTGGATGCGACCCCGGCCCAGCGGAAGGTCCTGCAGGACGCCGCGCCGCTGATCATGCAGATGCTGCGGGTCGCCGAGGTGAAGATCGTCGACGCCCCGCCGCCCGGCGCGATCCCCTATGTGGTCGAGGGCGCGACGCTGGCCCTGCCGGTCGCCGAGTTCATCGACGTGGCCGCCGAGCGCGCGCGCCTGGGCAAGGAGGTCGGCAACCTGGCGTCCGACATCGACCGCACCGCCAAGAAGCTCGCCAACGCCGACTTCGTCGCCCGGGCGCCCGAGGAGGTGGTCGAGGAGAACCGCGAGCGCCTGGCCGACGCCGAAGCCGCCAAGACCAAGCTGGAAGCGGCGTTGGCGCGGCTTGGCGCTGTCGTCTAGCATCCGGCGCCAGCGGCCAGGCCGCTGGAGACGGCACGGGGGCAGGCGATGGGCAGGCGGTGGTTCGAGCGTATCTGGGGGCCCCTGGTCGGGGCGGCTGCGGCGGGGGCTCTGGCCTTGCCGGCGGCGGCCCAGCCGCCCGCTGTCGCCGGGGTTCAGACCCTTTTCCTGCTCAGCGACGCCAAGTCGCGCTCGATCGGGCCGGAGAACCTGACCGGCGAACCCGGCATGGGCGCCCGCACCGAGCTCAAGGACGGCAGCGCAAAGTACGCGGCGAAGGACCTGGGCCGGGGCTGGAAGGTCAATCCCTACATCGTCATCGCGCCCGGATCGACCTTCACCCTGGGCGAGGCCAAGGGCCCGGGCGTGATCAACCACATCTGGCTGACCCTGGGCGGGGCGGCGGACAATCGCTCGGGGATCCTGCGTATCTTCTGGGACGACGAAGCGACGCCCTCTGTCGAAACGCCGGTCGGCGACTTCTTCGCCGCCGGATGGGGCCGCGGCGCCGAGCCGGTGATCGACTCCGCGGTGGTGGCGGTCAATCCGGGCAGCGGCTTCAACAGCTTCTGGCAGATGCCGTTCCGCAAACGCGCGCGCCTGACGCTGGAGAACCGCAGCGCCAAGGCGCTGACCATCTACTACGCCATCGATTTCTCGCAGGTCGCGGTGCCGGCCAACGCCGGCTATTTCCACGCCCAGTTCCGGATGGGAAAGGCCGACCCGGCGGCGGGCGCCTACACCCTGCTCGACGGGGTGAAGGGCAGGGGCCAATACGTCGGCGCCTATCTGCGCCACCGGGCGCTCAGCCCCGGCTGGTGGGGCGAGGGCGAGGTGAAGTTCTACATGGACGGCGACAAGGACTTCCCGACCATCTCGGGCACCGGCGAAGAAGACTACTTCCTCGGCTCCTATTCCTATTTCAAGCACGACCCCAAGGGGCCCTACGTCGAGACCTCCTATTCCTCAGCCTACGCCGGGTTCCTGGCGACCCAGGCCCGCAATATCGACGCCGACTACTTCAAGCCGGACGGCGACCGGCGCTATGGCGAGTACCGCTGGCACATCCTCGATCCCGTGCGGTTCCAGAAGGACCTCAAGGTGACGATCCAGAACATCGGCTGGAAGGGCGCCAGCATCACGAAGATCATCGGCGACGGGACCTACCTGCCGCTGCACGACGAACTCTCATCCGTCGCCTACTGGTACCAGGCCGAGCCGCATGCGCCGTTCCCCAAGCTGCCGAGCGACGCGGCTCTGACCGATCTGCCCAAGCCCGCCGCGCCATGACAGCGCCAGGCCGGCCTGGGCGGCGGGGACCGTGACAAAGCCGTAACTTGAGTTCGCCCATGGCGATCCCGTTAAATGTCACGGCCAAAGCGCGGAGACCTATCGCGATGAAAAGCCTCGTCCTGGGCGCGATCGTCGCCACGGCCTTCGGTTGCGCCGCCCACGCCGATCCCCTGTCTGGCCTCTATGGCAACACGGCCACCAGCACGGGGCCGAACGGCAAGACGACGGTCTATTTCTTCAATCCCGACGGCACCTTCGAGAACCACTTTTCGAACGGCCAGGTGATCAAGGGAACGTTCACCTGGAAGGACGCCCAGACGGCCTGCTTCACCGTCACCGATCCGCCGCCGGTGAAGGGCGAGTCCTCGACCAATTGCCGCGCCTTCACCGTCGCCCACCACGTTGGCGACACCTGGACGGAGACGGATTCCGATGGCGTGCCCTACAAGAACGCCATCAAGGCGGGCCGCTAAGGCCTCCGACCTCAGCGCGGCGCCGGCGGCGTCGGAGGCGGCGGCAGGGTCCCGCCCTCGGCGAGGATCTTCATATTGGCCAGAGCCCGTTCGAACGCGGTCCGCCGACGCTGCATCTCGGCCGCCTTGGCAGCCTCGTCACCGGGCACGCGGGAGTTGTCGTACATCAAGGTGTAGACGATCCTGGAGGTTCTCGCCGTCAGCGGCCGGGCCTCCAGCGTGCCGTGGTAGAGGTTGTAGGGCCGGCCTTCGTAAACCGGCTGGGTGTAGGTGTAGGAAAGCTCGGTCCTGCCCACCAGGATCTCGCGTCCGACGGTCCGCACCGCGCCGACTTCGCCGTCCTTGCCGGAGGTGATCTGGCAGCCCGCGGAGATCTGCAGCCACTCGGCGATGTCGCAATATTTGCCGATGCGCTTCCACACCTCGGCCGCCGGCTTTTTCACGTCGATCTGCATGGGAATGGAGACGTAGTTCGGCGCCTCGGTCGCGAGCTTCGGGGGCGCAGGGGGTTGGGCGGCCGCCGAACCGGCGACGGCCGAAATGGCCAGGGCGGCGAGAACTACGGTCTTCATGAAAATCTCCTGTGACTCGGTGATCCGTGGGGCGCTCTTTTGCGCGGGGGAAATGTTCAAGGCCATGGGCGCCCATGATAACCGCTCATCCCGGCGAAGGCCGGGACCCAGATCCAAAGGCCGGGTGGCTGATTGGATTGGCGCTGAGCCTTTGGACCCCGCATCTGAGCCATCCCATCTGGGTCCCGGCCTTCGCCGGGATGAG
>PLEH01000022.1 GCA_003136395.1 Phenylobacterium sp.
TGGCCTGAAGGTCGGGGTGGTCTGTGAATCGGCGTCGCGGATTGACCCCTACCGCGTGAACAAAATCAATTCGTTAGCACGCCGATCGGCATCGTGACCCCGCGCCGATTCACAGTCGGTGATCTGCCACGTCTGGCGGACCACATTGAAAATGCGTCCCAAGGGCGCTCCAGTCCGAGTCCGGGAGCGTGAGCTTAAGAAGCGATCGTGCAAAACCGTTGGCCTAAGTGGTTGACGCAGCCGCCGTCAGCGCGCGGGCGTTCACGGTCGAGGCCTCAGTCTGGACGCAAGGCGAGGCGACATTTAGACAGCCCGCCTTGGCGCCGCTCAGAGTGGTTCAGTGCAAGCTTTCGTCGATCTCTTGGGCGCGTCGGGCGCCAGCTATCGCTTCCGGTTGTCGCCCGATGGAGAGGCGGATTCGCCGATTGCTGGCAACTACACCTGCGTGCGGGAGGAGCAGGAGGGTTTCACCGTCCTGTCGGTGACGGCCACCAATGACCTTTCCCATGCCAGGGCGGACTGGCAGCGGGCCGTCGCAAAGCACGGCGCTACCCACCTCTATACCCGTCTCAATGTCTCAGCCTCCGTGCGTGAGGCGGAGCAGGAAGACATCGCCGCTCACTACAAACCGCGGTCGAAACAGCAGTCTGCCTAGATCCTACCAAGGATGCGTCGGATGCCCTGGTCATCGGACGTACGTTGAGATCGATGCTCGCCGTCAGGGGGCGCTCCACGAGCTGCTCGCGAGTTCGGAACGGACACGAAAAGCTCGCAGCGGTCGCTTGGGAGACCGGGGTTACGGCGGCGCAGGGCGACGAGCCATGCGAGCGGTTACTTAGTCTGGCAAGCGCCCCGCGCGGACCTTGGCGGCGTCGTCCCCCTCCCCAAAGCCTGCACCTGCGTCTTCGTCCTCGTCGGTCCCGCCGTCGAACCGTTCGCCGGACCTTGCAGGCGGGCCCCCTCGATCGCCGTTGTGCTCTTGGAGATGCTGATCACCACAGGTCTCACCTTGCGGCGTGATCGTTTGCTTCAGAGCGTCTCGTTTCTGATCCTCGCTCATGTCGATGCTCCTGACGTGTTGCGCTTCGCGCCCGTACCTGAGCGCAACCGCGCCGACTTCCGTTCCGGTGTCCCGTGATATCGCCCAGGGCCGTGGAACCGCGTGTCGCCGACGTGTGACGGCACTGTCAAGGCAACGGCGATTACTTGTGTGGAACGTCGATCGCAGAACAAGACCTCGCTGTTTTTCCTCGGCTTCTCGACGCTCGGCAGCCAGCAAAATCCGCCCAAATGCAGCTCTACTTCGTTGCCTTGACAGTGCTGTTTCGCTTGCGCATCGCTCGCCACGTTAACGGCGCTGTAACGCCTCCGGATTTACCACGGCAGGGCAACAGCATACGTACGCGGCGAACAGCAATGTGGACACCAGTGCAGATAGTTGTCGCTGAGACCGTCCATCGCGGACGCTATCGCACGGTAGGACCAGCGGTCGAATTAGAATGGCGCGGCGGCCGATGCCTCGAGCGGGCCGGTGTTCTGCGGCCCGAGATCGTAGCCCAGGACTGCCTCCGCCGACAGGTTGCCGTTCCGCGGCACCACGCCGGCAGTTCGGGGAATCAATAGCGCTTCGGGCTTCGGGCCCCGTTAAGCTCACAGTCGGGCGATAGTCGCCTAGCGGTGATCAATTCGCTGGGCGCTGTCAAAGCAAACTTCATGACGCGGTAACCGGGGCCCGGCTACGGACCCGGGATGGCGAAATCGACCAGCCCGTTCCGCTATTTCGACTCCTCAGCGGAGGTCAAAGTTCGTCATCTCCAGTGGCCGCGTGACAGGCCGCCCCTCCGAAAGGACCGGCGGCCTGATCACTAGAGGTGTATCCGCCTTTTCAGACGGAAGTTATGCCTTGCGAGCGGTGTCTTCCGCCTTGCCCATCATGTTCTGAGCCTTGCCGGCGACCTTCTGAGCGAACCCCTTCGCTTCGAGCTTCGTGTTGCCGGTTGCCTTGCCAGTGGCTTCCTTGATTTTGCCGCGGGCCTCGCGTGCGGCGCCGTCGATGCGATCTTTGTTCATGGCGTAACCTTTCAGCTCCAACGGGAGCGGGGCCGAAATGCGCCAAGCCGTAGCAATGTTCCGAGGTCCACATGATGGAGTCACGCCACAGGTTCCATCGGCCAGCACGCCAACGACCGGTCAGACGGTCGCCCTGCCGATCCCACATGCCTATGCGAAGACTCTACGATGTGGTTTGCCGAACCGGGCCCGCCGAATTGGCCGCGAGCATCTTCCGCTGCGCTGCCCACGACAGCGGAACATTGCTCCAGCCACCACTGTCCAAAGGGTTCGTCACCTCGCCGATCATGCTTCGCACAACCCATCGGGGCTTAGTCTCGCTCGCAACTCGAAGACCCTTTTTGGCGTTGGCGTGAGACAGGAGCGTAGACCATGGGTTGGAAGCATTGCATCGTTCCGCTCGGCGAGAGTTGCGAGCGGATTCGCGACGGGTTTGACCTATTGGCCGCTGCAGCCCGCGGATCCGCGGAGGTAGCATTATTCACCCGAGCGACGACCGACCACCGTGGCCACGTACTGCTGCTGTCGCCGCGCGGGGTCGAGCTTGCTCGCGACGCCCTGTCCGCGCGATGGACGGACTGCGGCGATCCTGGAGTCTACGAGTGGAATTTGGTCCAGGGCGCACTCGGCTCCAACGAACTGTTGGGGCTACACCGTCCGTTCTTCAGCAGGATCGCTGCGGGCCATGAAGCGGCGCTCCTCGCAGGGTGAAGACCCTTCAGAAATTCGCCGCCGTACATGGCTCGGTCCACAACCAGTTCACCCACCTCATCAGCCGAGACCACTACCGCGAACGACGCTCAACCGCCCTGGCTGAGTGGCGGACCGTCATAGGCTAGAGCCAGGACTGGGTGGGGTCATTGCGCCAGCCCGAGTCGAGTTGCCGTTGGACTGACAGCACCCGCCTCGAACCTTGCTGGCGAGAACGCCTTCGCTTTGAGCCCCCTGTCGGCGAGATCGGCCGGAACGCCAAGCCCGCGCGCCAGGGCGCCGCCCATGCGGGCGGCCGCAGGTGCGGTCTGCATGCCGTAGCCGCCCTGGCCGCCGAACCAGAAGAATCCGGGAACCGTCGGATCGTATCCGAACACGGGCGTGCGGTCGGGCGCGAAGGTTCGCAGCCCCGCCCACGCGCGAACGACCCGCCGCACCGGGAGATAGGCGGCCGTCTGGATACGGTCCACGCAGAGGGCGACATCGAACTCCTCGGGCGCGGCGTCGACCGGCTCCGATGGGGTCTCGTCGGCCGGCGAGGCGAGCAGGCGGCCAGCCTCCGGCTTGAAGTAGAACTGTTCGTTCACGTCGATCACCGTCGGCCATCCGGCGATCAGCACGTCCGTCGGGGGATCGATCAGGATCGCCGTCCGCCGCTTCGGCGCGAGGCCCAAGGGCGCGGCGCCGGCGAGCGCCGCCACCCGGTCGCACCAGGCCCCGGCGGCGTTGACGATAATTCTGGCCTCGACCGTATCGCCGCCAGCAAGGCCGACCCGCCAGCCGGAAGCCACCCGGTCGATCCGCTCGACGCGCGCGTTCAGTCGGAACTCGGCGCCCCGCGCCCTGGCCATGCGCAGAAAGCCGGCGTGCAGGCCGTTCGCATCGATGTCGCAGGCGTTGGGCTCGAACACGGCGCGCGCGACCGCCTCCTGTCGCAGCACGGGGACCATGGTCCGCGCTTCGTCGCCGCCGATCTCCCGGAACTCGGCCCGGGTCGCGCCGATCTCCTCGGCCAGGGCGTCGAGGGCCGCGAGTTGACCTTCGTTTGCGATATTCAGACACCCGCGTGGGCTCAGCAGCGGGTAGTCGGCGAAACCTTCGACGGGTGAGTCGAAGAAGGCCCGGCTGGCGGCGGTCAACATCCTCACCGACGCATTGCCATAGGACTCGATGTACATGGCCGCCGAGCGTCCGGTCGTGTGGTAGGCGTGACGCTCCTCCTGCTCCGCGACGAGCACGCGGCCGTGGGGCGCCAACTCGTAGGCCATGGAGGCGCCGGCGATCCCCGAGCCGCAGATGAGATAGTCGTAAGCCGTCATGGCGTCCTTCGAGACCCGCGCGCCTTCAATGGCCGCCGGACCATTGCACGCCGGCCAGCCCATGTAGGTAGCCGTTGACCAGAGGACCCGGGGGATCTGCGGCCTGAACCGCGGCCGCCAGGTCGTCGGGCGCGAAGCGTCCGTCGGCGAACGCCCGGAAGCTCGCGATCACCTTGGCCATGTCGCCCGTGTGTGGCGAGAGCCTGAGCGCCGTCACGCCGGCGTCTCGCAGATCCTCAAGCCTGCTGTCGGCCACTTGCACCCCGTGCGACAGGGTCTGCACCCCATTGACGGCGAGGAAGGGTTGTCCCTCGAGCGTTCTGACGGACATGCCATCCGGATCGCGGTCGCAGACGAACTGGCAGGAATCCTTGTGCAGGCCATGCGTGCGGGCGTGGTAGCAGCGACCCGACAGCGCCAAGGGCAGCCGGCCAAAGGCGAACAGCTCAATTTCGAGGCCGGGGCAGCTGTCGCTGAGGATTGCGAGCGCGGAAAGCGGCAGTTCCACGTTCGCGCACAGGCGGACACAGCCACGCTGGACCAATTCGTGCGCGGCGCCTTCATTGTAGATGTTGAGCAAGGGGCCGGCCACGAAAGGCGCCCCAGCAGGGCGATGGAGCAGCGCGGAGATGTCGTTGATCTCCACCAGGCCGGGGCCCGCGGCAAGCGCTCTGACCCCGCGACGATCCCGCGGTGTGGCCGGGAGGGCCAGGGTTGACCAGACCACGGCCTTGCCCGCCCGGGCCAGGCGCTCGGCCGCGTCGGCGAGCACGCCTGCGAGCAGCGGCGCGCGTTTCCCGCAGACGACCTCGCCCAGATAGACACGGTCGATCTCGGCCTCGTCAGCGACAAAGGCGTAGAAGTCCGCCGTGCGCTGGGGCGACCAGTTGAAGAGCAGCGGTCCGAGCGTCAATTCGACCTGGTTGTCCCTCATCGCCAGGTCTTCCGATAGGCGCCTGAGGTCTCCCGCCCCCCCTCGGCGAGGTTCGACAGCAGGGGCTCGTAGGACTCGATCGTCTCGCCGCGGTCGAGGGCGTCAAGCGCGCCCCGGAAGGCCGCCGCCACGCGCGCAACATAGGCCTTGCCGCGCTGGCGTCCCTCGATCTTCACCGCGCGCACACCCGCGTTCCGAAGTTCGGCCAGCAGGCCCATGGCGTTCAAGCTGGTCGGTTCCTCAAAGAGGTAGGACGCCTCGCCCCGGGCCTCGAAGCGGCCCTTGCAGAGCGTCGGATAGCCGGCGGCGGCGCCGGGCGGGAACCGGTCGAGCATGAAGCCCGCGAGCCGAGGGGTAAGTCTCCCATCGGTTTCCTCCAACGACACGGCCTCAGGGGGTGAGCAGACTCCGGAGAGGTTGGGCGACTTGCCGGTGGCGTAGGAGGACAGGGCGCAACGTCCCTCGGCCATAACGCAGAGACCGCCGAAGACGAAGGCTTCGACCTCTATGGAAATGTCCCGGACGAGCCCGGCGATCTCCGGCGCCGCCAGAACCCGTGGCAAGACCACGCGCCGTACGCCGTACGCCTGTTCATAGTAGTTGATCGCGTCCGCCGATCCCGCCGCGGCCTGCACGGAGAGATGCAGCCGAAGATCCGGGTGACTTGCGTGCGCATAGGCCAACACCCCCAGGTCGGCGACGATGATGGCGTCGGCTCGGGCCCCGGCAGCCGCATCCACCGAGGCGCGCCAAGCGCCCATGGCGCCTGCGCGCGCAAAGGTGTTGATCGCCACCAGAACCTTGGCGCCGCGACTGTGCGCCCAAGCCACCGCCTCGGCGAGCTCATCGGGCGAGAAATTCAGGCCCGGGAAATTCCGGGCGTTGGTCTCGTCGCGGAGCCCGCAATAGATGCTGTCGGCGCCGGCCTCGACGGCGGCGCGCAGCATGGCCGGCGAACCTGCCGGGCAGACGAGTTCGATGCATCCCACGGTCAGGCTCTCGTGACGGCGGCATCGCGGATCACGACCCGCCGCAGGACAAGCCGAAGGCCGGCGTTCGCCAGCTCGCTCGCCGGGGGGGCGAGGCCGAGCAGGTCGGCGAGTGTCAATTCAGCGGCTTCCAAGGTGTTGTGGAGGGCCATGACGGCCTGGATGTCGCCCTCCACCCGGATGCTGCGTGAGAAGAATGCGGCGTCGGCGTCGATCGAACCGTCGAACAGTCCGAGCAGGGAGGCGAGAGGCCCCGCGATCCGGGCGGTGCAGGGCGCGGGATCGGCGCGGCGAGCGACGCGAACGGTTCCCGACGTTCCGCGAGGCGCCAGTCTGAACGCCACCGGCAACTCATCCGGGGCGAGCACGAAGGAAGCGTCCTGGAACGAGCCGAGCCGTTCGAAGACGTCGGGCCGCTGTCGCGCGACGCGCCGGAGCGCGACGCTCAACAGAGACTCGACCGGCCGCCGCAAGGCCATCAAGACATCGGCCGCGCCACGATCAGCCACGCGATCCCGCCGACGCAGGGCCTCCACGCCAAAGCGATGTCCTCTACGCATAGGCAATCCTCTCAGGTGTCGACAGGCTGGTTGAGCCGAGCCGCGAAATCTCCTGGCCGGCTCGATCGTGATGCAGCTGCCGTCGCGGCCACCCAGGCCGCCATGACCCTGGCCCGGAACGGGCGGAGGGTAGGTCGGCGAATCAGGTGACCTTGGACGTTGGAGACATTGTGGACGGGTTCGCTCCTCAGCCTCCCGATCACCACTGCAATCCCGCCCTGTACTGTCCGGTTCAACATCGGTCCGTTACATTGATCTGAATCAAAAGGACGGAGCCGGATTGCGGTGATCGGCGGTGTTGTCAGGTTAACCCCCAGCGGTCGCGATAACCCCTACCCCGTTGATGTCAGGCCGCCGCGGTCGCCGCCGTCCAAACATCGTGAGCCTCGCCGCGGAAGTGGCGAAGGGTCGGGCGGCTGATGAGATGGGGCTGGGTGTTGAAGGTGTTGTAGACCGCGGCGTAGGTTGTGAGGAAGCGCTGGGCGGAGGCTTGGGACTTGAACCGCTGCATCTTCCGCTCTCTTCGACGGATCGGCAGGTGAGAGTTCTCGGCCCTGTTGTTCTCCCTCAACCGAAGCATCTATCCGAAGACCTGAACCCGGCGAAACTAGAGCTCGCCGGCCAGCGTGCGGAAGGTCACGGAATAGCGATGGCGGTCCAGCAGCGGGATGCTGTGCTCCCAGACGTTGCGGGCCGGTTCGGAGAGCAGGTAGGCGGAGCGGGGTTCGACCGTGACCGACTGGCGATCCCAGGCCATCGGGCGGCGATAGAAAACGCAAAAGCTAGGCGAGCTCCCGCAAGCCCG
>PLEH01000237.1 GCA_003136395.1 Phenylobacterium sp.
GGAGCTGATCGCGGCGCTGGAGGCCGAGGGGGTGGCCAGCGTGCGGGAAATAGACGCGGCGATGTGAGGCGCGCGGCGTTTGTCATCGGCCCCCGGGTCCGTTATGCCCTTCACATGACCTGCTATTCGGGAGAGTCGTGAGTGATCCTCAGTGCGATGTTCGCGGCCACGATCCTGCTGGCTGAGACCACCCCGGCCGCGGCGACCGCGGCCACCACCGTCAGTCCGGCCACCGTCACTGCGACGCCGGCCAAGGCGGCCAAGACGGAAAAACCCCGGCTGATCTGCAAGACCGAGGCGGTGACCGGCAGCATGTTCCCGAAGAAGACCTGCTACTCCAGCGATGACCTGGCTCAGCGCAAGCAGGAAGAGCGCGCGAACCTCGAGAGGATGCAGAGCCAGATTGGCCTGACGGTCCACTAGTGTGCTGGATTTGAANNTTCAGGGCCAAGCGCCGAGCGAACTTCAATTCCAAGGAAGCACACTAGAAACATAGGCGTCTTAGTGTCCTCATCGATTCCGAAGTTCGTCCGCGCCCGCCGCAAGCTCTTGCGAACTTCGGAATCGGGACACTAAGCCGATCGTCACCGCCGACCTGCGATCCCCTGTCGCAGTAAAGTCATTTTGCCCTGTGGATAAGTCTGTGCATTACTTCGTTCGCTAGAGCGTTCGGGGGTGGACGCCCGTGCCTTTTTCCGGGTCGTTGGGACCCGTTGGGCGGCCTGTTGGGCGGCCTGTTGGGGGGCCTCGGGTGAAAACACTGGCGGTGATGTCCCGCAAGGGCGGGGCCGGCAAGACCACGGTCGCGGTCAATCTGACGCTGGCGGCGCGCGCCATGGGCGTGAAGGCGGTGCTGGCCGACGCCGATCCGCTGCGCTCGGCCGGCGAGGTGTTGCGCGAGCGTGACGACGCCGCGGGCCTGCTCTTCGAAACCAGCGCCTCGAAGCTCTTCGCGCTCACCGAAGCCTGCCGCCGCGGCGGGGTGGACCTCTTGATCATCGACACCCCGGCGGCGCCGGAAGCCGATGTCGCTGAAGCGGTGAAGGTCGCCGACCTCTGCCTGGCGGTCTCGCGGCCGACCTACCTCGACCTGGCCGCCGCCGTGCGCTCGGTGGCGATCATCCAGCGGCTCGGCCGCGAGGGGATGATCGTGCTCAACCAGTGCGCTGCGTCGCGCAACGGCGTCGAGCCGCCGTCGGTGGTGAAGGCCTTCGAGGCCCTGCGGTTCGCCGGCCTGCCGGTGACCCCGACCGCGCTCCGCTCGCGGCTGATCTACCAGACGGCCTTCGCGCAGGGCCGCTCGGTGCTGGAAATCGACCAGAAGGGCCAGGCCTCGGCCGAGGTGCGCGAACTCTTCACCCACGTCTGGCGGACCATCACCGGTGAGGCACGGGCGCCCGTGCGCAGCGCCAACGACGACCTGCGGCGTCTGGCGCCCCGGTCCGGCGCCCGGGTCGGCGGCCTGACCTTCGTCAGCGCCTAGTTCCGCCCATCCCGGCCTTCGCCGGGACGAGCGGGTCAACGTACATCAATTGTTCAGCGATCGTGTGACGCGGATTAATCGTCCCTTCGTCTTTGCGTGGCACCGTTCAACGGACTGAGTACCTCAAACTTACTGTCTTCAACGCCCGGGGGGCCGACGGTCTTGGCCGAAACCTATCGCAGCATGCGGGCCCTGGAGCGCACGGCGTCCACCAGCCGCGTGCTCAACCTGGCGGCGCTGGCGGTCAAGCATGCCGACAATCCGGAGCATTCGGCCAAGCCGCTGTTCGTGGCGCCGGCGCTGAACGCCGCGGTGATCCTGAAACACCGTCTGCGCGCCTTCGAGATCGGCACGGTCTCCACCCGTCACCGCACGGCCACCAAGCTGATCGTGCCGTTCGAACGCTCGGATCTGAGTCTCGGGGGCCGGTCGCTGTTCGTCGGCGACCGGGGATGGATGGAGAGCCTGCAGGAGCTGGCCGGGACGACGAATGAACTCGGCCGCGACGCCGGCGTGCTCGAGGCGCTGGACGAGCTGCCGTCGCTCGACCCCTTCCTGCTGCGTGAGCACATGAAGCGCCGGGGCTTCGACGTGGCCGAGACCCACTTCGAGATCTCCACCGGCGACCTGGAGATGATGCAGGCCTTCGTGAGCGCCGAGATCAGCCGGCTGATCGACCTGGCCTACAAGGGCCGCACCGCCAACGAGGCCAATACCGCACGCTTGGTCGAGGCGCTGCTGTCCAGCCGCAATGACGAGAAGCTTGAGCCGCTCAGGCTGACGCTGCGCCTGGAAGGCGACAGCTATCGCGAGGGCATTTTCGCGTGGAAGGGCTTCCTCTACTACAAATGGGTGCTCAACAGCCTGTGGCCGAAGCTGCGCGAGGTGCTGGTCGAGCTGATGAAGGTCCAGACCATCGGTCCGCGCGACTACGAGCACGAGGCCCTGGTGCGCGGCCTGAAGGTCAAGCTGCACGACAATATCGAGCGGCAGGTGAAGTCGGTGGCCGACTACCTGCGGATCTACGACGGGGTGTTCCAGGAGCTGACCAGGGACGGCAACGCCACGGCCTTCCGCGACTTCCTGCTGAAGTCGCCGGAAATGCTGGTGGCCTTGGGCGAAGGGACGGGCGTGGTCAGCCACATCGCCTCCTTCTGGCGGTTCAGATTCCCGAAGGGCAAGCCGCTCGAGGCCAATGTCGGTGAGCTGCTGGATATCCTGCAGGACTTCGAGGCCGGCCTGGGCGGCGACGCGCCGGCGACCCTGGCCGCAGCCTAGACGCAGCCGGCCGGGCGCCCCGCGGGGCGCAATACACAACCCAGATGCGAGGGAAACACCCGAGAGGCGAGGACGATTGCGATCGGTCCCGGGAGGCGCATTCTGCCCGCTCATCCAACAGTTGAGGGCTTGGCAGATGTTCGGCGTGCGCTCGAGAGTTCTGATGGGTTCGGCCGTCGTGGCGGCCTGCGTGACCGTGTTCGTGGCCGGCGTGGCGAAGGCCGCCGACGGCTCGGTGTTTCCGCCCAACTACACCTTCGGCGACGGCTCCAAAGGCTTCATGCTGTCGAGCCACGGGGGCGACTTCAATCCCGGCGTGCTGGTGGGCTTCAACCCGCCCGGAGACGGGTCCGACGGCCTGCTGATCGCGCTGCTGAACCGCGCCCATCCGCAGCTGATCTCGACCTCGACCGGAGGCTCCTTCAACTTCCTGATCGGGCTCCTGTTGCCGGCGGTGCAGGACGGCGACGGCTCGGTGATACCGCTGCCCGCCGCTCCCGGCGCCGATGGTGTCACCAGCTTCCGCGACGTGATGGGCAGCCACGATATCTCGGTCTCGCTGCAGTTCGGGCCCGGTCAGGTCATTGACAACACCTGGGCCGGCAGGGACCACCCGGGCGGCCTGCCAAGGGGCGATTTCACGGGCGGCGTCTTCCAGATGGCCAACGATCCCTGGATGTTCTTCGACGTCAGCGTCGATGGGACGCCGCTGACCTTCACCCTGGACACCAGCGGCGGGATCCCGGAACCCGCGTCGTGGGCGCTGATGATCGCGGGCTTCGGCGGGGTCGGCGCAGCGCTGCGCTCGCGGCGGCGGCCGGCGCTCGCCGCCTGAGGCGGGGCCCGCCTATCGACCGCTAATCCCGGGTCGGATAAGCCTTGTCCGCAAGGGGACTTGGCGGAACTGGTAGACGCAAGCGACTTAAAATCGCTCGGAGCGATCCGTCCGGGTTCGACCCCCGGAGTCCCCACCATAGGGCGCCGCGATCAGCGGCGGCGGCAGCTAGGGGTGTGGAGATGACGGATTTGTCCCGGCGGAGCGCCATGGGGCTCGGGCTCGCGGCGGCGGCGGGCCTCGCGGCCGGGTCGGCGGGCGGGGCGGGCCAGGACCCGTTCTTCAAGCGCACCGGCCTGCCGGTGGGCCTGCAACTCTACACCCTGGGCGGCGACCTGAGGGCCGACCTCGATGGGCAGCTCGGGCAGGTGGCGAAGATCGGCTACCGGACCGTGGAGATGGCGGGCTATCTCGGGCGTTCGGCCAAGGAGCTGCGGTCCGCCTTCGACAAGGCCGGCCTCGCCTGCCCGTCCAGCCACGTGCAGGGCAAGCGCGGCGGCCCTGACCCGAGCCTCGAGGACCTGAACCCGCTGATCGCCGACGCCCATGTCATCGGCATCAAGCACATCGTGTTGCCGATGTTCGTGGTCCCCGACCACGTGGACACGAAGCCCAGGCCAGGAGAGACGCAGGCGCAGGCGCGCGACCGGCTGGCCGCCCAGATCACGGCGGACGACTGGAAGGCCACGGCGGAGTTCCTGAACGCCAAGGGCAGGGTCCTGCAGGCCAACGGCCTGACCATGGGCTATCACAACCACAATGTTGAGTTCTCGCCTGTGGGCGGGACGACGGGCCTCGACATCCTGCTGAAGAACACCGACCCCGAACTCGTTCAGTTCGAGATGGATGCGGGCTGGGTGGTGGCCGCGGGCCATGACCCCTTCGCGATCCTGAAGGCGCATCCGCGCCGGTTCCGGCAGATGCATGTGAAGGACGTGAAGGCCACGACCAAGGCCAACTTCGCCTTCCGCCAGGACCCCGCCGACATCGGCTCCGGGATCATCGACTGGAAGCGCCTCTTGCCCGCAGCCCATGCCGCCGGCGTGCGCGACTTCTTCGTCGAGCAGGAGGCGCCATTCGTGAAACCCCGGATGGAGAGCGTCCGCGTCGGCTTCGACTACCTGAACGCGCTGGTCGCTTAGGGCGCGGCCCATACGTCGCGCCCTAGTTGGAGGAACGGACCTCGTCCACGACGTTCCGGATCGCGGCGACGACCGCATCCGGATCGTCGTTCGGGATGTAGTGGCCTGAGTCGCTTACAGTCCTCTGCGCGCCATGGGATGACCAGGTCGCCATGTCCTTCTGCATCTCGAGCCAGATCCGCTCGAATTTCTCCGCCCCTGCCTGGGGCACCTCTGAAGTCGGTTTTCCATGCGTCAGCACGATGACGGGTCTTGCGCCCAGATTGCGATAGGCCCCGGCCTCATTGAACGTCATCGGCAGTGCTTTGCGTTCGGACACCATCGGCCCGAGGGATGTGGCGAAATAGGCCAGGGCAATCTCCTTGGCTCTTGGCGGCATGTTGGCCGTGGTTTCGCCGTGGCTGTTGCGGGCGAAGACCGCCACCAAGCGTGGGATGCCCGTCCATGACAGCTTCCCGCCGAGGTCTTGAATGGACGCCTTGTCGTTGGACAGCTTCCCAAGCGCGGCCTGGGTGCGCTTCAGCTGATCGGGATGGGAGGCGTCCACATAGACGAGTCCCGCGACCTGATCGCCATAGAGGCCGGTGTAGGTGCTGACAATGGGACCGCCCATCGAAAGCCCGACCATGACGAGGGGCCCCTTCTCGCCGGCGGCGGCCAGGGTCGCATGGAGATCGTGGGCGGCGCCCAGACCGTCATGGGGACCGGGCTTGTCATCGCTCCAGACGATCCCGGCGCGGCTGCAGGCGCAGGCGCGGGTGAATTTCGCCACGGGACCTAGGACCTTGGTCCAGGCCAACCCGCCGAAGTAGTCGAGCCCCGTTTCGAATACGACCGTCGGGCTTCCGGCGCCGCGGCACTCGATCTGCATCCGCCGGCCGCCGCCAATATCGACAAGCCGTCCGGGAGCCGGATAGGCCGTCGCCACCAGTCGGCGTTCGACCTGCTCCCAGACCACGCCCACCGCCAGCAGAAGCGCGAGACATCCGCCGATCGCGATGGCGACCCACTTGAGGAGTCTCTTCATGACGATGTCTTTCGATCCGACCCGTCACAGTTCTTAGCCAACATTGTCATGACCGGCTCAAATATCTGGTCCGGCCACGACGCTTAGGTCTGCTCCAGCCGCCTCGCCGGCGTGGACAAGGACCGGGAACCGGGTCTAAGACGCGACCGTCACGGTCAGGTTTCGGCCGTGGTGGTCCGCGGCCCATCCGCGGGCGGCTACCATGCGCACCGATGCCTTCGGGCTTAATCGGGAACGCAGTACGGGACCCTTTCTTCCTTTGAGATTGGGGCCCCGGATTTGCGGCTGTCCCTGCAACTGTGAGCGGCGAGCGCATACGCGATTGGGGTGAGGGCAACAGCCTCGCTCCTGCCACTGGGCGAAAGCCCGGGAAGGTCCGCGTATGACGTGACGACCCGCGAGCCAGGAAACCGGTCGGTGCGTGTCGCTCGAGCTTTCGGATCAGAGCGAATCCGGAGCGCGGAACTCCGTCTGAGCGACGAGCAGAAGCGGTGGAGAGCCGTTTCGACCGGTCCGGTGCGGCGCGCTTTTCCGCGTCAGCGCCCGCCGGCCCGTCGGCCTGGGGCGCGAGCCCAAGGAGGCTCTCTGCTTGTCGTTCAGGACGCAAGCAACGGAGGGGCTTTCATGCCCAGATACCTCCTCGGCGCCAGCCTCTTGGCGCTCATCGCGGCCGGTCCGCTTTCCGCCTTCGCCCAGGAGGCCAAACCCGCAACAGTCCCCACGACCGTTGACGACCTGGTGGTCACCGGCACCCGGGACATCGAGGGCGTGGCGGCCGACAAGATCGGCGGGTCGCTGACCGTCATCACCGCCCAGGACTTCGAGGACCGGCAGGTGCGCATCGTCTCCGACGTGCTGCGCGACGTGCCAGGCGTCGCGGTCAGCCGCACCGGCGCGGTGGGCAGTCTCACCCAGGTCCGCATCCGCGGGACCGAGGGCAACCACGTGCTGACCCTGATCGACGGGATCAAGGCGTCGGACCCGTTCATCGGCGAGTTCGACTACGCGACACTGCTGGCCGACGACGTGGCGCGCGTGGAGGTGCTGCGGGGCCAGCAGAGCGCGATCTACGGCTCCGACGCCATCGGCGGGGTGATCAACTACATCACGCCGACAGGCCGGCAGTCGCCGGGCGTTCGCGTCCGCGCCGAGGGGGGCTCCATGGGGACCTATGGCGGTGCGGCGAGGATCGCGGGCTATTCGAACGGCCTCGATTACGTGGTGAGCGGCGGCTATCAGAAGACCGACGGCTTCGTCGTGGCCCCCGGGGGCAGCCGCAACATCGGCTCCGAACTGGGCTCGCTGGCGGCGAAGCTCGCCTATGAGGTGACGCCGCACCTGCGCCTGCGCGCGGTCGTCCGCTACACCGACACCAACGCGGACTCCAATGGTCAGGACTTCAACCCGCCGGGCTTTGCGACCGACAGCCCCGGCAGCTCCACCAGGGCGGTGAGCAAGTACGGCTTCGTCGCGGCCGACTACGACATGCTGGACGGCCGCTGGACCCACAGCGTCTCGGTGCAGGGCGTCGACGCCAACCGGGACAACGAGGCGGACTTCACTCACACCGGCGGCGACAGAGGGACGCGGCTGAAGGCCTCCTACGCCACCACCTTCCGCATCGACGAAGGGATGCTGACCCACAGGTTCACCGCGGCCTACGACTATGAGCGCGAGACCTATCAGAACACCAATCCGCCGGGCGCCTTCGCCGCGGACACCACCAAGCGGGCGGTGCGCAACGACGGCTTCGTGGGTCAGTACGACCTGACGGTGGGCGAGGTCGCCGGCGTCGGCGGGGCGATCCGCTACGACGAGAACGATGTCTTCCGCAACGCCACGACCTATCGGGTGCAGGGCTTCTGGAAGCTGAGTGACAGGGTGCGCCTGCGGGCCGCGGCGGGGTCGGGGATCAAGAGCCCGAGCCAGACCGAGCTGTTCGGCTTCAACGCGGCGGCCTTTCCCTTCGTCGGCAATCCCAACCTGAAGCCCGAGCGGTCGGAGGGCTGGGAAGCCGGCGCCGATTTCGTCGCGGCCGAGGGCCGGGTGCGGCTGGGGGCGACCTACTTTGACTCTGTCCTGCACGACGAGATCTTCAGCATCTTCGACGCCCCGCTGGCGCTATGTACGCGGCCCGGCTTCCCCGCGCCCGCCAGCTGCAGCACCACGGGCAATGAGACGACGGACTCCACCCAGAAAGGGGTCGAGCTGTTCGCCGACGCCAAGCTGTCGGACGCCTTCACGCTCGCTGCGGCCTACACCCACCTGACCGCGCGGCAGAACGGCGTGCAGGAGATCCGCCGGCCGCCGAACCTGGGGAGCGTCAACCTGACCTGGCGGGCGCCGGGCGATCGGGGCAGCCTCACCGCCACCGTCCGCTACAATGGCGACATGACCGACACCGACTTCTCGGCCTTCCCCGCCCGGACCGTGGCCATGAAGGCCTATGCGCTGGTCAACCTGGCCGGGGCGTTGAAGCTGAACGGGACGCTGGAGCTGTTCGGACGGATCGAGAACCTGGCCAACCAGCGATACGAGGAGGTCTACGGCTTCAACACTCCGGGCCGGGCGGCCTACGCCGGCGCGCGGGCGCGGTTCTGATCATGCGGCGGGCCTTGCGCAGATGGGCGACGGGCCTGGCCGCCGCGGCGCTGCTGGGATCGCCAGCCGCCGCGGCGGCCGCCACGCCCCAGCGGATCATGTCGCTGAATGTCTGCACCGATCTTTTGCTGCTGCAGATCGCGCCCAAGGCCAGGATCGCGTCGGTGACCTTCATGGCGCCGCAGGGCGCGGCGGTGCTGTTTCCGGGCCGCGCGGACGGGATCGCGCTGAACCACGGCCGGGCGGAGGACGTGATCAACGTCAAGCCCGACCTGATCCTCGACAGCGGCCTGGGCGCGCCGCTGACCCGCAGCATGGCCAGGCGGATGGGCGCCCGCGTCGTGGAAGTGAAGGACGCCAACAGCTTCGCCGACATCCGCGACATTGTCCGTCAGGTGGGGGACGCGGTGGGCGAGCCGGAGCGCGCGCAGGCCCTGATCGCGCAGATGGACGCGACGCTGGCGGACCTCGCGGCCCATCCGCCGGCGCGACGCCTCAGGGTGGTGGCTTGGAGCGGCGGCTCGGCGGTCCCCGGCAAGGGCAGCCTGACCGACGCCATCATCACCGCGGCCGGGGCGACCAATATCGCCGCCCAGCCGGGGCGCGCGGAATCGAGCTTCGGAGTCGAGGAACTGCTGGCCGCCAGGCCCGACGCCCTGCTCTACGGCGGGGCGACGCTGGGCCAGCCCTCGCTGATCAGCGACGAGGGCCAGCACCGGGTGGTGCGCCAGCTCTACGCGGGCCGGCGCATCCGCTACAACGACATCACCCACACCTGCGGGACGCCGCAGTCGGCGGACTCCGCCCGCGACCTGCGGCGCGCGCTGGACGCCCTGCCGCAAGCAAGGGCGGGACGATGAAGACCCCCGCGCCGCGCTACGTCCTGCCGCGCTACGTCCTGCCGCCCTTTGTCCTGCCGGGCGTGGCCTTCCTGATGCTGGCGGCCGCGGCGGTGGGATCGCTGTTCCTGGGCCGCGTCAATATCAGCCCCGCCGAGCTCTGGGCCGGCATCGTCTCGCCGCACGCAAGCCTGGCCGGTCTGGTGGTGACCGAGCTTCGCCTGCCGCGCGCGGTGCTGGCGATCCTGGTGGGGGCGTCGCTGGGGCTTTCGGGCGCGGTGCTGCAGGGGCTGTTGCGCAACCCGCTGGCCGAACCCGGGCTGCTGGGGGTCTCCAACGGGGCGGCGCTGGGGGCGGTGTTCTCGATCTACTTCGGCCTGGAGCACCATTTCGGCCTGGCGACACCGCTCCTGGGCATGGCCGGCGCCATCGGGGCGGGCGCGCTGACCTTCGCCTTCGGGCGCGGCTCGACGCTCACGCTGATCCTGGCTGGCGCGGCGGTCTGCAGCCTGATGAGCGCGTTCCTCGCCCTGGCGCTGAACTTCGCGCCCAGCCCCTACGCAGCCTATGAGATGAGCGTCTGGATGCTGGGCTCGCTGGCCGAGCGGAGCTGGGACCACGTGCTCCTGGCCGCGCCGTTCATCTTCGCGGGCATCGCGATCCTGGCCACCATGGGCCGGGCGGTGGATGCGCTCAGCCTCGGCGAAGTGCAGGCCCGCAGCCTGGGCATCCATCTGGACCGGACCCGCATGCTGGCCCTGCTGGGCGTGGGCCTGGCGGTGGGCGCGGCGACCTCGGTGACCGGGGCCGTGGGGTTCATCGGCCTGGTGGCGCCGCATCTGGTGCGCCCGTTCGTGGGGCATCAGCCGAGCCGGATCCTGCTGCCCTCGGCGCTGCTTGGGGCGGTCCTGCTGCTGCTGGCCGACATCGGCACCCGGGTGATCCACACGAACACCGAACTCAGGCTCGGCGCGATCACCAGTCTGGTGGGGGCGCCGTTCTTCTTCTGGCTGGTGGTGCGTCTTCGAAAGCTCGCGCCATGAGCCGGATGTCCGCCCGCAACATCACCGTCCGGCGCGGCGGCCGCGCGATCGTCGACGACGTCTCCTTCGACCTGGAGGACGGCGGGTTCGTCGCCGTGGTGGGGGCGAACGGGGCGGGCAAGTCGACGCTCCTGTCAGTGCTGGCCGGGCTGTTGAAAGCCGATGCCGGCGAGGTGACGCTCGACGGCGCGCCTCTGGCCAGCCTCGACCGGCGGGACCTGGCGCGGCGGCGCGCCTACCTGCCGCAGAACCCGCGGGCGGAGTGGCCGATCGCCGTGGAGCGGCTGGTGGCGCTGGGGCTGACGCCGCACCTGCCGGCGTTCGGCGGCCTGGAGGGCGGGCTGGAGCCCCGGCTCACCGACGCCATCGACGCCTGCGACCTGACGGCCCAGCGCTATCAGCCGGCGACGACGCTCTCGGGCGGAGAGCTGTCGCGCGCCATGCTGGCCCGCGCCCTGATCGGCGACCCGCAGATCCTGATCGCCGACGAGCCGATCTCCGGCCTGGACCCGCGGCACTCGCTGGACACGGTGGGGCGGCTTCGCAGCCTGGCCGGGCAGGGCAAGCTGGTGATCGCCGCCCTGCACGACCTGACGCTCGCCGCGCGCTACGCCAGCCATGTGATGGCGCTGCACGAAGGGCGGCTGGCCGCCTTCGGTCCGACGGCCGACGTGCTGACGCCGGGATTGCTGCGCACCGTCTTCGACGTCGAGGCCAGGATCACCGGCCAGGGCACGGCGGCCTACGTCGACTATGTCGGGCTGACCTAGACGCGCGGCCGGTCCCCGATGGCGGGCGCCTTGCGGCGCTCGGCTGGGTCGTCGTTGGCGGCGGGCGCGGGATAGCGGAAGCCATCGCCCTGACCCTCCGAGGCGGCGAGCTGCCGCTCGGCGAAGTCCCAGTTGGCGACCTTGCCGATCCAGGCCTCGAGGAACGCCTTCCGGTCGTTCTTGTAGTCCAGGTAGTAGGCGTGCTCCCACAGGTCGCAGACCAGCAGCGGGAAGAGGCCATCCTTGATCAGGGTGTCGTCCGCGTCGTGGGTCGAGATGACTTTCAGGCCGCCGGATCCCGTCACCAGCCACACCCAGCCGGACCCGAAGTGGTTGAGACCCTCGTCGACGAATTCGTCCTTGAAGGCGTCGATGTCGCCGAAGGCCTTGGTCATGGCGGCCTTGAGCGCGCCCGAAGGCGTCGCGCCCTTGGCGGTCATGGACTGCCAGAAGAAGGCGTGGTTCCAGGCCTGGGCGGCGTTGTGGAACAGCTTGGCGTCGCCCTTGCGCTGGGCCTCGCGGACCACGTCCTCGAGTGGACGCTCGGTCAGGCCCGCCTGGGCGGCGAGCTCGTTGGTCTTTTCGACATAGGCCTTGTGGTGCTTGTCGTGGTGGGTGTGCAGGGTGTCGGCCGACATCGTCGGCTCGAGCGCGGCGTAGCCATAGGTAAGCTTGGGCAGGATGAACATGGGGGAAGCTCCTTGTTCACCACAGAACCCGCTGGCGTCGGCCCATGTTCCTCCAAGATCGCGGGTCGGCGGTCCTCAGCGGCGCATGGAGATCAGTTCGAGTTCGCGGCCTTCCGGGTCGAGGACGAAGCCGACGCGCATGGCCTCGGTGTCCCAGGGCTCACGGTGGGGGGTCGCGCCCTGGCTGACCGCGTGGGCGTAGGCAGCGTCCACGTCGCGGACGTAGAGGCCGAGCGGGCCGTGGCCCGTGCCCACGGCGACGTCGCCGCCGGCCTTGTTCCAGTAGAGGATCAGGCTGAAGCCGGTGTCCTCGCCCGGGCGGCGCATGACCAGCTCCTTGATGTCGGGCAGGTCGATGGTCTGGGCGATGACGAGGCCGAAGGCGCGCTCGTAGAAGCTTGCCATGGCGTCGAGGTCGCGGACCACGAACTTCATGAAGCCGAAGCGGACGGACGGGGCCCCCTTCGCTTGGAGGGAGGGGGTCTTGGCGGGCGCGGGCGCGCTGGCGGTTTCGCTCATCTCAAGTCTCCTCCGGCCGGGGCTCAGACCCCGTTCCTGGCCATATCCTGCGCGCGCAAGTCGTCCAGCGCCAGAGGCAGGATGCGGGCGGTTCCGCTAACGGAATCGCCCGCACCGTTCGCCAACGCCTGTCGTCTCCATTCGCCACCTGACCACCTACCGCTACCGCAACCCGGTGGCGCTGGGCGAGCATCGGATGATGCTCAGGCCGCTGGAGAGCTACGACCAGCGGCTGATCTCGGCGGTCCTGTCGATCACGCCGGAGCCCTCGGTGCTCCGCAGCGTGCACGACGTGTTCGGCAACCTCTGCCGCCGCGTCGTCCTGCCGCCGGGCTGGGGCCGGGCCCAGGCGAGCGTCAAATACGCCCACGAGCGGATCACCTTCGGCTATGAGCACGCGCGCGCCACCAGGACCGCCTTCGAAGCGCATGAGGAGCGCCTGGGGTCTGCCGCGACTATGCTCACCTGGCGATCGCGCTCTGCCGCTGCATGAACATTCCGGCGCGCTATTGCACCGGCTATATGGGCGACATCGGCATTCCCTACGATCCCGCACCGATGGATTTCTCCGGCTGGTGCGAGGTCTATCTGTCCGGGCAATGGTACACCGTCGACGCGCGCCACAATCATCCGCGGATCGGCCGCATCCTGATGGGCACCGGCCGCGACGCCGCCGACGTGGCGCTGACCACGAGTTTCGGGCGGATGGACCTGGTGAAGTTTCTCGTCATCAGCGACGAGGTCGTGGGGGCCTAGCGTTTTCGCGCTGCTTCCTCCGTCATTGCGAGGAGCGCCAGCGACGAAGCAATCCAGCTT
>PLEH01000280.1 GCA_003136395.1 Phenylobacterium sp.
ATCCGGCGCCGGTCTTCTACCAGAAGCACATGACCCACCACATGGTCCCGGGCTTCGGGCTGGCCTGGACTGAGAGCTGCCGCAACGCCTTCCTGATCCGCGACCCGGCGGCGGTGCTCGCATCTTACGTGAAGAAGCGCGCCGAGGTGACGCTGGAGGACATCGGGGTTGCGCGCCAGCACGAGCTGTTCGACCGCGAGGCCGACCGGTTGGGCAAGGCGCCGCCCGTGATCGAGGGCGCAGACGTGCTGGCCGATCCGCAGCGGGCGCTCACCGCGCTGTGCGCGGCGCTGGATATTGCCTTCGACGAGGCGATGCTCAGCTGGCCCGCCGGGCGGCGCGACTCCGACGGGGTCTGGGCGCCGGCCTGGTACGAGGCCGTCGAGGCCTCGACGGGGTTCGAGGCGCCGGAGCGCGCGGAGACGGCGCCGCTCACCGACGACCTTAGAAGGATCGCCGAGGCGGCGCGGCCGCATTACGACGCCCTGGCGCGGTGGAAGATCAGATGCTCCCCTTAGGGGGAGCTGTCAGCGAAGCTGACTGAGGGGGTTCAAGCCCACTGGTTCGGCGGCTGAAACCCCCTCCGTCTCGGCGCCTTCGCGCCGATCCACCTCCCCCTATGGGGGAGGATCAGGCCAGCTTCTTCTTGTAGAGGGCGGTGAGCTCGCTCCAGGCCCGCTCGGCGCCGGCTTCGTTGTAGACGGCGCTGCCCTTGACAGTCCAACCGTGGTTGCAGCCGTCGTAGACCTCGACGCGGGCGGTCTTGCCGGCGTCGGCGAAGGCCTTCTTCAGCACGTCCTTGTCGGTGGGCGCGCGCTGGTCGTCGTTGGCGGCGACGGCGGAGTAGACCTCGGCCTTCATCTTGGGGATCAGCAGGTGCGGGCTGGCGGGCGTGGCGGTGACCAGGCCGCCGCCGTGGAAGGTCGCCGCCGCGCCGATGCGGTCCGGCGCGACCGCGGCGGTGCGGTAGACCATCGGGCCGCCCATGCAGTAGCCCTGGACCCCGGCCTTCTTCTTCTTGTCGGTCTGCGGCTGGGCGTCGAGGAAGGCCAGGAAGGCGGGCGCGTCGGTTTCCACCGCGTTTGGGGCGGTGGCGCCGCCCGCCAGCGTCATGAGCTTCGCCCGGCCATCGGGTTTGCCGAAATCGAGGCCTTCGGTCACCGCCGGCGCGCGCCCGCCGCGGTAGAAAGGATTGGGCACCAGCACCACGTAACCCTGGGCGGCGAGCCTTCGGCCCATGTCGCGGAAGACGGGGCGCAGGCCGCCGATGTCGGTCCAGATCAGCACGGCCGGCCACTTGCCCTTGCCGGATGGATAGAAGAGCGCCGCATCGGCGGTCCCGTCGGCCGTCTTGATGTCGACGTCCTTCTCGGTGACCGTGACCTGGGCGTGGGCCAGGCTCGCCGCGACGCTCGCCGACAGACCGGCGGCCGCCGCGGCGGAGAGGCCGAAGGCCCGGCGGGACATCGGGGTCTCGGTCGCGAGGATGGTGCCCTCGAATTGATGGATTTCGTCGTCGCACATGGCAGCGCCTCCCAAGGATTTGGACCTGAAGGGTCGGCGCCAATGTTACGGCGTTATTTCCGGCAGGGAAGCACCTGGCGGGAGGTCGGTGTCAGGCGAGCCTGATCTTGCGGCCGGCGAGCTTGGCCAGGCGCATCAGGGCGGCCAGCCGCTGTTCGCGGGAGGGGGCCTCACGCGACCTGTGCGTCGGCGTCGGCGTCTTCGTCGGCGTCATGGCCCGTCCCCTTGATGACGTCTTCCAGGCCCTGTTCGCGGACCTTGCGGTAGAGGGTCGAACGGCCGATGCCGAGGCGCCTGGCCACCTCGCTCATGTGGCCGGCGTAGATCTCGATGGCCAGCTGGATGAGGTCGCGCTCGATCTCCTCCAGCGTGCGCAGGTGGCCGCGGTCGTCGAGGATGCGGACCGGCACGGCCAGCGGCAGGTCGGGCATGAGCTGGCCGGCGGACGGCGGCAGGCCGGTGAGGGCCTGGGCCGCCTCGGCCGGCTGGACGGGCGGGGCCACGCCCGAGATCGCCGGGAAGTCGTGTGGCTGCAGGTAGGGCGCGTCGGCCAGCACGATGGCGCGGTAGACGGCGTTCTCCAGCTGGCGGACGTTGCCCGGCCAGTCGAAGGCCGCGAGATAGGCCATGGTCTCCGGCGTCGCGCCGACCACGGTCTTGCCTTCCTCGACGTTGAACCGCTTGACGAAGCAGTCGACCAGGGCGGGGACATCTTCCTTGCGGTCACGCAGCGCCGGGGCCTCGATGGGGAAGACGTTCAGGCGATAGTAGAGGTCCTCGCGGAAGCGGCCTTCCTTCACGGCGAGGGAAAGGTCGCGGTTGGTCGCCGAGACGATGCGCACGTCGACCTTGATCGGGCGCTTGCCGCCGACCGCGTCGATCTCGCCTTCCTGCAGGGCGCGCAGGAGCTTGACCTGGATGTCCAAGGGGAGCTCGCCCACTTCGTCGAGGAACAGGGTGCCGCCGTTGGCCTCCTGGAACTTGCCCAGGTGCTTGTCGGTGGCGCCGGTGAAGCTGCCCTTCTCGTGGCCGAACAGGATCGACTCGACGAGGTTCTCGGGGATGGCGCCGCAGTTGACGGCCACGAAGGGCTTGCCGGCGCGGTCGGAGGAGCCGTGCACCGCGCGTGCGATGACTTCCTTGCCGACGCCGCTTTCGCCGGTGATCAGGATGGGAATCGAGGACCTGGCCGCCCGCTCGCCCAGCCGCTTGACCATGGTCATGGCCGGCGAGGCGCCGATCAGGTCGCCGAAGCTGGTGCGTCCGGCGGCGTGCTTCTTCAGCCGGTCGACCTCGCCCCGGAGCGCGCCCATGGAGAGCGCGTTGCGGATGGAGACGATGATCCGCTCGGGCGCGGCGGGCTTGATGAAGAAGTCGAGCGCGCCGGCCTGCATGGCCTGGACGACGGTGTCGATGCCGCCGGTGGCGGTGACCACGATGACCGGCTGGTTGAAGCCGCGCGCGCGCATCTCGACCAGGGTGTCCTGGCCGGACATGCCGGGCATGACCATGTCGAGCAGGATGACGTCGATCGTCGCGCCCGCCCCCAGGCGATCGATCGCCAGGTCGCCGTTCTCGGCGTGCATGACCGCAAAGCCCTCGCGCTCGAGGACCGCCTGGATCAGCCGACGCTGCGTCGGGTCGTCATCGACGACGAGGACCGTTTTGGCCATAAAAAGACACCCACCGTGACTGGCCGCCGCCTCATGGACGAAAGCTCCTGTTGTCACGAATTGATACAGGGCAGGCGTAAAGACCGCGTTTCGGAGACATGAGTCGGGTGTTAACGGCGCAGGTCCGGTCGGGCGCTTCGAGGGCCTGAAACTCAACTGTCACGAACGCACGCTAAGGGGCGCCATGCAGTCTTCGAAATTCGCCGCAGCCGCGGCCGTTCTCGCCGCGGCCCTCGCCCTGTCGACGCCCATCCGGGCCGCGCCGCGCAACGTGATCATCTTCGTGGCCGACGGGCTGCGCGCGCACAGCGTGACGGCGGAGACCGCGCCGGCGCTAGCAGCCGTGCGCGCCGAGGGCGTGGATTTCGCCAACAGCCACTCGATCTACCCGACGATCACCACGGCCAAGGCTTCGGCCATCGCCACCGGCCACCTGCTGGGCGACACCGGCAATTTCGGCAACACGATCTATGGTGGCGAGGCCCATTTCCCCGCGCCCTACGCCTCGCCGATTGGGGATTTCGAGGACGACGTGATGCTGGGGCTGATGAACCAGCGGTTCGCGGGCAACTACCTGGGCGAGACCAGCCTGTTGCAGGCGGCTCGGGTCAAGGGCTTCGCCACTGCCGCGCTGGGCAAGACAGGACCGGTCGGGGTGCAGGACGTCACCGCGCGCGACGGGACCGGCACGGTGGTGATCGATGACAGTTTTGGCCGCTCGCACGCCATCAAGCTCAATCCTGAGATCACCGCGGCGATCAAGGCGGCGGGACTCGCGCCAGCGCCACCGCGCCAGGGGCCGGAGTTCGGCGGCGGCGACTTCAAGACGCCGGGTCTGCTGAAGGCCAATGTCGAGCAACAGGCCTGGTTCGTGAACGTCGCGACCAAGGTGCTGCTGCCGCGGTTCAAGGCGGAGGGAAAGCCCTTCGTCATGGTGTTCTGGTCGAAGGATCCGGATGGGACCCAGCACGGCCAGGGCGACAGCCTGAACAAGCTCACGCCCGGCATCAATGGCCAGACCTCGCTGGCCGGGATTCGCAACGCCTCCAACGACCTGCAGGCCCTGCGCGACGCGCTCAAGGCTCAGGGGCTGGAGGCGACGACCGACATCCTGGTCACCTCCGATCACGGCTTTTCCACCAAGTCGCTCGAGAGCCCCGGCAGCGCGGCGGCGGCCCTGCGCTATCCCGACATCGTGCCGGGTTTCCTGCCGCGCGGCTTCCTGTCGATCGACTTGGCCAAGGCCCTGAACCTGCCGCTGTTCAACGGCAAGGGCGAGCCGATCCGCCCGGAGGCAGGCGCCTATCCCAAAGGCGGGGCGATTGTGGGGACGGACCCCGCGCACCCGGCCCTGGTCATCGCGCCCAACAGCGGCACGGACTTGATCTATCTGCCGGGCGCCGACGCCAAGACGCTGGCGCCGCGCGTGGTCGAGGCCCTGACCCGACAGGGTTATGTCTCGGCGATCTTCGTCAACGACGCCCTTGGCGCAATCCCCGGGTCGCTTCCGATGAGCCGCATAGGTCTGATCGGCGCCGCCCGCTCGCCGCGGCCTTCGATCGTGGTCTCGTTTCGCAGCTTCTCCACAGGCTGCCCCGACCCCGAGCTCTGCGGCGTGGAGATCTCCGACTCCGGACAGCAGCAGGGCCAGGGCACGCATGGGACACTGAGCCGTCAGGACACCCACAACTTCATGGCCGCTGTCGGGCCTGACTTCAAAGCGGGCTTCGTGGACACCACCCCGGTCAGCAACGCCGACTGGGCCAACACCGCGGCCCGTATCCTGGGGCTGCGGCTTTCGAACCGCGGCCATCTGGTCGGCCGGGTGATGACCGAGGCGCTGACGTCCGGCGGGCCGGCGCCGGCGGTCAAGGCTGTCACCCTGCGCTCGAAGCCGGCGGCCAACGGCTTCACGACGATCCTGAACAGCCAGGTGGCCGGCGGCGAGACCTATGTCGACGCCGCAGGCATGCCGGGACGGACGCTCGGGCTGAAGCCGTAGGGCGGCAGAGCTGCGATCCTATTCTTGCTCGTCATCCCCCGGCTTGTCCGGGGGACCCATGATCTCTGTGGCGCGAGCAAACCTCTGCGTCGCCGCCTCTCGTATTCCTTCGACGCGGAGATCATGGGTGGCCCGGACAAGCCGGGCCATGACGTAATTTGAGGGGGATCCTAGGCCGGCCGGGGCTTGTGGCCGGGCCGCGCCTGGTCGCCGATGCGCCAGCCGTAGGGGCAGTCGCCGACAAGCCGGAAGTGGCGGCTCTGGCGCACGCTCTTCGCCGGCGGGTCGTTGGCGGCGGGGATGTAGTGGAGCTGGGTCAGGCCGAAATTCAGCCGGAAGTCCTTCTGCGGATCGCCGACGGCGGTCGAGCTCACCGCGAACGGCAAGCCATGGGCCTGGCAGCGCAGGGCCCAGCCGTTTTCCTTCAGGACCGGCGGGGTGGTGTCCTTGCAGATCTCGCCGTTCACCTCGGCGCGGGTGCGCGCGAAGGCTTCGCGCAACGAGGTGTCGGCGCAGACGAAGACCGAGGCCTTGACCGCGCCGGCCTCGGTGAGCGCATCCACGCGCCAGAGCTGCGGCGGGTCGGTCGCCTGCTGGCGGGCGAGAATCTCGGTCTCGGTGTCCGGCACCCGGGCGCCGGCCGCGAAGATGCCGGCGGCCAGTGCGAACATCGCTGCGATCGCCAGGACCCCCCGGTCGAACACGGACGTGGCGAGGACGCGGGCCATCGGGAGCGCCCTTGGCCTAGGCGGGCAGGCGCAGCTGGCTGTGCACCGGGCTGACGATGATCGCCTGCATGTGACGCGCCTCGTGGACGACCGGCGCCTCGTAGACCGGCAGGCCCTCGGCGGTGGCGGGGGGCTGGGCCTTCCAGGCGCCGTAGGCGGCGACGACGATCACCCCGGCCATGAGGAAGGCGCCGACATCCTGCCGCTGGAAGTCCGGCGCCGGGCGGCGCAGCGCCGCGATCCGCTGTTCCAGCGGGTGAGGGGCGGAGCCGGCCAGCCAGTGGCAGCCGAGGGGCGCGGCGACGGCGCCGAGCTGGGTCTTCAGCAGGGTCTCGGCGTAGCGCCGCTTCTGGCCGGGCCGATGGGCCAGCACCATGGCGTCGCAAGCCAGTTCCTGGTCGATGCGCGCCTCGCGGGCGGCCAGGTGGACCATCGGGTTGCACCAGCAGAGGCACTGGGCGAGCGCGATGAAGCCGTTGGTGCGCGGGTCGCCGCGGTCGATGTGGGTGCGCTCATGGGCGCGGATCAGGGCGCGCTCCTCGGCCGAATAGAGCTCGACGGCGTCGGCCGGCATGACGATCCGCGGCGCGAAGAAGCCGGCGACGGCGGGGCCCGCCAGGCCGCGCCGGGCCATGTCCAGGAAGCGCAGCTGGCAGAGCGCGATCAGGACGGCGGCGAGCGCTGCGCCCAGGAGCCACAGGGCGATCAACGGGCCGGAGGGGGCGTTCATCAGGCCCTGCGAGGCGAGGTACAGCGGGTCGAAATGCGGCCCGTCTCCGGGCGGCACGATGCGGGTCGCCGCGGCGGCCGGGAACAGGGCCGCGCCGGCGGCGATGGGGACCGAGAGCCACAGGCGGTAGGCGATGGCCGGACCGAAGTGACGGCGCACCAGCGAGCGGATCGCCAGCACCACCAGGATCGCGCCGGCGGCGACGAGGTTCAGGTGGATGAAGGCGGTGAGCAGGTCATTCGCCATTGTCGAGGCCTTCGATCAGGCGCTTCAGCCGCGCCACCTCGCCGGCGGACAGGTTGCGGTGCTTGGCGTAGTGGGCGACCAGCGGGGCGAGCTCGCCGCCGAACAGGCGGTCCAGCAGGCCCTGGCTTTCGCCCTGGACATAATCGGCGCGGCTGACCAGGGCGCGATAGCGGGTGCGGCCCTCGCTGCGCTCGGAAACCAGAGCCTTCTTCTTGAGCAGCCGGTTGATCAGGGTCTTGACGGTGGCCTCGCCCCAGCCCTGGGGCTCGCCGACCTCGGCGACGATCTCGTCGGCGGCGAGCGGGCCCTTGCCCCAAACCGCCTCCATCACCTGGCTTTCAGCCGCCGATATCCGCGCCATAGCTTTACGTCCGTAAATGTCTCGCCGAACTTACGCCCGTAAATGTTTCCGTCAAGTCACGCGTTCGCGATGGCCTGGCCGTCAGCTCACGCGGATCTCCGGGGCGCCTTTCGCCAGTCGCCCGACCACGGCGGCGGCGCTGAAGCCGTGGGCGCGGACAAGGTCGAGCACGGCGTCGGCCTGATCGGGCGCGACGGCGATCAAGAGGCCGCCGCTGGTCTGGGGGTCGGTGAGCAGGTCGCGCTTCCAGGCCGCGAGGTCAGAAGCGACCCGCACGCTCTCGCCATAGCTATCCCAGTTGCGGGTCGAGGCGCCGGTGCGGACGCCGGCCTTCGCCAGGGCCTCGACCCCGGGCAGAAGCGGCGGGTCGGCGCCGACCTCGGCGGCGAGGCCCGAGCCGCGGCAGATCTCGAGCGCGTGGCCCAACAGGCCGAAGCCGGTGACATCGGTGACCGCGTGGACGCCGGGGCTGTCGGCCAGTTCACGCCCAACCGCGTTCAGCTGGGTCGTGGACGCGATCAGGGCGGCATAGCCGGCGGCGTCCAGCCGCGCCTGTTTGAAGGCCGCGCTCAGCACGCCGACGCCGAGCGCCTTGGTGAGGATCAGGACATCGCCGGCCCGGGCCGTGCGGTTGGTCAGCACCTTGTCGGGATGGACCAGGCCCAGCGCCACCAGGCCGTAGATCGGCTCGACCGAGTCGATGGAGTGGCCGCCGGCGACGGGGACGCCCGCCTCGGCGCAGACCGAGGCCCCGCCTTCCAGGATCGCGCGAATGGTTTCGGGGCTGAGCCTGTCGATCGGCATGCCGACAATGGCGAGCGCCAGGATCGGGGTCCCGCCCATGGCGTAGACGTCGGAAAGCGCATTGGTGGCCGCGATCCGCCCGAAGTCGAAGGGGTCGTCCACCACCGGCATGAAGAAGTCGGTGGTCGCCACCAGGGCCTGGCTGTCGTTGAGACGCCAGACGGCGGCGTCGTCGGAGGTGTCGGTTCCGACCATCAGGTTGGAGAAGGCGGCCGTCGCCGGCATGCCCTTCAGGATCGACTGCAGGACGGCCGGCGCCAGCTTGCAGCCGCAGCCGCCGCCGTGGGCCAGCGAGGTCAGGCGGACGGGTTGGGGGCTGGCTTCGGGCGCGATCGCTGTCATAGGCTCGATCCTATCGCGGCTTCGCGGCGCATCCCAAAGGCCAATCCCCTGTCCGGCATCGAGATCCTGAAGACCGCCGACACGGAAAGCCTCGCCCGGTTCGGGGCGGTGATCGACGTGCGCAGCCCCTCCGAGTTCGCCGAGGACCACGCGCCGGGCGCCATCAACCTGCCGGTGTTGACCGACGAGGAGCGCGCCGAGGTCGGGACTATCTATGTGCAGGAGAGCCGGTTTCGGGCGCGCAGGATCGGCGCGGCCTATATCGCCCGCAACATCGCCCGGCACCTGGAGACGGCGCTGGCCGGCGAGCCCGGATCGTTCCAGCCCTTGATCTACTGTTGGCGCGGCGGCCAGCGGTCGCACGCCATGGCGACGATCCTCTCGCAGGTGGGCTGGCGCACCACGGTGCTGGAAGGCGGCTACAAGACCTGGCGGCGGCACGTGACCGCGCGGCTCTACGATGCGCCGCTGCCCCTCAGGCTGGTGCTGCTCGACGGCAACACCGGGTCCGGCAAGACCGAGGTGCTGGCGAGGCTGGCGGCGCTCGGCCAGCAGGTGGTCGACCTGGAGGGCCTGGCGGCGCACCGGGGCTCGCTCCTGGGGGGTTTCGCCGACCAGCCGCAGCCCAGCCAGAAGATGTTCGAGAGCCGGCTGCTGGGCGTCCTCGACCGCCTCGACCCGGCGCGCCCGGTGATCGTCGAGGCGGAGTCCAGCAAGGTCGGCGAACGGATGGTCCCACCGGCGCTCTGGCAGGCGATGACTGCGGCGCCGCGGATCGAGCTTTCCGCGTCGTCCGAAGCCCGCGCCCGCTACCTGGTGCGCGCCTACCGCGACATCATCGAGGACCGCGCCGCCCTGGACGAGGCGCTGCGGCGTCTGCCGACCCCACCGGGGCGCAAGCGGCTGGAGGCCTGGGGCCAGATGGCCGACGCCGGCGAGTTCGAGGCGCTGGCGCTGGCCCTGATGGAACTGCACTACGACCCCGCCTACCGCCGCTCGAGCCGCAAGGACGGGCGCCGCAGCCTGGGGGTGGTGGAGGCCGGCGGCCTTGAGCCCGCCGATCTCGACGCCGCCGCCGCGGAGATCGTCAGGCTCATCGAGGCCTGAAAGATCGCGCCCGCCGCCCGGCCGGCGTGCTAGAATGACCTGAACCCACGAACGCGCGGCCGGCCACGCGTTCGTGTGCGCCGTTCCGCATCAGGAGCACGGCCGATGAAGACCTATCAGGGCACCATGACCCCGGCGCGGCGCGATCTTTCCGATCCGCGCTCCTCCGGCAAGCCGGCCGGCGCGCCCCGCCCGCCGGTGCTCAACGACCGCCGCAGCACCCGCTGATCCCGACAACCGAAAGGAGCCTGCCATGGCCAAGGGTCAAAAGAAGTCCAACAAGGAAGCGCGCAAGCCCAAGCAACCGAAGGCCAAGCCTCCGGAATCGATCTCGCTGAGCACCAACCAGAAGCGCTAGAATTCCTACTCCTTACCGCTCATCCCGGCCCCCGGGCTCGGCCAGAGGCCGACCCGAGGATAAACTCCGGCCGGGACGCAGATGGAATGACTCAGCGGTGGGCTCGAGGGGCTCAGCGGCCAGCCAATCGGCATCTGCGCTTCGCGATCTGGGTCCCGGCCTTCGCCGGGATGAGTGGACTTGGGATATGCGTCCCACGCCCGGTTGACGTGGGGGACCGCTTGCCCGCGCGCGGAGTCCGCGCATAGTGCCGCCCAAGGCCGACTGCAGAGGCCAAAGGGAGAGGGCGACCATGAGGATCTTCAAGTTCGGCCTGGCGCTCGCGCTGGCGTTCACCGTGGCGGCCTGCCAAAAGGCCGGGCCCGGCAACGTCGATGGCGCGCGGATCGCCGCCGCCGACTCCAACAACGAGTGGGTCTCCTACGGCAAGGGCTATTCCGAGCAGCGGTTCAGTCCGCTCACCAAGATCGACACCAAGTCGGTCGGCCAACTGGGCCTGGCCTGGTACGCCCAGTTCGACACCGACCGGGGCCAGGAAGCCACCCCGCTGATGGTCGACGGCGTGCTCTACACCACCACCGCCTGGTCGAAGGTCTATGCGTTCGACGCGGCGAGCGGCAAGCAGATCTGGGCGTATGATCCCAAGGTCGACGGCGCCAAGGGCTTCGACGCCTGCTGCGATGTCGTGAACCGCGGCGTCGCGGTCTGGAAGGGCAAGGTCTACGTCGGCACCATGGACGCGCGCCTGGTCGCGCTCGACGCCAAGGACGGCCACGTCGTCTGGCAGGCCCAGGTGGGCGATCCGAAGAAGCCCTTCACGATCACCCAGGCCCCGCGCGTGGTGAAGGACAAGGTGCTGATCGGCGAGTCCGGCGCGGAATACGGCGTGCGCGGCTTCCTGGCGGCCTATGACGCGGCCACGGGCAAGAAGCTCTGGCGCTTCTACACCCTGCCGAATGCGACGGGCGCGCCGGACGGCGAGCCCTCCGACAAGGTGCTGAAGGAAAAGGCCCTGGCCACCTGGCCCGACGGGCAATGGAAGACGGTCGGCGGCGGCGGCACCGTTTGGGACTCCATCGTCTATGACCCGCAGCTCAACCTGATCTACTTCGGCGTCGACAACGGCACGCCCTGGGACCAGGAAAAGCGCTCCGGCGGCAAGGGCGACAACCTGTTCCTGTCGTCCATCGTGGCGATCAACGCCGACACGGGCGAGTACGTCTGGCACTACCAGGTGAACCCCGGCGAGAGCTGGGACTATTCGGCCGTGCAGCCGATGATCCTGGCCGACCTGACCATCGGCGGAGCGCCGCGCAAGGTGCTGATGCAGGCGCCGAAGAACGGCTTCTTTTATGTGCTGGACCGCGCCACCGGAAAGCTGCTCTCGGCCAAGAACTATGTGCCGGTGACCTGGGCCAAGAGCATCGACATCGCCACCGGCCGGCCGGTGGAGAACCCCGAGGCCCGCTACAAGAACGGCAGCGTCGATCTGCAGCAGCCCGGCCCCCTCGGCGGCCACAACTGGCACCCGATGTCGTTCAGTCCCAAGACCGGCCTGGTCTATATCCCGGCCCAGGCCGACCCCTTCGCCTATCAGGGCGCGACGAACTTCGCCTACAAGGCAGGCGCCTGGAATCTGGGCCTGAACATGCTGGCCAACACCGGGCCGCAGACACCCGAACAGGCCAAGGCCGCGGCCGCCGCCTACAAGGGCTATCTGGTCGCCTGGGACCCGGTGAACCAGAAGGCGGTCTGGACGGTCGAGCATCCCTATTTCTGGAACGCCGGCGTGCTGTCGACCGGCGGCGGCCTGGTCTTCCAGGGCGCGGCCGAGGGCAAGTTCTACGCCTACGACGCGACGAACGGGAAACAGCTGTGGTCCTACGACACCGGCAACGGGGTGATCGCCGCGCCGATGACCTATGAGCTGAACGGCGAGCAGTATGTGGCCCTGATGGTCGGCGCGGGCGGCGGCGGCCAGGTTTCGGCGCCGGCGCTCCTGCCGACGCGGCCGAGGCTTCCCGGCCGCCTTCTGGTCTTCAAGCTGGGCGCGAGCGCCAAGACCCCGCCGTTCGTGCTGCCGGCGCAGCCGCAGATCGATCTCAGCAAGGTCAGCACGACCGGCGACAAGGCGCACGGCTATGTGGTGTTCAACTCCACCTGCCAGGTCTGCCACGGGGCCAACGCCACGGGCTCGTGGCTGCCGGACCTGAAGCGTTCGCCGATGATCACCACGCCGGGGGACTTCAACTCCGTCGTGCTGCAGGGCGTGCGGGCCCACAACGGCATGATCAGCTTCGCCAAGTTCCTCTCCAACCAGGACGTGGAGGACGTGCGGGCCTTCCTGATCAGCCAGGGCAAGGGCGAGCCGCTGCCGGGGGCTGTGGCGGCGAAGTAGCCCCTACTGCAGGACCGCGTCGAACTGCTCGGCGATCCAGTCGGCCTGGGCGTCGGTGAGGATCAGCGGCGGGGCGATGCGGATGGTGTGGTCGTGGGTCTCCTTGGCGAGGAGACCCCGGGCCTGCAGGGCCTCGCAGACCGGGCGCGCGCCGCCGGCTTCGGCGTGCAGTTCGACGGCGATCATCAGGCCACGGCCGCGGACCTCCTTGACGCTGTCGGCGCCGATGGCGGCGAGGCTCGCCTGCAGCCGGTCGCCGACCCGGGCGGCGTTGTCGATCATGCCTTCCTCGGTGAGGACCCGCAGGGCCGCGCGGGCCACCGCGCAGGCCAGCGGATTGCCGCCGAAGGTCGAGCCGTGCTCGCCGGGGTGCAGCACGTCCATGACCTCGGAATTGGAGAGCACGGCGGAGACCGGATAGAAGCCGCCGGAGAGCGCCTTGCCGATCAGGGTGAGGTCGGCCTCGACGCCTTCATGCTCTTCGGCGAGCAGCTTGCCGGTGCGGCCCAGGCCCGTCTGGATCTCGTCGAGGATCAGGATGACCTTGTGCTCGGTGCAGAGCTCGCGGGCGCGCTTCAGGTAGCCGGCGGGCGGGATGATCACGCCGGCCTCGCCCTGGATCGGCTCGACCAGGAAGGCCACGGTGTTGGGGCCGATGGCGGCTTCCAGCGCCGCGGCGTCGCCGTAGGGGGCCACCTTGAAGCCGGGCGCGAAGGGGCCGAAGCCGCCGCGCGACTGGGGGTCGGTCGAGAACCCCACGATGGCCACCGTGCGGCCGTGGAAGTTGTCGGCGGCGACGATGATCTCGGCCTGGCCGGCCGGCACGCCCTTGACCTCATAGCCCCATTTGCGGGCGACCTTGATGGCGCTCTCCACGGCCTCGGCGCCGGAGTTCATCGGCAAGGCCTTGTGGCTGCCGGTCAGCGCGCAGAGCTCCTCATAGAAGGGGGCAAGCTGGTCGTTGCGGAACGCGCGGCTGGTCAGCGTCAGGCGGCTCGCCTGGGCGACCATGGCCTCCAGGATCTTCGGGTGGCAGTGGCCCTGGTTCACGGCGGAATAGGCCGAGAGGCAGTCGAGGTAGCGGTTGCCCTCCACGTCCCAGACGTGGACGCCTTCGCCGCGGGTCAGGACCACGTCCAGCGGCTTGTAGTTCTTCGCCCCGTAGAGGCCTTCAAGGGCGATCAGGTCGGCGGTGAGCGAGCGGGAAAGGGCGATGTCGTTCATGGCTCTAGAACCTCATTCGGCGGCGAGGATGGCGGAGTGGGGCTGGCTCGTCCGGTCGAGGCGAAGCGTCATGCAGTAGGCCGCGCCGCCGGAGAGGATGAAGGGGGCGAGGTCGACCTCGGTCAGCCGGTAGCCGTGGGCGGTAAGCTTGGCGCGAAGCGAGGCCGGCGCGCGGGCCATGATCAGCCGGTCGTCGAGGTTGACCGCGTTGACGCAGAAGGCCTCGGCCTCCCCGGCGGTGGCCTCGATGCGCAGGGCCTGCGGCACGCGCTCGCGGATCGTGGCCTGGGCTTGCGGCGTGAAGGCGTCGGCGTAGTAGAGCACCTCGCCGCCGGAGAGCGGGCAGAAGCAGGTGTCGAGGTGGTAGAAGCGGTCGGACGCCAGTTCCAGGGCCACGACCTCGCGGCCGAAGGTGCGGCGGATGGCGGCGACCGAGCTTTTCGTCGAGCGCGGGCCGAAGCCCACCCAGAAGAGCTCGCGGCCAGCATCCCAGATGCCATCGCCGGCGCCTTCCTGCAGGACGCCGTCCGGCAGATCGACCACCTCGTCCACCAGGCCGCGGGCCTTGAGCCGGGCGAAGACCGAGCGGAAGACCGCCTCCTCGCCCTGGCGTTCGGGGTGGCGGAAGCGGGCGAGCAGCACCTTGCCGTCCAGCACGATGGCGGCGTTGGCCGGGAACACCAGGTCGGGCAGGCCGCGGACCGCCTCGATGGTTTCGACCCGGGCGCCGGCGGTCTGCAGGGTGGCGCGAAGCTCGCCCGAGGCGGATTGCGCGGCGGCCAGCGCCGCGGGGCTCCAGGCCGTCGGCCGCATCCAGGGATTGATCTGGTAGCAGACGTCAAAACAGCTCGGGTCGGTCATCAGGAAGAGCGGGCGCGGGTCCATCTGGCGATCCTTCATGGCGGCGTGGCCAACAGGTTCGCGCGTCCAGGTGCTAGCGAATAGCTCCATAGATGCTACATTTCGCGCATATTTCTGACGTTATGTCGCATTGGACTGTCGATATGCTGGACGACCTTGACCGCAGACTGCTCGCCCTGCTCCGCGCCGATTCCCGGACGCCGGTGGCGTCGCTGGCCGCGGCGCTGAAGGTCTCGCGCGGCACGGTGCAGAACCGGATCGCCCGCATGCAGAAGCCCGGCGGCGCGATACAGGGTTTCACCGTGCGCACGGCGCCGGAGATGGAAGCCAGCCGCGTGCGGGCCATCATGACCATCGCCATCGAGGGCGAGCGGTCGGGCGCGGTGATCAAGGCGCTGCGCGGCTTTCCGGAGGTGTCGGCGGTGCACACCACCAACGGCCGCTGGGACCTGATCGCCGAGCTCGACACCGAGACCCTGGCGGCCTTCAGCCGCACGCTGGACCAGATCCGCCTGATCGACGGCATCGCGTCCACCGAAACCTCGATCCTGCTGGCCACGCAGAAGATGTGAGGGGTAAAGGGTGCGCCCATGAACGCGCCCCTCAAGACCGACGCCCTGCCGCAGTGGAATCTCGGCGACCTCTATGCCGGGCGGGACGACCCGAAGATCGAAGCCGACATCGCCCTGGCCAAGGCCGACAACGACGCGCTCGTGGCGCTGAAGGGGCGGTTCGTCGCCAACCGCCGGGACGCGCGGCTGCTGGGCGAGCTGCTGGATGGCGGCATCAAGCTCTATGAGGCGGCGACCAATGGGCTTTGGGGCGTGGGCGCCTATGCGGGGCTGTCGGCGTCGGTGGCGCGCAACGACCCGGCCTGGTCGAAGTTCGAGGGCGACTTGCGCGCCCGCTCCGCCCAGATCGCCGCCGACAGCCTGTTCTTCACGCTGGAGATCAACGAGCTCGACGACAACGAGATCGAGGCGGCGTTCCGGGCGCACCCGCCGGCGGCGCGCTGGCGGCCGTGGGTCCGCCGGGTGCGCCTGACGCGGCCGCATGAGCTCACACCCGACCTGGAGCGGATGCTGATCGACCGGGCCCCCGCGGTCGCTAACTGGAGCCGGCTCTCGGAAGAGACCCTGGCCGCGCTGACCGCCAAGGTCGGGCGCGAGAGCCTGAGCCTGTCGGAAGTGCTGAACCGCCTCTCCGACCCGGACGGGGCGCGGCGCAAGCAGGCGGCCCAGGCGCTGGCGAAATCGCTGGCCGAGCGGACGCCGACGCTGGCGCTCTGCTTCAACACTCTGGCCTTCGAGAAGCAGGTCGAGGACCGCTGGCGGAAATATCCTACGCCCGCCGCCTCGCGGCACATCGCCAACGAGGTCGACGCCGACGCGGTGGCGGCGCTGGAGGCCGCGGTGGTCGAGGCCTATGAGCCGGTGAGCCACCGCTACTACCGTCTGAAGGCCAGGGCCATGGGCCGCGACGTGCTGGACCAGTGGGACCGCAATGCGCCCTTGGATACCGCCCAGCCGCGCGGCTACGGCTGGGACGAGGCCAAGGGGATGGTGCTGGAGAGTTTCTCGGCCCTGGCGCCCAAGTTCGCCGACACCGCCCAGACCTTCTTCGCCCACCCCTGGATTGACGCCAGGCCCCGGCCCGGCAAGCAGTCGGGCGCCTATTCGCACCCGGTCACCGCCAACCGACACCCCTATGTGTTCATGAACTACATGGGCGAGCGGCGCGACGTGCTGACGCTGGCCCACGAGCTCGGCCACGCGGTCCACCAGACGCTGTGCGCGCCGCTCGGCACGCTCTTGGCCGACACGCCGCTGACGCTGGCCGAGACCGCGTCGATCTTCGGCGAGGGGCTGGTGTTCGAGCGCCTCTTGGCCAACGCCAGCAAGGCCGAGCGCAAGGGGCTTCTCGCGGGAAAGATCGAGGACGGGATCAACACCGTGGTCCGCCAGATCGCCTTCCACCGGTTCGAGACGCGGTTCCATGCCGCGCGCCTGGAGGGCGAGGTCAGCCACGAGGAGATCGGCAAGATCTGGATGACCTCAATGGGTGAGAGCCTCGGGCCGGCCATCAAGCTCAACAAGGGCTATGAGCACTACTGGGCCTACGTCAGCCACTTCGTGCATGCGCCGTTCTACGTCTACGCCTACGCCTTTGGGGACCTCTTGGTGCGGGGCCTGATGGAGAAGCGCCGCGAGGACCCGGCGGCCTTCGCGCCGCTCTACGAGGACCTGCTGGCCGCGGGTGGGACACGGACCTACGTCGAGGCGTTGGCCCCCTTCGGGCTGAACCCGCGGGAGAAGGCGTTCTGGGCGGCCGGGATGAAGCAGATGGAACGGCTGGTGGACGAGTTCGAGGCGCTGGTTTGAGGGGCGTGTGGACCCAGGTTGCATCGCTGCCTGACCGTGGGCATGTGGTGGTGGAAATCTGGAATGACGACACGCAGCTTGCTGAAGTGAGCCACGAAGAGCCGGGTCCGCTGTTGGTCGAACTCTTTGCGTCGATCGAAAGCATTCCTCTGGACGACCTTGCAGCGGCCTTGGCGGTGGCGAAGGCAGAACTAGAGCGCTGACCTCTCGGAACTGCACCGCTCGACAAGGCCCCGCAACACCTCAGCTTAGATCTCATGCCGGCCAGTCTGCCTTTGGGCCAAAGCCCTCTCCCCCGTGCGGGGAGAGGGTTGGGTGTGGGGGTGGCGGCTCAGCTTTTCGGGGCGAGAGCAAGAACCTCACAGCTCGCACCCCCACCCCTGACCCCTCCCCGCAAGGGGGAGGGGAACGCTCCTTGACTTACCCAGGCCCAAAGGCTCGCCTCATCCATGAGATGTAAGGACGGGACCATCCCGTAGGGACATCTCCCTCACTCCGCTCATCCCCGCGAAGGCGGGGATGAGCGGAATCGAGGTGGGGGAAACTCACCCCTTCGGCTCATCGTCCCCGGCCTGTTTCTGCACCAGCTCCACCTGCGGCCCCGGCGGCGGGATGATGGTGGTGTCCATGCCAAAGACCAGCAGGAAGCTGGTCAGCAGGACCGCGGCGCCGCGCTGACGCTTGGCGAACTTCACGGCCCAGGCGGCGGGCGCGGTGAGGAGCGCCACGAGGGCCAAGCCGTACAGGAACGAGGTCAAGCGTCGGTCCGTCCTTGAAGCGTCACCTCATATGGGGGCTCGGGGTTCGATTGCGCTCGCCGTCCCGCTCGGCGATCATCGACCCGACAACATAGGGGCGACGCGTCAGATGGCTTTCAGGATTACCCGCCGCGCCCGCGGCTGGCTCGCGGCGCTCGCGCTGCTGGCGGCGCCGCCGGCCCTTTCCGCGCCTCTCGCACACCCTGGGGCCCGCTTCGCCGCCCACCACGATGTCCGCATCCGCCGCGACACCTGGGGCGTGCCGCACATCGCGGCCCGGACCGACGCGGACGGGGCCTATGGCCTCGGCTTCGCCCAGGCCGAGGACGACATGGTCACCCTCCAGCAGGCGATCTTCACGGCGCGCGGGCGGCTTGCGGAACTGCAGGGGCCTTCCGGCGTCGAGAGCGACTATCTGGTGGCCCTGCAGGATGTCTGGGGCACGGTCGGGCGGCGCTATGACCGGGATCTCGATCCCAAGGTCCGCTCGGTCCTGGAGGCCTACGCCCAGGGGGTGAACGCCTACGCCCGACGCCATCGCAAAGACATCGCGCCGGGCCTGCTGCCGATTACCGGCCAGGACCTGTCGGCGAGCTTCATCTACACCGGCCCGACCTTCTACGGCCTCGACGGCGTGTTCCGCGAAACCATGCGGCCGACGGCGAAGACCACCGCCGCGCTCGGCGACAAGATCCCGACGGGCTCCAACGGCCTGGCGGTGGGGCCGGGACGATCGTCGGACGGGGCGACGCGCCTGCTGGTCAATTCGCACCAGCCCTATCTGGGCCCGCTTGCCTGGTACGAGGCGGTGATCGAGACGAAGCAGGGCTGGCATGTGGCCGGCGGCTTCTTCCCCGGCACGCCCTTCATGCTGCATGGCCACAATGCCCACCTGGGCTGGGCCAACACGGTCAACAACCCCGACCTGGCCGACGTCTACGCGCTGAAGATCAACCCGGCGGACCCCGACCAGTACCGCCTCGACGGACAGTGGAAGACGCTGGAAAAACGCACCGTCGAGATCCGGGTGAAACGTCCGGACGGCGGCTTCGACACTGTCAGCCGCGAGGTGCTGCGCGCCGCCCAGGGGCCGGCCGTGCGCACCGACCACGGGACCTTCGCCATCCGCTATGCGGGCCTCGATGAGGTGCGCCAGCCGGAGGAATACTACCGGCTGAACAAGGCGCAGGACCTGACAGAGTGGAAGGCCGCGCTCGCCATGGGCCTCCTGCCCTCGATCAACTACATCTACGCCGACGAGAAGGGGAACATCGGCTACGTCTACAACGGCCGTTTCCCGGTCAGGAAAGAGGGCGTCGACTGGTCGGGCGTCGTGCCCGGCGACCAGTCCGACTTGATCTGGACCCAGCAGCTGCCGTTCGAGAAGTATCCGCAGCTGTGGAATCCGAAGTCGGGCCTGGTGTTCAACTCCAACAACACCCCGTTCCACGCGAGCGATCCGGCCGACGACCTGAAGCCCACGGACTTCTCCAAGACGCTCGGCATCCAGACCAACATGACCAACCGCGCCTATCGCGTGCTGGAGACCTACGGCGAGAACCATTCGATCAGCGCCGAAACGTTCAATGACTACAAGTACGACCTGGCCTTCAGCGCCAAGTCCGACGTGGCCAAGGGGCTCGCGGCGCTGGCGTCGATCCCTGCCGGTTCGGACGCCGACCTGGCGGCGGCGCAGGCCCTGCTGAAATCCTGGGACCGGCGCACCGACGTCCACAGCCGCGCCGCGGCGCTGGCGGTGACGACGCTCATGAAGCTGCAAGCCGGCGGCCCGCCGCTGGCGGCGCTGAAGGCCAGCATGGCCGACCTGAGGAAGCACTTCGGCCGCATCGATCCGGAGTGGGGCGAGGTCAACCGCATCCGTCACGGCAATCTGGACCTTGCGATAGATGGCGGGCCGGACATCTACCGCGCGGTCTACGGCCGCCCCGGCCCCGACGGGCGGCTGACCGCAGCCGCCGGCGACACCTATGTGATGTTCGTGACCTGGGACAAGGCCGGCAAGCTCAGCTCACGCAGCATCCACCAGTTCGGCTCGGCGACCCAGGACCAGACCTCGCCGCACTACGCCGACCAGACGCCGCTGTTCGTGGCCATGAAGACCAAGCCGGTCTGGTTCACCGAGGCGGAGCTGAGGGGCCACATCGCCCGGGCCTACCGGCCGCCGGACTGAATTGGAGCGTCGAGGTGACGCCCATGGTTTTCTGGATAGCGAGCCTGGTTGGATTGGGGGTCGCTTATCTCCTCGGTTCAACGCCTACGGGCTATCTGGCGGGGAAACTGCTCAAGCGCATCGATATCCGAGAGCATGGCTCCGGATCCACTGGGGCGACCAACGTATTGCGTACGCTGGGGAAATGGCCCGCGGTGGTAGTGATCCTGGTAGACTTGCTGAAAGGTGTAGGGGCGATCGTCTTTGTCCGCTGGTTCTATCCCTGGCTTCTTGGATTGCCGTTCGTCACGCCACCGACGGCGTTTGATCCGCAAACCTGGATTCCTTGGGCAGTTTGCCTGGCCGGACTTGCCGCGCTGCTGGGGCATAGCCGTTCGACCTGGTTGAATTTCACGGGCGGCAAATCCGCCGCGACGGGGCTGGGGGTGTTGCTGGCGATGTCCTGGCCAGTCGGTCTAGGCGCCGCGGCGGTCGTTGGCGTTGTGCTGGCTATTTTTCGGATTGTTTCCCTGAGTTCGATACTCGGGGCGCTGACGGCGATCATCCTCATCTGCGTCTTTGAGCAACCGGCGCCCTATAGGTTGCTGGTGATTGCCGGCGGCGTTTACGTGATTGTGCGCCATCGCGCCAACATTCAGCGGCTACTGGCTGGGACAGAACCACGGCTGGGGCAAAGTAGCCCAGAAGGCGTCCGCGCGGGGCGCTAGTCCTGCCCCTAGTTCTGCCAGGTCCTACTGCGGCTGATCTCGCGGTGGCGGTCGGCGAACTTCTTCCCGGCGCCCTCGTCCTTCCAATTGTGCGCCAGGTCCGCGCCCAGGAGCCGCGCCAGCCGCTCGTCGCCGGGGCCCAGGTAGCCGTCGGGGACATTGTAGCGGTAGGCCTCCTGGGTCTGGACGTATTCGCGGCAGAAGTAGGTGGCGAGGTTGACCCGCAGGCCCGGCTTCTTGCGGGGGAAGGAACCGTGCCAGGTATTGCCGTGCCAGACGACGGCGGAACCGGCCGGGACCTCGATGGGGATCACATGCTCGTAGCGCCGATTGCCGTCGAGGCCGGTCTCCCACTTGGTCGGCTGGCGGTGCAGGCGGTGGCTGCCCGGCACCATGGCCAGGCAGCCGTTCTCCTCGGTGTAGTCGGTCAGGGCATAGTTGGTGTTGGCCACGTGGCTGTAGGGCGAGAAGGGCTCGGGGATGCCGTTGGCGGTGTCGGCGTGCAGCAGCAGGCCCTGGCCGCCCTCGCCCTTCAGATGGCAGGTGAGGCTGGAGAGGATGCAGTGCCTGCCCAGGAGGTAGGTGATCAGCGCCAGCTGCTTCTCGTTCAGCACGGCCTTCTTGAACACCGGGTCCTTGAACAGGAGATAGGGGATCAGCGCGATCTCGTGGTGGTCGGCCTCGCCTTCCAGATCGAGCTTGCGGCCCATCCGGGCTTCAGCGATCTCCAGGATCTTGTCGCGCAGGCCCTTGGTGGTTTCGGGGTCGAGGGCGCCTTCGATGACCGTGAAGCCGAAGGCCTCCAGTTCGGCCAGGTTGGTCTCCAGGCCGAGGTCGCGGATCTCGCGGTAGATGTCGTTGAGGTCCGGCGTCGCGGTCCAGTCGCCGATGTCCATGGGTCGGGCTCCCGAGGGTCGTTACGGTCAGACTAGCGCGAAATTGCGCGCCATGCTGGGTTTCGCATGCCGCGTTGTCGGATCGGGGAGGCGCCGCGCGTCCTTCAGGGCGACAGACACGGGAGAGATCAGGTGAAGACCTTCAAGACCCTTGCCGCCGCCAAGGCCTTCGGCCTGCTCCTGGCAGCCGGCCCGGCCCGGCCATCGCCGCGACCGCGCCGGCCGCGCCCGGCCCGCCCGCCGGCGCCTACACGGTGGACAAGGCCCATACCTCGGTGACTTTCCGGGTGAGCCACCTGGGCTTCTCGCACTACACCGCCCGCTTCAGCCGGGTGGACGCGACGCTGAAGTTCGACCCGGCGCATCCCGCCGCCCAGAGCGTCGAGGCCAGCATCGATCCGCTGTCGCTGGAGCTGAACACTCCGCCCGCCGGCTTCCACGACCAGCTGATGGGCAAGGGCTGGTTCGAGGCCAAGCAGTTCCCGGCCATCACCTTCAGGTCCACCAAGGTCGTGCTGACCGGCAAGACGACCGCCAAGGTCACCGGCGACTTCACCCTGCACGGGGTCACCAGGCCGGTGACGCTCGACGTCACCTACAATGGCGGCTACCCGCCCAACAGCTTCGACCCCGGCGGCGCCCGGGTCGGCTTCTCGGCCCATGGGGTCTTCAAGCGCTCGGCCTTCGGCATGGGCGCCGGCGTTCCCGCGCCGGGGTCGAACCTGGGGGTCGGCGACGACGTCGATCTGGCCATCGAAACGGAGTTCTCGGACGGCAAGCCGCCCGCGAAGAAGTAGGCGGATTACCTCGAATTCACGGGTCTGCGGCCGGACCGCGATCCATAGTCATGGGCGGGGAGACCGCCCGATGACTGGCAAGACCTGGCTGAAGCTCGCAGGCGCCTGCGCCGCCTTGGGCGTCGCGGCCGTCGCCGGCCAGGCCGCCGCCGACTGCCCGGCCGATGCGCCGACGGGGGTCTTCAAGGGGGCGACCGCCGGGACCGGGCCGGAGCGCACCGAAGTGACCCTGAACCTCGCCTGCGCCGACGGCAGATACGTCGCCCAGTTCTTCACCTCGGCGGCCGACTTCGGCTCGACCGAGGCCACGGCCGCCTCGGGTCACATCAGCCTGAAGCTCGACGCGCGCGCCCGGGGCGGGACCGCGGACCTGACGCTCGCCGGCGACACCCTGACCGGGCGCCTCGCGGCCGGGGCGGCCAGCGGGACGGTGAGCCTGCTGCGGGCCGGGCCGCCGCTGGCCCTCGACGCACTGAAGCCCACGATCGCGCTCACCAAGGCCCAGTGGCATGAGGACCTGGCGGCCTTCGCCACCGAGCTGCCCAGGCGGCACGCCAACGCCTTCTTCTACCTACCCAAGGCGCGCTTCCAGGCCGAGATCGCGGCGCTCGACAAGCGCCTCGGCCGGCTCAACGACGACCAGATCTTCGTGGCCATCGAGCACCTGACCAACGCCATCGGCGACGGACACACCTATCTCACCCTGCCGGCCGACCGCCGCACCCTGCCGATCCGGATCGCCCGCTTCGGGACCGGGCCGAAGGCAGAGCTCCGAATCGTCGCGGCGGGGCCCGGCTATGAGCACGCGCTGGGGGCCCGGATCGTCAGGATCGGAGCGACCCCCGTCGCCGAGGCCTGGCGGCGGATGCTGACGCTCACCCCGCAGCAGGAGCTGCCGGCGCTGCAGGAGGGCCGCGCGGCGGACTATCTCGCCATTGGCCTGTTGCTGCATGGCCTGGGCGTCATCCCTGACCGCAACCACGCCCTCTTCACCCTGCGCGACGACGCCGGCCGCGTCTTCAAGCTCGATATCCAGGGCCGCGCGCCGGGCGCTGCGGCGGAGCTGAAACCGATGGCGACCGGCAAAGGCCTGGCGCAGGAGAACCCCGGCGCGGCCTTCTGGTGCCGCGAGCTTGCCGAACAGCACGCGGTCTACTGCGGCTTCCGCGCCTACGAGAACCTGGGGCGCGGGCGTAACGAAATGCTGGCGCTGATCGAGAAGAGCCATCCCGGCAAGCTGATCGTCGACATGCGCGACAACGGCGGCGGCGACAATACGCTGGGCTATGCTTTCGTGATCAAGCCGCTGGAGGCCATGGCCGACATCAATCGCAAGGGCCGGCTCTATGTGCTGGTGGGCGCGCTCACCTTCTCGGCGGCGATGAACAACGCCGCCCAGTTCCAGGACGAGACCCAGGCGATCCTGGTGGGCCAGCAGATCGGCGAGAAGCCCAATTCCTACCAGGAGCCCCGGCAGTTCCGCCTGCCCAACTCCCACCTGATCGTGCGGGCCTCGAGCCTCTACTACAAGTTTCGCGAGCACGGGCCGAACGCGGTGACGCCCGACAAGACGATCGTTCCCACCTGGGAAGATGTGAAGGCCGGCCGCGACCCGGTGCTGGACTGGGTGCTGGCCCAGCCGGCGACGTAGTGTGCTGGATTTGAAGTTCGCCTCGCTTTCGGACGGGCGCGGAGCGAACTTCAAGTCCAAAGAAGCACACTACGAAAACATAGACTTCCTAGTGTCCTGATCGATCCCGAAGTTCGTCCGGCGCCGGCCGCAAGCGCTTGCGAACTTCGGAATCGGGACACTAGGCCTGAAGAGGCTATTCCCTGGCCAGCAGGAAGCGGATGCCCCGGGTGGCCAGCGCCATGACGACGGCGATGACCGACAGCCAGACGGCGTCCGACATCGACCAGCCGTCGACGGCGAATCCGATGGCGGTGATCAGGAAGGCCAAGGCCATGGCGACGCCCAGCCAGTGGATGGTGCGTCCGATCAGGCCGGAGGCGCCGACGTCGGAGCTCAGGGCGCGAGGCCAGATGAGGTTCGGCAAGGACTTGCTCCCGCACGGCTGGCCTGGCTGGCCAGGGCTTAAGCTTTCGCACACCCCTGGCCGGCTTTCGGCGACGGAGCCTAGAACGCACAGCCTTTCGAAGCCGTTGCCATGGAATGAAGCATTTCCGCGTCGGGAATGCCCGTCAGCGCGCCTTCAGCCAGGCGTGCATCTCGGCGGCCTCGCGCCGTCCGCTCATCAGGAAGCGGGTGTCGGACCCCACCGTGACCAGGTCGAAGCCGCGACCGAGCATCTTCTGGGAATAGGCCACGCTGTTGGTGTGGACCCCGATCCGGACGCCGGCGGCCTTGCAGGCGGCGAGGATCTGGTCGAAGGCCGCCATCAGCGCGGGCGCGTCGGAGTCCTGGCCGGGGGGGCCGCCCAGCGACAGCGACAGGTCCGAGGGTCCGATATAGACCCCATCGAGGCCGGGTGTGGCGACGATGGCCTCGACATTGGCCAGGCCCGCGGCGGTCTCGACCATGGCGAAGGTCAGCATCTCGCCATTGGCCTTGGCCAGGTAGTCGGCGCCGCCATAGATCGCCGCCCGGGTGGGGCCTGAGCTGCGGAAACCGTCGGGCGGATAGCGGCACGCCTGGACGAAGGCCGCGCACTCGGCCGCGTCGTTGATCATCGGGCAGATGATCCCGTAGGCGCCGGAATCCAGCGCGCGCATGATCTCGCCGGGCTGGTTCCAGGAGACGCGCACCAGCGGCGCGGCGTCGGTGGTCGAGATCGCCTGCAGCATCTGCAGCATCTCGGAATAGCCGATGACCCCGTGCTGGGTGTCGATGGTGACCACGTCCCAGCCCTGGTTCGCCATCAGCTCGGCGGAGAACGAGCCCGGGATGGAGCACCAGCCGCCGATGGCGGGCTTGCCCGAAGCCCAGATTTCCTTCAGCCGATTGGCGCGCATCCGTCTTCTCCGTGAGGTGGCGCTTAGGCCAGCACCGCCATGCTGGCATACTCGGCGCCGACGGGGCGAGCTTCGAGAGCGTTGAAGATGAAAATCGTTCTGACCGGCCTCATCGCCGCCCTGGTGCTGACCGCCTCGACAGCGCAGGCCGCGCCGACCTGCGGGGACCGGACCGGCGAGATGATCCGCTGCGGCAAGCCGGGCGCCATGCCGGTGGGCTGGGCGGCGCGGCCGGGCGACCGCCCGGCGGGGCGATCGGAGGGCCTTGGCGCAGGTCAGCTGATCGGCCTGACGCTGTTCCTGGGCGGGCTATTCGCCCTGATCGCGCTCTTGCCCGATTTCGAGGGGCGCTGGGACGGCCAGGAGAACGACGAGGAGGAGCGGGACTAGGTCTGGCCCGGCAACGGTGGTCAACTGAGTGCAAACGACGGGAGAGCGGCATGAGGTTCAGACTGGCGGCGGTGGCGCTGGGCGCGGCGATCACGCTGGCGGGCGCGGTGCGGGCCGAGCCCGAGGTCCTGGTGAAGTGCGACGGCGCAGGACCGGCCCAGCGGTTCAACCGCGACGGCGGCTGGAAGCCCTATCCGAACCCGGACCGGGCCATCGTCATCACCCGCGACAAGGGCAAGCTCGCTATGGAATTGGTGGGCGACAATCCGATCTCGTCGCGCGCCGTGATGGCGCTCCCGCAGCACGAGATCACCACCTTCCGCGTGCTCGGCCACAACGGGGTGCAGAACTTCCACGTGGTCACCGGCCTCTATTCCGGCAAGCCGGAGCTGCGGCACACCATCTTCGGCGCCAAGGATGGCTCAGGCGCCTTCCACCAGGAGCAGACGTCGCTCACCAACTGCTCGGTGGTGTCGCCGGATGTGGTGGCGCCGAAGGAAGAGGCGGGGCCGCCGGGGAAGCCGTAGGGCACTTCTCAATTCCGCTCATCCCGGCGAAGGCCGGGACCCAGATCGGCAAGCGCCGATGTGGGTTAGTTTTCCGCTGGGCCTTTCGAGCCCACGTCTGAGCTATTCCATCTGGGTCCCGGCCTTCGCCGGGATGAGCGGCTCTGGAGCGGGCGCAGAGCGGTCCTCAAATCTCACGGTGGATGCGAGCCTGCCTCTCCAGCTCAGTCAAGGACGCGCGGACCGCGCGCCGCGGGGCGGCGGCCTTCGATGCGCCAACGGCGCATCGGCCCCCCTCGCTTCGCGATCCACCCCCAGCGGGGGTGGATAGAGGCCGTCCTTGAGTGAGCTGGAGAGGCAGGCAAACATGGCCGCCATGAGGTTTAAGGCGGGGTGTGGCCGGTGGCCTATCGACGAGAGAACCACGCCATAAGTGCGAGCTTGGCGGCGATACCGCAGCAAAACAGGCCAAGCGCCCAAAAGTAGAGGAGTTGCACGATGGCGCTTTCGCTATCGAGGGGCCGCGAGCCCCGTGCACTCTGCTCATGCAAATGTTCGAGCCACATCGAGCCGAACAGCATGGCCCCGACCCCAACGCAGACCAGGAGGCTGCGTCGGCCCGGCATCGCCAACGGCACGATGAAGAAGGCTGTCAGCAGGGCATATAAGATCGCGTCCACGCCGCCCCCTCAATACTGCCCATACCGCCCCTTCACCGACTCCAGCAGCTTGGGCGCGTCGTAGCCAACGCCGTCCTTGAAGACGATCTCGACGTTTTCGATGTCGGCGATGGTCTTGGAGGGGTCGCCCTTCACCACCACCAGATCGGCATTCTTGCCCGCAGCCACCGTGCCAATCCGGTCGGCGAGGCCGAGGTAAGTCGCGCCGTTCAGGGTGGCGATCCTGACGGCCTCGGTGGGGGTGAAGCCGGCCTCGACCAGGAGTTCGACCTCGCGCTGGTCGCCGAAGCCGGGGATGACGCCGCCGTTGCCGGTGGGGTCGGGGCCGGCGAGGAGGAGGCCGCCGGCGGCCACGAACTTCCGCTCCAGGGCCAGGTCGTTCTGATATTCCTTGATGGTGTCCGCGTAGCGCTCGCGCGGCGCCTGGTTGGTGAGGTTGCGGGCGTAGAGATAGGCCTCGCGGGCCTCCACGGTCAGGACCGCCATGGCCCGGGGGTTGAGCGGGCTGTGGCCCGGCACGCGCTGCTCGAACACCGGCAGGGTCGAGGTCAGCGCCACGTGGTGGTCGACCAGGAGCTTGATGAGGGCCGCAGCCTCCGGGCTGTCGGGGGTCATGGCCAGTAGGGTGGCGTTGCCGGTGCTGTCGGAGCACTTGTCCGGCTGCTTGCCGGGGTCGAGCTCAGTGTTGACGAAGAAGCCGTGCTCCAGGTCGTCGATGCCGAGCGCGACGGCCTCCGGATAGGTCACCGAGCAGAGGTGGCCGGTGAGCTTCAGGCCGCGTTTGTGGGCCTCGGCGATCGCCGCGCCCAGCTCGGCGCGGGTGATGTTCATATAGGCCTTGAAGGAGGTCGCGCCCAGGTCGGCCCAGTAGGCGACGGTGCGGGTGGCGTCGGCGGCGTCCTTCAGGCCGTGCATCTGGATGAAGGCGCTGCCGGAGCCCTCCAGATAGGGGCCGGTCACGTCCATGTGCGGCCCGACCATGCCGCCGCTATCGATCAGGCTCTTGACGTTGAGATCGACGTAGGGCTCGACGGAGCCGGTGGTGCGCATCGTCGTGACACCCGCCGCCAGATAGAGGCGCGGCGAGGAGAAGGTCATCTGCGGCACCATGAGCGGCGGCTCGGAGTGGCCGGCGGCGTCCATGTTGGGCCGGGCGATGTAGTACATGTGGTCGTGCATGCCCACGAGGCCGGGCAGGACCGTGCGGCCGGTCATGTCGAGGACCTGCACGCTCGGCGGCAGGATCGCGTCGCGGCCCGCCGGACCGACGGAGACGATCCTGCCGTCCCGCAGGACGACCATCTGGTCCTCCCGTGCCGGCCCGCCGGTCCCGTCGATGACCCGGACGTGCCTGAGCGCGACCTCTCCAGAGACCCGCACGTAGGGCTGCACCGAGGCGTTGGGCGCGACGGGCGGGGCGAGGATCTGCGGCGCGGCCTGGGCGGCGGCTACTGTCAGGAGCGCAGCCGCGGTCCCCAGGATCATCAGTTTCAGCATCTCACGCCCCTTAGGTGTCTCGGCCCGGCTGCGACCCTAGCGCCCGGACGAACCGCTTGCCATTTTTCAAACGCTTGTTAGTCACTGGGTCGATTTTGAAAGGCGCGATTTTAGATGGCGGAAGACGTGAAGCCCGCGGCGGCTCCCGAGCGCCCCTACGACGACCGGCCGGTGCACGCGGAGGTTCCGTTGCCGCCGGAGGTGCAGGCGCCTCTGGCCGAGTACCGGGGCGAGTTGCCGCCCTCGCCGCAATGGTTCAAGGACGCCATCGCCCGCGAGCCCGAGCGGGTGTTCGTCGACAGCCTGGGCTCGAAGCTCGAGGTCCTGACCTGGGGCGAGGTCGGCAAGCCCGGCCTGCTGTTCGTGCACGGCAATTCCGCGCACGCCGACTGGTGGAGCTTCATCGCGCCGTTCTTCGCCGACGACTATCGGGTGGCCTCGATGTCGCTGGCCGGCATGGGCGCCTCGGACTGGCGCGAGCGCTACAGCTTCACCGACTTCGCCGAGGACGCCGAAGCCGTGGCCCGCGCCGTCGGACTCTACGAAGGCGGGCGAAAGCCGATCTACATCGGCCACTCGTTCGGCGGCGGCCAGGTATTCTTCGCTGCGGTCCGCAACCCCGAGCGGATGCACGCGGCGATCATGGTCGACACCGGCTTCGGCCCGCCGCCGGAGGAGCTCGCCAAGCGCCAGGCGCAGATGGAGGCGATCCGCAACATCCCCACCGTCGACCGGCCGAGCCGGGTCTATGCGACCCTGGAAGAGGCGCTGAACCGCTTCCGCCTGATGCCGCCGCAGCCGGCGGGCAATCCCTACATCGCCGACTTCATCGCGCGGCGCTCGCTGAAGACGGTTCCCCTGGAGGGCGGCAAGGGCGAAGGCTGGACCTGGCGGTTCGACCCCAACATGTGGGCGAAGCTCGACCGCGAGCGGGCCATGGGCGGCGATTCCTCGCAGGCGGTCAGCGTCACCACGCCGATGGTGCATATCTATGGCGCGAAGAGCCGCATCGTGGAGCACCGCAAATCCGGCGCCCCCTCGCCCTTCCCGCCGGGCCTCATCGAGATCGAGATTCCCGACGCCCACCACCACATCATGATCGACCAGCCGCTGGCCCTGGTGGCGGCGCTCAGGGCGCTCCTGGCGGCGTGGCCCAGCAAATAAACTCATTCCGCTCATCCCGGCGAAGGCCGGGACCCAGATCGCCAAGCGCTGACGTGGGTTGGTTTCCCGCTGAGGTCTTCGAGACCGCGTCTGAGCTATTCCATCTGGGTCCCGGCCTTCGCCGGGATGAGCGGGGAATCGTGGGCTTGGCTTGAGCGTTCGTGCGGTCTCGTGTAGCACCCGGCCTAGAGTCGATTGATCACCGAAAGAGCGCGCGCCATGGCCGGCAATGCTTCCGATTACCACCGCGGCGAACAGGACGTCGCCGAGCAGGTGGCGACGTTCAAGCTGATCATGGGCATCACCAAGTGGGGCTGCCTCCTGTTGGCGGCGGGCCTGCTGGCGCTGGTCCTGTGGTTCTGCACTAACGCGGGGTTCATGGCCGGGGCGATTTCCGGCGGCGTGGTGCTGGTTCTGGGCATCCTGCTGCTGCGGGGCGGCGGCGAACACTAAGGCCTGAAAGACGCCTTCCGGCGTCATCTGGACAGATTCCGCGGGGCGCCCCTAAGGTCGCGTCAGTCGCGTTTGGGGGACTTCGCGGACCATGGCCGTCATCGCCGTCACCAGGGAACGCCGCGCTGGTGAAACCCGCGTCGCCGCTGTTCCCGAGACGGTGAAGAAGCTGATCGCATCGGGGTTCGCGGTGGTGGTCGAGGCCGGCGCGGGCGCCGCGGCCTCCTATCCCGACGCCGACTACGCCGCCGCCGGCGCGACCATCGCCAAGACCGCCAAGGATGCGCTCGCCAAGGCCGACATCCTGTTCAAGGTCCGCAGCCCCGAGGCCGCCGAGATCGCCGCCATCAAGGCCGGAACCCTGGTGGTCGCCACCCTCAATCCCTACCAGGACAAGGCCGCTCTGGCCGGTCTCGCCAAGGCCAAGGCGACCGCCTTCGCCATGGAGTTCGTGCCCCGGATCACCCGCGCCCAGGTGATGGACGTCCTGTCGTCGCAGGCCAACCTCGCCGGCTACCGCGCGGTCATCGAGGGCGCGGAGGCCTATGGCCGGGCCATGCCGATGATGATGACGGCGGCCGGCACCATCGCCGCGGCCAAGGTCTTCATCATGGGGGTCGGCGTCGCGGGCCTGCAGGCCATCGCCACGGCCAGGCGCCTAGGCGCGGTGGTCACCGCCACCGACGTCAGGCCGGCTACCAAGGAACAGGTGGAAAGCCTCGGCGCGAAGTTCCTGGCGGTCGAGGACGAGGAGTTCAAGAACGCCCAGACCGCCGGCGGCTACGCCAAGGAGATGAGCCCGGAGTACCAGGCAAAGCAGGCCGAGCTGGTCTCCAGCCATATCGCCAAACAGGACATGGTGATCACCACCGCACTGATCCCCGGCCGCCCGGCGCCGAAGCTGGTCTCGGCCGCCCAGGTCGCCTCCATGAAGCCGGGCTCGGTGATCGTGGATCTCGCCATAGAACAGGGCGGCAATGTCGTGGGCGCCAAGCTCGACGAAGTGGCCGTGACCAAAAACGGGGTGAAGATCCTGGGCGTCGCGAACCTGCCCGGCCGCATCGCGGCGGATGCGTCCGCGCTCTACGCCCGCAACCTGATGGCCTTCGCCGGCCTCTTCCTCGACAAGGACGGCAAGTTCGCCCCCGACTACGCCGACGAGATCCTGGCGGCGGCCCTGGTCACCCAGGGCGGCAAGGTCGTCCACCCCAACCTGAAGGCCTGACCTATATGGAAGCCGTCGATCCCACCGTCTTCCGCCTGGCGATCTTCGTGCTGGCGATCTTCGTTGGCTACTACGTGGTCTGGAGCGTAACGCCGGCCCTGCACACGCCGCTGATGGCGGTGACCAACGCCATCTCCTCGGTGATCATCGTGGGCGCGCTGCTCGCCGTGGCGGCCCACCCGGCGGCGGATGGCGGGGCGATGACCGCCAACGTCTGGATCTCCAAGGGCTCCGGCGCGGTCGCCGCGGCCTTCGCCTCAGTCAACATCTTCGGCGGCTTCCTGGTCGTGCGGCGGATGCTGGCCATGTACAAGAAGAAGGCGCCGGCGCCGCACAAGGACGCCGCCAAGTGAACGCCAATCTCGCGGCCATCCTCTACCTGATCTCGGGCGTCCTCTTCATCCTGGCGCTTCGCGGTCTCAGTTCTCCCACCACGAGCCAGGCCGGCAACCGCAACGGCATGATCGGCATGGTGATCGCCATCCTCACCACTTTGTGGGTGGCGGGGGTTTCCGATCCCGTCACCTGGGCGATGATCGTGGGCGGGCTGGCCATCGGCGGCGGCATCGGCGCGGTGATG
>PLEH01000299.1 GCA_003136395.1 Phenylobacterium sp.
GAGGCGCGGGGGGTAGCAAACGGCGAAGGCTTTGTGAAGGGCGGCGGTTCGCCGGCCGGGGAGTTCGGTCTACTGGCCGCCAGCCATGAAGTCGTAGACGTTGGCCGCACGGGTCACTGCGATAGAGATCTTCTCGTCGCTGATCTGGATTTCACCGCGGGCGATCGGGTGGTTGTTGGCCAGGATCCAGACCTCGTCATTGACCGCGGTGTCCAGTGGGATCACCGCGCCGCGGCCCATGCGCAGCAGCTGCTGCATGGGAAGCGTCGAGCGCCCCAGCACCACCTGAATCTCGACATTGACCGCCTTGACCTGACTCACGAACGGACGCCCCTGACTTCGCGGAGGGCTTTGCACACAGCAGGCCCAGCGCCCACATTGGCCGTGACATGCTTGACCGGGTGTTAAATCCAGCGACGAACGCGCCGATTTTCGGCCGCAGCGACAATTCGCCTGCCGGTTGGGCGGTTTCGAAGACGCCGGTGGCCTATCCCGACGCTGTCGCGGCCATGGAGGCCCGCGCCGCCGCCATCGCCGAGGGCCGCGCGGGTGAGCTCGTCTGGCTCCTGGAGCATCCGCCGCTCTACAGCGCCGGAGTCTCGGCCAAGCCCGGCGATTTGCTGGAGGCCGACCGCTTTCCGGTGTTCGAGAGCGGCCGCGGCGGGCAGTACACCTATCACGGCCCCGGCCAGCGCGTGGCCTACGTCATGTTGGACCTCACCCAAAGGCGCAGAGACGTGCGCGCCTTCGTGGCGGCGCTCGAGGCCTGGGTGATCGGCGCCCTGGAACGGTTCAATGTCGTGGGCGAGGTGCGTCCAGGACGCGTGGGCGTGTGGGTGGAGCGCCGCACGCCCGGCGCGCCGCCGCGGGAGGACAAGATCGCCGCCGTTGGCGTGAAGCTGCGCCGCTGGGTCTCGTTCCACGGGATTTCGCTCAACGTCGAGCCGGATCTGAGCCATTTCAGCGGCATCGTCCCCTGCGGCGTCACCGAGCACGGCGTGACCAGCCTCGTGGATCTGGGGCTCCCGGTGACCATGGAGGAGGCCGACGCGGCGCTCCGCACCAGCTTCGGCCAGGTGTTCGGCGCGGTAGCGGACGCCGCGCCGCCGATCTAGGAGGTAGCTTCACGAAACCGGCGAGTCGGTGTGATTGAGGCCTTGATGTCCGGCTATCTTAGCAAAATCGCCAAACGCCGCCTGGCGGGCCTGGGCCTTGCCGCCGTTGTCGCGGCCACGGCCGCGCCAGCCTCGAGCCAGACCGCGCCCATCACCTATCCGCCGTCGCGCTCGCTCAGCGACGTCGCGGCATGGCTGCAGCGCGACACCCCGCTGGCGCCCAGCCAGATCGTCGATGTCAGTCCGCAGGCGGTGACAGCGGTGACGTCGGCCTCGCCCATGGGCGAGACGCGGGGCTTTCTCGCGAATATCAGCTCCGAGGCGGTGGACCCCCAAATGCTCGCCCACGACGGCATAGCCTCCTGGTCCATCCCGGTGGAGGTCGATTGCGAGAAGCATGCGGTGCGGCTGGGGGTCATGACCGGTTACCGCAGCCGCGACCTGCGCAGCGACGCCCGGATCGTGCGCGAAGCCGACACTCGCTGGGTCACGCCAAACGCCACAGCGCCGCTGGGTTCTGTGGTCCGCGCACTATGCGACCGCGACTTCCATCGCCCGCTGATGGGCCACGCCAAGCTCGGCGCCCGGACGCCGGAGCCTGCCAAGGCGCCCAAGCCCGCGGCTGCCAAGGCCGCGGCGCTCGCCAAGGCCGACGCGCCGCCCCCTGCCCTGCGTCCGGCCTTGCGGCCCGTCGCGACGCCGCCGGCAGCCGTCGCAAGCGCCAAACTCAAGCCCGCCGGCTTGGCCGTACCGGCCACCGGGGGCGGCGGCTTGGCGGTGCAGATCGGCGCCTCGCCCAGCCTGGCGGACATCCAGGGTCTGCTGGCCAGGTTCAAGAAAAAGTTCGCGAGCGATCTCGGCGGGCTTTCGGCCAGCGTCGCCACCGTCCAGGTGGACGGCAAGACCGTGAACCGCGCGCTCGTCTCCGGCTTTGGCTCGGCCGCGGAAGCGAACGCCTTCTGCAAGACCCTGAGCGCCGCCGGCCAAGCCTGTTTCATCCGCCGCTGACTCCTGTAACCGCGGCGCCTTGAATCTGGCCGAATTCCGGAACGAGGGTGAAGCTTGCACGTTTCATCGTGGGGTCGTCTCCGGAGCACCTTCATGGCCAGCGCAAACCCACCGCCTCTCAAGACCGAGGCCGAATTCGAGCACGCACTCAGCGAGGTGGAGCGCCTGCTGGAAGAGCCGCACGCACCGGAGACGGTCGAGGACAGGTGGTTCAACCGCCTGCTCGGCCGGATCGCCGACTTCCATGACGAGCAACCGCCGGCGCGACGCAACCTCAGCCTGGAGCGATTGCGGAACCTGGAGGGCCAGCTGAAGGCCTTCGGCAAGCGCTGGCCGGACCCCAACCATCCGGAGGGCGAAGCGCACTGGAGCCCGATGCTCGGCGGCGACCTGGACCCAGGTCATCACCAGCACTAACCGGAAACGCCTGCTCTAGACGGTCACCGCCGGCCTGAGCGGATTGGGGCCGTAGCGGTTGGTTCCGGCCTCGCCCGGCATGGCGGCGAGGTCCACCAGCGCCCAGATCAGCACCAGGGTGAAGAAGAAGTCCCAGAAGCTCTCCGGGTGCGGCCAGACCGCGACGATCGCCACCAGCACCAGCGCCGCCCACCACCCTGAGCGGCCGCGGTCGTGCAGGCGCTTGGAAAGCACGCAGACGCCGCAATAGAACAGCGGCGGATAGACGAACCAGCCGGTGATCCAGTGCAGGGCCGGCGGTATCGCCTCGTATAGCGCGGCGACAACCAGCAGGATCAGCGCCGCGATCAGCGACGCCATGCGGCTCGTTCGGCCTTGGGCCGAGAAGAACAGCTCGCTCCAGTCGATCTGGCCGTTCATGGGCGCCTTCGAGACTCCAACACCGCGATCATAGCGGCGCCTGACAGCTCACGCGAACTCCACCAGCACCTCGTCGGCCGCCACACTGTCGCCGGCCTGGGCATTGACCGCCGTGACCACGCCATCGCGCTCGGCGCGGATGATGTTCTGCATCTTCATGGCCTCGATCACCGCCACGGCCTCGCCGGAGCGGACCTGCTGGCCGATGGCGACGTCCAGGGCGACCACTAGCCCCGGCATGGGCGAGAGCACCATCTTGGAGGTGTCGGCGGCGACCTTGGGCGGCAGTTTCTCGTGCAGCTCGGCGGTGCGTGGCGTCAGCACCAGGACGTGTAGCGTCGTAGCGCGATGGCGGATCACGAACCCTTCGGCGGCGGGCTTAACGCTGGCGGTGAACTCGCGGCCGTCGAGGCTGGCGCGGAAGCTCGCCTGCCCCGGCCGCCAGCGGACGTCCTCCAGATGCAGCTTCCGGCCCTCGCTCTCGATCATCAGACCGCCGCCGGCGCCCGAGACCCGGACCTCGCGCTTGTCGTGACCGACCACGACGATCCAGTCCTGGCGGAGCTGGTCGGGCGCGGCGCGGGCGAGCAGCGTGCGGTGCATGCAGAGAGCGACGGCGGCCATGAGATCGCGCTGCTCGACGCTGGGCGGCAGGCCCGCGAAGCCGTCGGGGAACTCGTCCTTGATATAGTTGGTGGAGAGCTGGCCGGAGCGGAACCGCGGCTGGTCCATCACCGCGGCCAGGAACGGGATGTTCTGGCCCAGGCCCTCGATGTGGAAGTCCTCGAGCGCACGGCCCATCAGGTCGATGGCGCCGTCCCGCGTCTTGGCCCAGGTGGAGAGCTTTGAGATCATCGGGTCGTAGAACATCGAGATCTCGTCGCCTTCGCGCACGCCGGCGTCGTTTCGGACCTTGCCGCCGGCCACCTCGCCTTCCTGTGGCGGGTCGTAGCGCACCAGGCGGCCGATGGAGGGCAGGAAGCCGCGGTAGGGGTCCTCCGCGTAGATCCGGCTCTCCATGGCCCAGCCGTCGATCTTCAGGTCCTTCTGCGCGAAGGCGAGTTTCTCGCCATAGGCCGAGCGGATCATCTGCTCCACCAGGTCCAGGCCGGTGATCAGCTCGGTCACCGGATGCTCCACCTGCAGGC
>PLEH01000124.1 GCA_003136395.1 Phenylobacterium sp.
CCCCCTCCTTTTCAGAAGAAATAGCGTCCAGCACGCCGCGCACCCGGCTCGTCGGGCAGTTGGCGTCGAGGAACTTGCGCGCCTCGGCCTTGAGGAATTTCTGGTCGTCGGAAAAATCGAAGTTCATGCGCCGCCTGTCCCGCCGGTTGACCCGGCTCGTGAGGTTTCCTCACGCGTCAACATACGCCCCGTGTGGGGGCTGAAAAGCGTGACCTCGCGTCAGCAGGCCGACGAGGGACCGCTCCCGTCTTGGCGCCGCCGCAACCAAGGGCCTAGATGCGGACCATGCGCACAGACACGCCCCAGGCCATCCGCCTCGCCGACTACCGCCCCCCCGGCTTCCTCGTGGACGAGGTCCACCTGACCTTCGACCTCAAGCCCCACGCCACCCGCGTGAAGGCCAGGCTGCAGGTTCGCCGAAATGGCGAGCACTCAGATCCGATGAAGTTCAACGGCGAACGGCTGAAGGCCATCTCCGTGGCCATCGACGGCCGGGTCCTGGCCGAGGGCGAGCGGACCATCGACGGCGAGTTCCTCACCATCCCGAACGCGCCGGACGCCTTCGTGCTGGAGACCGAGGTCGAAATCGATCCGGAGGCCAACAAGGCGCTGGACGGGCTCTACATGTCCGCCGGCCGGTTCTGCACCCAGTGCGAGGCCGAGGGCTTCCGCAAGATCACTTTCTGGCCCGACCGCCCCGACGTGCTCTCGCGCTTCACCGTGCGCATCGAGGCCGACAAGGCCTTTCACCGCCTGCTTTCCAACGGCAACCTGATGGAGAACGGGCCCCTGCCGGGCGGCCGACATTTCGCCGTCTGGAACGATCCGTTCCTCAAGCCCTGCTACCTCTTCGCGCTGGTGGCCGGCGAGCTCGACGTGCTGGAAGACAGCATAGTTAGCATGACGGGCCGGACCGTCGATCTGCGCATCTATGTGGACCCCGGCATGGCCCCGCGCGCCGCCTACGCCATGGATGCGCTCAAGCGTGCGATGAAGTGGGACGAGGCCACGTTCGGCCGCGAGTACGACCTCGACCTCTTCATGATCGTCGCGGTCCGCGACTTCAACTTCGGGGCCATGGAGAACAAGGGGCTGAATATCTTCAACTCCTCGCTCCTGCTGGCCGACCCCGCCACCGCCACCGACATGGACTTCGAGCGTATCGAGGGCGTCGTGGCCCACGAGTATTTCCACAACTGGACCGGCGACCGGATCACCTGCCGCGACTGGTTCCAGCTGTGCCTGAAGGAGGGCCTGACGGTCTTCCGCGACCAGAGCTTCTCCGCCGACCAGCGCGGCCACGCCGTCCAGCGGATCAAGGACGTCAAGGCGCTGCGGGCGCGCCAGTTTTCCGAGGATCAGGGCCCGCTGGCCCACCCGGTGCGGCCGTCGAGCTACATGAAGATCGACAACTTCTACACCGCGACCATCTACGAGAAGGGCGCCGAAGTGATCCGGATGCTGAAGACCCTGATCGGGCCTGACGCCTTCCGGAAGGGTATGGACCTCTATTTCGAACGCTGGGACGGCCACGCCACAACCGTCGAGGAATTCATCCGCTGCTTCGCGGAGGTCTCGGACAAGGACCTTGGGCCCTTCTTCGCCTGGTACGAACAGGCCGGGACCCCCAACGTCACCCTGACCAGCCGCTACGACGCGGCCCGGCGCGAGCTGGAGCTGGAGATCGTCCAGGAGACCCTGCCCACCCCCGGCCAGCCCACCAAGATCCCGCTGCCGATCCCGGTCACCATCGGCCTCCTGGACGGCGACGGCCGCACCCAGGCCTTCGTCCGCGATGGCGTGGCGGTGGACGAGACCGTGGTGGTGCTCGACGGCGCGCGCACCAAGGTCACGCTCACCGGAGTTGACGAAAAGCCGGTGGTCTCGGCGCTGCGCGGCTTCTCCGCCCCGGTGAAGATGACCTCCGACGCCGAGGCCCGCGACCGTTACATCCTCTTGGCCGGCGACCCGGACCTGTTCAACCGCTGGGAGGCCGGACAGGAGCTGGCCCGCGCCCTGATCCTGAACCGCGCCACCGGCCAGGCCGACGAGGTGGGCGAGGAGCGCTACGCCGAGGCCGTGGGCCGGGCGCTCGCCGACCAGGCCGCGGACCCCGCCTTCAAGGCGCTGCTGCTGATCCTGCCCTCGGAGCCCGACCTGGCGCTGGCCATGGCGCCCGCCGATCCGGCGGCGATCCACGCGGCCCGCGAGACGCTGCGCCTGCGCCTGGCGCTGCACCTCGACGTCGAGCTGAAGCGCCTGCATACCGGCCTGCAGGAGGCCGGTGAGTTCTCTCCCGACGCGGCCGGCGCGGGGCGTCGGGCGCTTCGCAACGCCGCGCTGGACCTGATGGCCGCCAACCCGAGGTCCGAGGTGGGCGAACTGGCCCGCGGCCACTACGAGGCCTCCGCCAACATGACCGACGCCATCGGCGGACTGGCCGCCTTGACCATGGTCGGCGGCGAACTCTACGAGACTGCGCTCAGCGACTTCTACGAGCGCTGGAAGACCGAGCCCCTGGTCATCGACAAATGGTTCGCCGTCCAGGCCCGCGATCCCGACGAGGGCGCGCTGGGCCGCGTCATGGGGCTGACCGCCCACCCGGCCTTCGAGGCCAAGAACCCCAACCGCCTGCGCGCGCTGGTCTCGACCTTCGCGAGCTTCAATCCGGTGCGGTTCCACGACCCTTCGGGCGCCGGCTACCGGTTCCTGGCCGACCAGATCCTGGCTACCGACGGCTTCAACCCGATGACCGCGGCCAGGCTCGTCGAGCCCCTGGGCGGCTGGCGGCGCTACAAGCCGGAACTGGGGAAGCTGATGAAGGCCGAGCTGGAACGGATTCTGGCCGCCCCGGCCCTCTCCAAGAACGTCTTCGAACTGGTCAGCCGGTCGCTGGCCGAAGACTGAGGCGCGGTCCGCTAAGCGACGGGAGGGGAAACACTCTTCAAGATCCTCCCCCAGGGCGAAGCCCGATTGAGGGGGAGGTGTCGCGTGCGTAGCAACGCGACGGAGGGGGTTGCAGCCCACTCCCCAGGCCGCCGGCCAACCTGCCCCTCTCCCAGATGCGCAGCATCGTGGGAGAGGCTGGGAGAGGGCGGCTGGGCCGATCAGCGGGCAAGGCCTTGGACCCGGTCGCCCCAAACAACCAACGGGTCCAACCGGAGCGCGGCCCAGCCTCAGCGCCGCCCTCTCCCGGCCTCTCCCACGGCGTACCGCCTGGGAGAGGAGCAGGTTCGCGCAGGCGCGCCGCGAGGCGGGCGGCAAAGTCCGCTCTTCGGACGCTCCTCAAGTCAGAACGATTACCGCTTGCGGCGATAGATGCCGCTGAAGGAAGTATTGCCGTCGCCGCATGACGTATCGTCATCAATGATCAAGAACGCGTTCAGCAGGGTCAGATCGACAGCGCAATCCCCGTCCTTCAGCCGAGCGCGATTGTCGATGGCGTGCAACCGCCCCGAGAATTCCGCATGATGATTGCGGTTTGGCATGGGGATCTTCCCGTCCTCGTCATACCCGCCGCCAGTAAACCAATCGGCGACGCCTGACGCCTTCAGGCCATGTCGGTCGTGCCCGACCTTGAGCCTCATGAGGCCTTCACTGTCCCAGACGCCTTCCCATGCAGACGATGGCGGAGATGGGTCTATCGGCTCAGGCCGCAGCCGTTTGCTTTCAATCCAGCCGAAAGCGGTCGCGTTCTTGCTGGCCATGAATGCGCAGGTGTACCCATCTTGCGAACCGCTGGTCAGCACGCGATCCCTGGCGATGACATAGGCGCGCTGGAGACAATAGGCCTGACGGTTGGGGCAGATGGCGGCATCGCCATGAAAATAGGCCCGCCCGCCCTCTGAGACCACCGCGACGCCAACGGCCTTTCGCTGCAGGCAATCGTTCGCTGACGCGGAGCCAGCGCAGACCAGCAGGAAGAAGAAGGCCGCCTGCCAGCGAACCACGCCATGCGTCTTCAGCTTCATCGACTCTTCCCCGTTGAACGGGCCGTCCATCGGCGCGCGTGCAGCCCCTAGGAATGTCAGATTGCGGGCAGAGTATCGAGAGCCGCAATCCACCCATCCCGGACACTTCCGAGAGTTCCGCCTCGCCGACCGCACGATTAAATTTGACTTCCCATCGATCTTGATGTTCTCCTTTTGTTCATGGACGCGGCGACCATGGCAGAGGCTCAGGAGCAGGCGCTCGGCATTTTCGCCGATACAGTCCTGAAGCTTGCGCTGCACATCCAGCAGCAGGCCCTGGACACCGAGGACCTGGACCAGAAGGTGCGGGCGGCTGGCGCGGTCCACCGATTGGGCCGGGGCCTGCGCCAGACGATAGCGCTGCAGGCCAAGCTTGCCCGCGACGCCCGTACGGAGGCGGCGCAGCTCGAACCGGAGCCCGAGCCGCCCGAAGACCCGGCCCCGCGCGATCCGCAGACCGTCGCCGTCCGGCGTCGCCGCGACTGGCTGACGCGCGGCGTCGAACGCTGCGTCTGGAACGAGTACGACCGCGAGGACGAGGCGGCGGAGTTCACCGGCGACTCCCTGCTGGAAGACCTCCACGAGCGCCTCGCCGATATCACGGCCGACCCCGAGGCTTTCCTTCAACGCGATCCCGACACCCTGCTGATCGAGCTCTGCAAGGAGCTCGGCCTGACGCCCCCCGAGTTCCATCCGCCCGCGCCGCCGGTCCCGGCCGCGGCCGCGGTGGCCGCCACGAACGGCCACGACTCCTCTTGATCCGCTCATCCCCGCGCAAGCGGGGACCCAGGCTTTTTTCGTTGCGGAGCCCAAGTCTGCTCCGCCCCGCCAGGGCCAGCCTCAGAAACACAAGACACCTGGGTCCCCGCTTGCGCGGGGATGAGCGGAAGGGGTGGGTCCTTATCCGCGCGTTTCCGCGCGCGTCCGCGTTCCCAACCCTGGCGCGGCTGGGTTTGACCTTGGCCGCAATCGGCGCACCCTGCGCCCGTCAGCTTGGGGTCAATCCGAACGCATGCCGCAATCCGTTTCGCGCCGTGAAGCTCTCTCACGGGCGCTCGCCGCTTCGGCTGTGGCCGCGGCCGCGCCGGCGTGGGCGGCTGGCGACGGCGGAGCCGCCCGCGGCGTCCTGACCCGCCTCTTCGGGCCCGCTGCGGCGCGCATGGCCCTCACGCTCGAACCCGCAGGCGCGCGGCCCTGGTACGCCGTCGAGGCCCACAACGGGAAGCTCTCGGTCCGCGGTGACTCAAGCGTGGCCCTGGCGCGAGGCGCCTACGCCTGGCTGCGCCGGACGGGTGCAGCCCACGTCAGCTGGGAAGGCGACCGCGTCGCCCTCCCCGCGCGCTGGCCCGACGGGGCGAGCGGCCGTGTGGAGAGCCCGTTCGCCCACCGGGCCTACCTCAACCCCTGCACCTATGGCTACACCACGCCCTGGTGGGACTGGCCGCGCTGGCGTCGCGAGATCGACTGGATGGCGGTCCACGGGATCGACATGCCGCTGGCGCTCGAGGGCCAGGAGTTCGTCTGGCGGGCGCTGTGGCGCGAGGCGGGGCTCACCGAGGCCGAGCTGGCCGGCTACTTCTCCGGCCCCGCCTTCACGCCCTGGCAGCGGATGGGCAACATCGAGGGCTACCGCGCCCCGCTCCCGGGCGCCTGGATCGACAAGAAGCGCGACCTGCAGCGGCGGATCCTAAGCGCCATGCGCGCGCTCGGCATGAGCCCGATCCTGCCGGCGTTCGGCGGCTATGTGCCCAAGGCCTTCGCGCTCAAGCATCCGAAGGCCCACATCTACCGCATGCCGTCGGGAGGCGGCTTCCACGAGACCTACTGGCTCGATCCGCGCGATCTGCTGTTCGCCAAACTCGCCGCGCGGTTCCTGGCGCTCTACGACGCGACCTATGGGCCAGGGACCTACTACCTCGCCGATAGCTTCAATGAGATGCGCCCGCCGGTGGCCGACGACGGGACGGGCGGCGGCGGGTTCGGCGACGGCGCGGCGGCCGCGAGCGCGCCCGCTGTCGATCCGGCGCTGAAAGCCCAACGCCTCGCCGCCTACGGCAAGGCGATCCACGAGGCCTTCCACCAGGCCCGCCCCGACGCGGTCTGGGTGATGCAGGGCTGGCTCTTCGGGGCCGATCTGCAGTTCTGGGACGAGGCCGCCATCGCCGCCTACTTCAGCCAGATCCCGGACGGCGGGGTGATGGTGCTCGACATCGGCAACGACCGCTATCGCGACGTCTGGCGGCGCGCCCGCGCCTTCGGCGGCAAGCCCTGGGTCTTCGGCTATGTGCACAACTATGGCGCCAGCAATCCCCTCTATGGCGATCTCGACGGCTACCGGCGCGACCTGGCCGCGGTCGTGGCCGATCCCAAGGCCGGGCGGCTGGCCGGCTTCGGCATGTTCCCGGAGGGGCTCGACAACAATTCCATCGTCTATGAGGAGGCCTACGATCTGGCCTGGAGCGCCGGCGGCGCCTCGCTGGCGGCCTGGCTTTCCACCTATGCCAAGTCCCGTTACGGGCGCACGACACCTGACCTCGATGCGGCGCTCCGGAAATTGGCGCAGGCCGCCTATTCGACGCCCTACTGGACGCCGCGCTGGTGGAACGGCCGGGCCGGCGCCTACCTCTTCTGCAAGCGGCCGACAGCGACCATCACCGAATTCGCAGGCCCCCCCGGCGACCGCGCCGAGCTGGCCGCGGCGGTCGGCGAGCTGGCGCGGCTGGCCCCGGCCTTCGCGGGCGAAAAACTCTTCGTCCACGACCTGATCGACGCCGCGCGCCACCTGGTCAGCGAGGAGATCGACCGCCTGTTGCAGACCGCCGTCGCCGCCTATCGCCGCGGCGATCTCGCGGCCGGCGACCGGGCGCGGCGCAAGGTCGGGGATCTGGCGCTGGCGCTCGACGCGCTCATGGGCGCCCAGCCGGACAGCCTGGCCACGTGGATCGACGCGGCCCGCCGCTACGCCGATACGCCCGCCGACGCGCGGACCTATGTCGCCAACGCCAAGGCCCAGGTGACGGTCTGGGGCGGGGACGGCGGCCTGGCCGACTACGCCTCCAAGGCCTGGCAGGGCCTCTATCGCGACTTCTACCTGCCCCGCTGGTCGCAGTTCCTGGACGCCCTGCGCACGGCCGGGTCCGGGCCTTTCGATGAGGCGGCGGTGGTGCGCCGCATCGCGGCCTGGGAGCAGGCCTGGGTGGACCGCGACACGGCATACGTCCGCCAGCGTCCCGCCGACCCGGTGGGCGCCACGCGGTCCCTTCTCGCCCGCCTAGATCAACCGTAGGCTTGGCCATGGAAAAGCCCGCCGCGCGCTTCCTGTCGCTGGACGTGTTCCGCGGGGTCGCCGTCTGCCTGATGATCGTCGTCAACACGCCGGGTCCCGGGGCGCACCCCTATCCCTGGCTGGTCCACGCCAAATGGTTCGGCTTCACGGCCGCGGACGCGGTTTTCCCGTCGTTCCTGTTCGCCGTGGGCTGTTCAATGGCTTTCGCCTTCTCGCAGCGGCCACCGGCCGGCGCCTTCGCGCTCAAGGTCCTGCGGCGCGCGGCGCTGATCTTCCTGCTCGGCTTCCTGATGTACTGGTACCCCTTCGTCCATCGGGTTGGCGGCGCCTGGACGCTGAGCCCCTTCGCCGACACCCGGATGATGGGCGTGCTGCAGCGGATCGCGCTCTGCTATGCCGTGGCCGCCTTCGCCGTGCGCTACCTGTCGCCGCGCTGGCTGGTGGGCTTAAGCGTCCTGCTCCTGCTCGGCTCCTGGGCGCTGATGCTGGCGTTCGGCGACCCTGCGGACCCCTTCTCCAAGCTCGGCAACGCCGGAACCCGACTCGACCTCCTGGTGCTGGGCCCCAGCCACCTCTATCGCCGCGACGGCGGCTTCGACCCGGAAGGTCTGCTGGGAACCCTGCCGGCGACCGTCAACGTGATCGCGGGCTACCTGGCGGCGCGTTATCTTCGGGACGCGGCCGCCCCGAACAGCGACGGGCGCCGGGCGCTCGCCCGAATGGCCCTCGCCGGGATCCTGCTGGCCGCCGTCGCCCTGGCCTGGAGCCCGCTCTTCCCGATCGGCAAGAAGCTCTGGACCGGCAGCTTCGTCCTGCTGACCGTCGGCATGGACCTCGTGCTCCTGGCGGCGCTCGCCGCGACGCTGGAGGGCCGGGCCCCGAACCCCGCCGCGCGCTTTTTTCAGGTGTTCGGGCTCAATCCCCTGGTGATCTACCTGTTCTCGGAACTCTTCGTCACGACCCTGCAGCGGATCGACGCAGCCCCCGGCGTCGGGGTCTACGACTGGGTCGGCGTTAACCTATTCCAGGCGGCCGCGCCCGGCCCGGCGGGCTCGCTCCTCTGCGCCATCGCCTACATGATGGTCTGCTGGCTCTTAGGCTACGTTCTCGACCGCCGCCGGATCGTCATTCGGCTGTAGGCCAGGCGCCGGCTCGCCCCCGCAAGAGCGGCAAATGGCGGTGACGCTGTTTACCCTTACCGCGTAGACTCCGGACCGTTCGGGGTGATTTGCCCTGCAGTCGGGAGCAGCGAGCCTTGGGGGCACGCGACAGTCAGAGCGCGGCCACGCCTGCGTCGCCGGATCGGTCCGCCGATCTCGCGCTGGCCAAGCCGCCGACGCAGCGCTTTGCGCGCATCGCGATCCTGGCCGCCCTGTTGCTGCTGGCCGTCTACACCGGCATCGCCATCACCCGACTGATGCACGGCCCGCAAAGCCCGACCGAACAGCTCGCCTCCCTGATCGTTCCGCTGCTGGTGGCCTTCGCCTTGGGCGCCCTGCTCCTGCTGGAATCCCGCCGGGTCGAGCGGGCGCACGCGGCCTTCACCGACAGCGAGCAGCGCTTCCGCATGGCGGTCGAGGCGGCCCGTTGCGGCATCTGGGAATGGGACCTGGGCGCCGATCAGATATTCATGTCCGACGTCACCGCGGCCCTGTTCGGCTGGAAGGGCGGCGTGGTCGATGGCCAGCAGGTGCTGGAGCGCGTGTCCGAGGGCCACCGCGACGGCCTGCGCGAGGCGCTGGCGACGGCCGCGGTCTATGGCGGCTTCGACGTCTCCTTCCGGGTGCCCAGCCTCTCGGGCGGGCGGCCGGTCTGGATCGACGCCCGCGGCCAGGGATTCGAAAAGAGCCCGGAGGGTGGCTTCGCCCGGATCATCGGCGTGGCCCTCGACGTCACCGAGGAGCGCCTCGCCCAGGCCCGCGCCCAGGCCGCCGAGACCCGCCTGCGCGACGCCATCGAGAGCGTCTCGGAAGCCTTCGTGCTGTGGGACCGGCAGGGCCGCCTGCTGATGTGCAACAAGAACTACCGCTCCTTCTTCCGCCTGGAGCCGCAGGTGCTGAAGCCCGGCGTCGCCCGCGAGGACGTCGAGGCCAAGGCGAGGCTCGCCGTGCGCCAGGAGTTCCCGGCGCTGGGCGGCCGCAAGGGCGTGCGCGAGGCCGAGCTGGTGGACGGCCGCTGGGTGCAGATTTCCGAGCGCACCACCGCCGAGGGCGGCCTCGTCGTCACCGCCGCCGACATCACCGCGCTGAAGGCCCAGGAGGAGGCGCGCCGGGTCAACGAGGACGAACTGCGCCGCGCCGTCGTCAATCTGGAGCGCAGCCAGGAGCAGCTCTCGGAATTGGCCCGCAAGTACGAGAACGAGAAGGTCCGCGCCGAGGGCGCCAACCAGGCCAAGAGCGAGTTCCTGGCCAATATGAGCCACGAGCTGCGCACGCCGCTCAACGCCATCAACGGCTTCTCCGAGATCATGGTGGCAGAGATGTACGGGCCGGTCGGCGACGCCCGCTACAAGGACTACGCCCGCGACATCCTGGTCTCCGGCCAGCACCTGCTGGCGTTGATCAACGACGTGCTCGACATGTCGAAGATCGAGGCCGGCAAGATGAACCTGCGCTTCGAGCCGGTGTCGCTGGACGACGTGGCCGAGGACGCTCTTCGTCTGGTGCGCAACCGCGCCGAGGCCGCGGGCCTGTCGCTGCGCCTCGACTTCTCGGACCTGCCCGAGGTCGAGGCCGACTACCGCGCCATCAAGCAGGTGCTGCTGAACCTGCTCTCCAACGCCATCAAGTTCACCCCGCGCGGCGGCCTGATCACCGTGCGCGCCGAGCGCCGCGAGGATCCCCTGGGCGAGCGCGTGCGGATCAGCGTGCAGGACACCGGCATCGGCATCCCCGCCGACGATCTGGCGCGGCTCGCCAAGCCCTTCGAACAGATCGAAAGCCAGCACGCCAAGACCCAGCAGGGCACGGGCCTGGGCCTGGCGCTCACCAAGGCGCTGGTCGAAATGCACGGCGGCCTGCTCGACCTGCGCAGCGCGCCCGGCCAGGGCACCAGCGCCATCTTCTCGCTCCCCGTTCATCAGTCGAGCGTGGCCCTCACCGCCGTCGCGGCCGGCTAGGCGTCTTAGCCTCGGCGATTGACGCGCCCTCGGCGAAGGGCGGATCATGGTCGCGAAGACGTAAGGGGACGATCTGTGAAACGCGCACTGGCCTTCGGTCTTGCCGCCGTCATCTGCGGCCTGCCAGTCTCCGCCCTGGCCGTGGACGCGGCCTACAAGGCGCCCCGCAACGGCTTCGGCCAGCCCGACCTTGGCGGAACCTGGTCGAACGCCACGCTCACGCCGCAGGTGCGCCCGGCGCTCTACGGGACCCGGCGCGCCCAGACGCCGGAGGAGGTCAGGCTGCTGGAAGGCGCCAACGCCGCCAAGGACGCCGCTTCCGCCGCCCCGGTCACCGCGGCCAGCGCCGGCGGCGCGTCGGACAATGTCGGGGCCTATGACCGCGCCTGGATCGACCAGGGCGCGAAGGTCATGCGGGTGGGCGGGGAGCCGCGCACCTCGCTGATCACCACCGCCGACGGCCAGCCGCCGCCGCACCGGGGGGAGGCCGCCAAGCCCCCGCCGCCCGGCGCGGGCTCGCTCGAGGCTGGACGCCAAGCGGTGAAACAGGCCGCCGACTTCGACCAGTTCGCCGCCCAGGGCGCCGTCGCCATCGGGCGGATGGGCTCCTTCGACAATCCGGAGAGCCGCGGCGTCGGCGAGCGCTGCATCATCGGGTTCGGCCGCAACGCCGGCCCGCCGATGTTCCCCAACGGCTGGTACAACAACAACTACCTCCTCGTGCAGGGCAAGGACGAGGTCGGCATCGTCGTCGAGATGAACCACGACGTGCGCCACGTCCGGCTGAGCGCCAAGCATCGCACCGATGACATCCGGCCCTGGTTCGGAGACTCCATCGGCTGGTACGACGGCGACACCCTGGTCGTGGAGACCAACCATTTCCCGCAGGCCCAGGCCTATTACGGCGCCTGGCAGAACCTGACGGTGACCGAGCGGTTCACGCGGGTGGCGAAGGACCGGATCCTCTATCGCTTCACCGTCGCCGACCCGACGACGTGGGATAAAGCCTGGGGCGGGGAGTACGAGATGCACCCGCTGAAGGGCCAGATGTTCGAGTACGCCTGCCACGAGGGCAA
>PLEH01000035.1 GCA_003136395.1 Phenylobacterium sp.
TGGTCGAGCTGGAAACCGACAAGGTGAGCCTGGAGGTCGCCTCGCCCTCGGACGGCACGCTTTCGGAAATCGCCTTCGAGGAAGGCGCCACCGTCGAGCCCGGCGCCGTGCTCGGCAAGATCACCGAAGGCGCGGCCGCACCCAAGGCCGCCCCTGCGCCCGCCGCGCCCGCTCCCGCAAAGGCGCCCGAGCCGGCCAAGGCCGCCTCCCCAGCGCCAGCGCCTGCGCCCGCCCCGCCGGCGAAAGCCGCCGCCGAACCGGTGCTCGCGCCCTCGGCCCAGCGGGTGGTCGCCGAGAACAAGCTCGACGCGTCGGCAATTCCCGGCACAGGCAAGGACGGCCGGATCACCAAGGGCGATGCGCTCGCCGCGCTGGACGCCCGCGCCAAGGCTCCGGCCGCGCCCACGGCGCCGGCCCCGGTCCGCGAGGTCCACGAGCGCGAGGAGCGGGTCCGCATGACCCGGCTGCGCCAGACCATCGCGCGCCGGCTGAAGGAAGCGCAGAACAACGCCGCCATGCTGACCACCTTCAACGAGGTGGACATGACTGCGGTCATGGCCATGCGGGCGACCTACAAGGACGCTTTCGAGAAGACCCATGGCGTCAAGCTGGGATTCATGAGCTTCTTCGTCCGCGCCGTGACCCATGCGCTGAAGATGGTCCCCGACGTCAACGCCGAGATCGACGGCACGGACCTGATCTACAAGAACCACTACGACATCGGCGTCGCGGTCGGGACCGAGAAGGGTCTCGTGGTCCCGGTGGTGCGCGACGCCGACACCATGAGCCTGGCCGGAATCGAAAAGGCCATCGGCGCGCTGGGCAAGAAGGCCCGCGACGGCCAGCTCGCCATCGAGGACATGCAGGGCGGCACCTTCACCATCTCCAACGGCGGGGTCTACGGCTCGCTGATGTCGACGCCGATCCTCAACGCCCCGCAGTCGGGCATCCTCGGCATGCACAAGATCCAGGACCGCGCCATGGCGATCGGCGGCCAGGTGGTGATCCGGCCGATGATGTACCTGGCGCTCAGCTACGATCACCGCGTGGTCGACGGCCAGGGCGCCGTGACCTTCCTGGTCCACGTCAAGGAAGCCATCGAGGAACCGCAGCGCCTGCTGCTCGACCTCTAGGGCTTTGGTTTTCCGGCGGACCCGGCGCCCCGACGGCGCCGACGCCTAGCGATTGGGGGGCCAAGCATGGCTCAATACGACGTCATCATCATCGGCGGTGGCCCAGGCGGCTACAACGCCGCGATCCGCGCGGGCCAGCTTGGCCTGAAGGCCGCCTGCGTCGAGAAGGGCGTCACGCTCGGCGGCACCTGCCTCAACGTCGGCTGCATGCCGTCGAAAGCCCTGCTGCATGCGTCAGAGATGTACGACGCCGCGGCCAACCACTTCGCCGAACTCGGCATCGAGGTGAAGCCCAAGCTCAACCTCGTCCAGATGATGGCCCAGAAGGCGACCTCGGTGGCCCAGCTCACCAAGGGCATCGAGTTCCTGTTCAAGAAGAACAAGGTCGACTGGATCAAGGGCGCGGGCCGCATCGCCGGCCCCGGCAAGGTCGAGGTCACCGGCGCGGACGGCAAGTCCGAGACCCACGAGGCCAGGAACATCGTCATCGCCACCGGCTCGGAACCCTCGCCCCTGGCGGGTGTCGAGGTCGATCAGAAGCGGATCGTCGATTCCACCGGCGCCCTGTCGCTGCCGGAGGTTCCCAAGAGCCTGCTGGTCATCGGCGCCGGGATCATCGGCCTGGAGCTGGGCTCGGTCTGGCGCAGGCTGGGCGCCCAGGTGACGGTCGTGGAGTTCCTCGACCGCATCACGCCCGGCATGGACGCCGAGGTCGCCAAGACCTTCCAACGGTCGCTGACCAAGCAGGGAATCGTCTTCAAGCTTTCCTCCAAGGTCACCGGCGCCAAGGCCTCCAAGACCGGCGTCAAGCTCACCGTCGAGCCGGTGGCCGGCGGCGCGGCCGAGACGCTTGAGGCCGACTACGTCCTCCTGGCCATCGGGCGGCGGCCCTACACCGAGGGCCTGGGCCTCGACACGGTCGGGATCACGCCGGACAAGCGCGGCTTCATCGAGACCGACCACTGGAAGACCTCGGCTCCCGGCGTCTGGGCGATCGGCGACGTGACGCTCGGTCCCATGCTCGCCCACAAGGCCGAGGACGAGGCGGTGGCCTGCATCGAGACGCTCGCCGGCAAGGCGGGCCATGTGAGTTACGGGCTGATCCCCAGCGTCGTCTACACGAGCCCCGAGGTCGCCTGGGTCGGCAAGACCGAGGAGGAGCTGAAGGCCGAGGGCCGCGCCTACAAGGTGGGCAAGTTCCCCTTCACCGCCAACAGCCGCGCCAAGATCAACCACGAGACCGAGGGCTTCGCGAAAGTGCTGGCCGACGCGGTCACCGACGAGGTCCTGGGCGCCCACCTGATCGGCCCGTCGGTCTCCGAGATGATCGGTGAGGTCTGCGTCGCCATGGAATTCCGCGCGGCCTCCGAGGACATCGGCCGCACCTGCCACCCCCACCCCACCCGCTCCGAGGCCCTGAAGCAGGCGGCCATGGGCGTCGAGGGGTGGACCACGCAGGCCTGAGTCCCGCCCCGTGGAGATCCGCCGCGCCAGGACCGAGGAGCTCGGCGTCTGCGCGGACCTCTATGTGCGTGTGCTCCGCGACACCTTCACCTGGGTCCCGCCGGATCGGCACCGGCGCGACGACTTCCTGCGCGCGGCCAAGGAGGAGGAGATCTATGTGGCGCTCGAGGCGGGCGCGATCATCGGCATCGCCGCCTTCTACCGCCCGCAGCATTTCCTGCACTCGCTCTATGTGGACAGCCGCGATCGCGGGGTCGGCAAGGCGCTGCTGGACCATGTGCTCAGCCAATCCGACGGGGTCCTGTCGCTGAAGGTCCAGGCGCCCAACCTCCGCGCCCAGGCCTTCTACCGCCGCGAGGGCTTCTTCTGCACCGAGCACGGCCGCGACCCCGGCTCCGACATCGGCTGGCTGAGGCTCGTGAGGCAGAGTTAACTTGGCGCCGGGTCCGTGAGGTGAGACTCTTGCCGGCCGCTAGACGCGATACGGAGAAGAGCGCCATGATCGCCATGCTCCTGGCCGCCCAGATTGCCGCCGCCCCCCTGCCGCAGGGCCAGCCGCTGGAGACGATCCCGCCGCTCAGGGGCTACTTCATGCCGCTGCCCGGCCTGGTCCGCGCCCTGCCGGCGAAGAACTGCCCCGGCGCCGGCCGGCTGGAGGCCTCCTTCGGCAAGCCCATCGCCCTCTTCCGCTATGGCGACCGGCCGGCCAAGGGCCTGCGGCGCTGGGCGGACTATCCCGATCCGTACATTTGCGCCGTGGGGGCCGCGCCATGATCCTTACCGCCCTGGCTCTCGCCGCCGCCTTGGATTCCGCCGCGCCGGCCACCGCGACGCCCACGCTGTCTGAGCCTGCCGGCGCGGTTCGTGTTCTCCGCGCCGACGGCGCTCCAGTGTCCCTGGAGCTTATCCGTTCGGCCGCAACGCCGATCGCGGCGTCAGCCCAAAAGACGGCCGCGCCGATGCCCAACCTCTACAAGGTCCCCGAGAGGTGCCGGAACCTGGCCTATCAGGTGGTGGACAGCCAGGGCCGACCGGTGGCGACGCGGCTCGCGGACCTTCCCGCGCCCGGAGGACTGCAGCTGCTCGTCGACCGGAAGATCGGAGGCTGCCGGGTGATCACGGTCAAGTACGGCACGGTGGCGCCCGATCAGCCGAACCCGCCGGCGAACCAATACCAGGTCCGGCCCCTGGGCGAGGCCCGGAACAGGCGCTGAGCTGGCGACGGCCCGGCCCGGCCCTTGATGCGGCGAGTCGAACGTTCGAACCTCGCTCCCCGTGAGGGGACATCCATGGAATTGATTCTGGTCCGACACGGACTGCCGGTACGGACCGACACCACCGCCGACCCGCCACTGACGCCCGAGGGACACGACCAGGCCGCCCGGGTCGCGCGTTGGCTGGCGCCCGACGGCATCGACGCCACCTACTCCTCGACCATGCTGCGCGCGGTGCAGACCGCCGAGCCCTTCGTCGCGCTGACCGGCCACCAGCTCATCCAGCACGACGGGGTGGTCGAGTTCGACCGCGGCTCCGGGGTCTATGTGCCGATGGAGGTGCTGAAGCGGGAGGACTACGCGGCCTGGAAGGCCATGGCCGACGGCAGCCACGACATCGATATCGAGGCCTTCCAGACCATGGTCGTGACCGCGCTTGAGGAGATCATCGTGGCCAACCCCGGCCGCAAGGTCGCCGTCTTCTGCCATGGCGGAGTGGTCAATGTCTGGACGGCGCATGTGCTGGGCATGGCGCCGCGCCTGTTCTTCGAGCCCGGCTACACCAGCGTCCACCGTTACATGTGCGCCAGCACCGGACAGAGGAATGTGGTCAGCCTGAACGAGCGCGCGCACCTCAGATAGTCCGTGTGCGGGGCGGGTTCTCGACACCGGCGTCAAAACCCATAGGCTTTACGTCAGGCGCTTGGGGGCAGGCATGAGCGATCCCGGATTTCCCGCCACGGTCGAGGCCATGACGCCGGCCTGGCTGACCGAGATGCTGCCGAGCTAGGCGTGCGGGTGCGCCTTGGAATAGGCGCTGAGCAGGGCTGCCGCATCCACCTGGGTGTAGCGCTGGGTGGTCGAGAGCGAGGCGTGACCCAGGAGTTCCTGGATCGAGCGCAGATCGGCGCCGGCGCCCAGCAGATGGGTGGCGAAGGAGTGGCGGAGCGCATGTGGGGTGGCGCTGTCCGGGAGGCCGAGGCGGCCTCGCAGGTTCTGCACGGTCGCTTGGACGTGGCGGGGACTGAGCGCGCCCCCGCGCTTGGCGCGGAACAGCGGTTCGTCCGGCGCGATGGCGAACGGGACCTCCACGAGATAGGCCTCGATGGCCTCGCGGACGGCGGGCAGGACCGGGACGATCCGGGTCTTCGAGCCCTTGCCGAGGATGCGTAAGGAATCGGGCAGGGGCGCGTCGGATCGCTTCAGCGACAGCGCCTCGGAGATCCGCAGGCCGCACCCATAGAGCAGGGTCAGCACCGCCTCGTCGCGGGCGGCCTCCCAGTCCTCGCGGTCGGGATCGAGGCCGGGTTCGGCCATCATGCCGCGCGCCTGGTCTTCGGTGACCGGCCGCGGCGCGCCCGGACGGACCTTGGGCCCGCGAACGAGCGCGATGGCGGGGTTGGGCGCGTTCAGCCGCCGGTCGAGGAAGCTGTGGAAGGTGCGGATGGCCGACAGAGCCTGGCTCAGCGAGCGCGGCGACAGCGGTCGCTCGCCCTGCCGCAGGTGGGCCAGCCAGGCGCGGATCTCGCCGGCGCTCACTTCGGAGAGGGTTGAGAGCGAGATCGCCTCGCCGCGGTGCTGTTCCAGAAAGCCGATGTAGCGGGAAGCCGCGAAGCCGTAGGCCTCGAGCGTGCGGGGCGAAGCCCGGCGCTCGTGGGCCAGGTGCTCCAGCCAGAGCGCCAGGGCCTCTCTGGCCGTCACAGTATCGGCCAGCGCTCGGCGGTGCGTTCGACCACGCGGGCGAGGAAGGCGACGAGCTCGGTCCCCATATCCTCGGTGAAGCCTTCCGGCTCGGTCGAGCCGAAGGCCAGGAGGCCCTGGCGCGATGGCTCCCAGATCGCCATGCGGACCATGGCCATGGACTTGATCTCCTCGGCCCGCTCGCCGAACAGGCCGAGCGCCGTGGGCGCGAACCCCATGCGGGCCAGCCGCTGCGGCCCGCCCAGGATCATGTCCACCTGGCTCTCCACCAGCATCTTCCAGCCGGCCGGCGGATGGCCGTCGGTCTCCAGAGCGATCACGCCCATGGCCAGGCCGAAGCGCTGCCGCGCCAGCTCGTCCACGCGCCGCGCGAGGTCGGAATGGTTGCGCGCGTCCAGGAGGTCGACGACCGCGCCATGGGTCTGGGCCTGGGCGGAGAAATTGGCCCTGGCCGTCTCCTCGATCTGCTGACGCTGGGTCGCCTCCTGCTGGTGGGCGGCGTGGATGCGGGCCATGGCCGCGGGCGCGAATTCGACGACATTGCCGGCCGCGACCTTCAGGCCGAGTTCGTCCAAAAGGCCGTCGTCGCCGGTCAGGAATTCCGGATTGTCCGACAGGAAACGCCGTACAGCTGCGGGCTCGATGCGGGCCTCTTCGATTCCGCCCTGCGACCCGTCCATGCCATTCCCCAACAGTTACAGGATCGACTGCCCCGTCTTGGCCCAGTCGCTCATGAACTGATCAAGACCCCGTTCGGTTAACGGGTGCTTGAAGAGGGCACTGAACACGTCCGGCGGAATGGTCGCGCAGTCGGCGCCGGCCAGAGCCGCAGTCGTCACGTGCGCCGGGCTGCGGATCGAGGCCGCCAGAATCTCGGTGTCGAAGTCGTAGTTGTCGTAGATCGCGCGGATCTCGACGATCAGGTCCATGCCGTCGGCGCCATGGTCGTCCAGCCGGCCGATGAAGGGGCTGATGTAGCTCGCGCCCGCCTTGGCGGCGAGCAACGCCTGGGCGGCGGAGAAGCACAGGGTGACGTTGGTGGCGATGCCCTCGTGGGCGAATTCGCGGGTGGCGATCAGCCCGTCGCGCGTCAGCGGCACCTTCACCACGACGTTGGGGGCGATCGAGGCGAGCTTGCGGCCCTCGTCCAGCATGCCGGCGGTGTCCATGGCCGCCACCTCGGCGCTGACGGGGCCGTCGATCGCCGCGCAAATCTCTGCGATCACCTGGAGCATCGGGCGGCCCGACTTGGCGATCAGGGTCGGATTGGTGGTCACGCCGTCCACCAGGCCGGTCATGGCCAGGTCCTTGAGAACGGCCACGTCGGTGGTGTCTAGGAAGAGCTGCATCGAAACCTACCTTCTTATGTATGCGCCGCTTGTAGACGCCCTGGACCTCAGCGCAAAAGGTTCTCCCCCCGCGCGAAGCGCGAAGAGTTGGCCATGAGCCGTATCGCCTCAGTCCTTCTGCCGATGCCCCTGCCGGAGGCTTTCGACTATGCCGAGCCCGAAGGCATGGGCCTGGAGCTGGGCGACCAGGTGGCCGTCCCGCTGGGGCCGCGGCTGCTGCGCGGCGTGGTGGTGGGCCTGCGCGACGCGGTCGGCGGCAACCGGCCGCTGAAGCCGCTCGAAGCCATCCTGGAAGAGCCCCGCCTGCCGCCGGGTACGGTGGAGTTCGTCCAGTGGGCGGCGCGCTATGCGGTGGACTGGCCGGGCCAGCCCCTGGCCATCGCGCTGCGCGGCGCCCGCGCGCCAAAGCCGCGTCCCGTGCGGGTCACCGAACTGACCGGCGCGCAGCCCGAGCGGGCGACGCCGGCCCGGACCAAGGTGCTTGAGGCCGCCGCCGTTCCGATGAGTCCGCCCGACCTGGCCCGCGCGGCCGGCGTCGGCGCGGGCGTCGTGAAGGGCCTGATCGACGAAGGCGTGCTCGCCGTGCGGCTGGTCGAAGCCGAGGCGAGCTTCGATCCGCCCGACCCGGCCCGGCCCGGCGCGACGCTCAACCCCAGCCAGGCCGCCGCCGCCGCCGAGCTGAAATCCATGCTGGCGCAGGGCGGCTTCAACGTGGCCCTGCTGGACGGCATCACCGGCTCGGGCAAGACCGAGGTCTATCTGGAGGCCGC
>PLEH01000305.1 GCA_003136395.1 Phenylobacterium sp.
GTGATGGAATCAATCCACTAGACTACGCTCCAACGTGGCTACACCGAGGGCAGCCAACGAACTGTGTTTGATCTCGTCTGTCCAGGAAGGCGTTACGCATGTTCAGCCGTATTTTTCCTAAGCAATTCGACAACAATTTTCAAGGCCATCGGCTGGGAATCTGGCTCTTCGTGCCGCTCGTCTTCATGAAATTCATGATGGGATTCAACTCGATATTCTTCACGCGTTTCGTGGCGACCTCGGCGGACGGATTGAACCTCAGCAGTTATGGATCGCAGGGCGCCCAAGCCATGTTGTCGCTCTACGTTCTGCTTGGGCTTTCACTCGTCGTGCTCGCACTCATCGGCGCGACCGCGCTCGTGCGATATCGCTCGATGATCCCGTTCCTTTATCTCGTGCTGTTGGTCCAGCAGATCGCGGGCAAGGTGCTCGGAGAGTTGTATCCGAGCGCGCGGTCAGGCCCTCCCAGCACCCATACGGCCTCGGCATTCGTTGTCGCCGCCCTGATTATCACCGTCGTCGGTTTCATCCTGTCGCTGTGGGGGCGCCGCCCCGCGCAGGAGCAGCCGCTTATGCGAGGCTCACGCTGATGTCCGCCATGCCCATTTCCCTGTCACACCTTCCGCCGGGAAGTCCGCCCTGGGTCGTCGGCGCGGTTGTAACGGCTTTGGTCCTGCACATCGGCGGCGGCGGGGTCGGCATCGTCTCCGGCTTTGCGGCTCTCGCGGTCCGAAAGGGCCGGTCCCTGCACCGCCTGTCCGGAAATGTGTTCTTCGTGTCCATGCTGGTCATGGCGGGTATGGCGAGTTGCCTTGCCGTGCTGATCAATCAGAAGGGCAACATCGTCGGCGGCATTCTGACCTTTTATCTCGTGCTCACAGCCTGGGCTGCGGCGCGGCAGAAGACCGCCGGCATCGGTCGCCTTGACGCGGCGGCGGTCCTGATCCCGTTCGGCGTCGCGGCGGGTCTTGTGGCCTGGGGTCTGCAGGCCGCGGCGGACCCTACCGGTCAACTCGATGGGATGCCGCCCGTCCCCTACTTCATCATGGCTTCGCTCGCGATCCTGTTCGCCGTCCTGGATATCAAGGTGATCCGGCAGGGCGGCCTAGTCGGCCAGCCGCGCGTCGCGCGTCACCTTTGGCGCATGTGCGTCGCTCTGTTCTTCGCCGCCGCGTCGTTCTTCCTTGGGCAGCAAAGGGTCATGCCCGCCTGGATGCACCGCTCGCCGCTTCTCTTCGTCCCGGCGCTGGCGCCCCTGGCCGCGATGGCCGTCTGGCTCGCACGGCCGCGCCTGACCCGCGCGACGCGCGCGATCATGTCGTGGCTTGGGCGTCGAGAGGGCGCCGTGCGATGCGACATCCCCATTCTGCGCGAATCCCGGCCCGCGGGGCGGCCCAACGAACATTCCGTCAACCCCCTCACCTAAGCGGATGACCCCCGCGCGAGGACCTCACCGGGGACCTCCGCCAACCAGGGTTCACAGGAGACGCCGGACAATGCGAACTTTCGCCATCACCGCGTTGATCGCCTCGATCGCCGCCACGCCCGCCGCGGCCATGGACGTCGCCACGTTCCTGCTGAAGGTGGACGCTCTCAAGACGAAGGGAATCCTGGCCCCGCTGTCCGGCGACTACAAGTCCCTCATGGCGGAACTCGACGACAGCGGCAAAGCGCTGAGAGCTGAACGCTTGGCCGCCCAGGCCGCGGGCGGCAAACCAGCCTATTGCCCGCCCGCGCGAAACCCGCCCGCGCCGAACGAGATCTTCAGCGGACTCCACGCCATTCCAGCTCCGCAGCAGACCCAGGTTCAGGTCAAGGACGCGCTTCGAGCCCTGTATTCGAAGAAGTATCCTTGCCCTGCCGCATGAGCGATCGACTGAGATCGAGCTTCCCTGGCTACCAGCCGCTCCCCAAGGTCCGCTTGTAGGCGACAGGTCTAGGTCCGCTTCCCACCCATGCCGGACGTTGGGAAGGTCCGGTTCTTGGCGAGGTAGAAACCCTTCCGATGGCGACCAATTGACCATCCACGCCATTCGGCTTCGTAGCCACCCTCCCCCAACCTTGACTCCCACCCCTCCATCCCGCACTTGGTCTCCCGACTCTCGCGGGAGAGACCGGGACCCTGCTGACCATTGCAGACAGCCCGGAGCCGAAGGCGCAACCGCCCCGGAAACGCTCAGGCAAAAGGACCGCGACGAGCTGATGCACGCTGGAAAGTCCCTTCGTAGCTCTTAGGAGCGAAGCAGGGCGCCGAAGGAGCAGGGGGACGCCGGGCCAACCGGCGCCCGAAATCTCTCAGGCCCAAGGACAGCGGGGGCGCGGGATGCCGAGGGTTCGCCCCCGGCGGCTCGCCCCGTCGTCAGCCGGAGTCCTCCCGTGGCCGAGTCCACCCCAAATACCGAAGAGGGCGCGCCCCTCAAGACCACCCCGCTGCACGAGGCGCACATCGCGCTGGGCGCGCGGATGGTGCCGTTCGCGGGCTACGACATGCCGGTTCAGTACACAGAGGGCGTCCTGAAAGAGCACCTTTGGACAAGACAGCACGCCGGGATCTTCGACGTCTCCCACATGGGCCAGGCGCGCCTGCGCGGTGTCGCCCCGCTGGCCGCCTTCGAGGAGGTGGTCCCCGGCGACTTCATCAACCTCAAGCCCGGCAGGCAGAAATATTCGGTGCTGCTCAACCGCACCGGCGGGATCGTCGACGACCTGATGGCGGGGCGCCCCATCACGCTGGACGGGACCGGCGACGACGGCCTCTTCGTGGTGGTCAACGGCGCCTGCAAGGACAACGACTTCAAGGTCATCGCGGACGAGCTGGCCGGCCAGGTGGTGATCGAGCGCCTGGAGACCCGCGCCCTGATCGCGCTCCAGGGGCCCGAGGCCGCCGCCGTCTTCCAGCACTACGTGCCTGCCGCCCAGGCCATGGTCTTCATGGACATCCGCCTGATGACCGGCTTCGGGGTCGACCTGATCGTCTCGCGCAGCGGCTACACCGGCGAGGACGGCTATGAGATCTCGGTCCCGGAGGACGCCGCCGACGACGTCTGGAACATCCTCCTCTCCGACCCCCGGGTGAAGCCCATCGGCCTGGGCGCGCGGGATTCGCTCCGCCTGGAGGCGGGCCTGCCGCTCTACGGCCACGACCTCGACGAGACCGTCTCCCCGGTCGAAGGCGACCTCACCTTCGCCATCAACAAGAAGCGCCGCGAACAGCGCGACTTCCCGGGCGCGGCGCGGATCGTGGCGGAACTGGCCGAGGGCCCGGCGCGGGTCCGGGTGGCGCTGAAGGTGCTGGAAGGCGCGCCGGCCCGCGAGGGCGCCGAGATCGCCGATGCGACCGGCGCCGTCATCGGGATCGTCACCTCCGGCGGCTATTCCCCGGTCCTGAAGGCCGGCATCGCCATGGGCTTCGTCCCCCCGGCCCACGCCGCCGTCGGCGCCCAGCTCAAGGTCATCGTCCGCGGCAAGCCGCAAGGCGCCGAGGTCGTGAAGGCCCCCTTCGTGCCGCATCGCTATGTGCGGAAGCTGCCGGCGTGACTTTCCCCTTTCTTCCGCTCATCCCCGCGAAGGCGGGGACCCAAGCTGAATCGCCGCTTGGATTCCCGCCTTCGCGGGAACGAGCGGTGTTGATGAATTCGAACCCAACCTGAGGACCACCCCCATGCGCTTCACCAAGGATCACGAGTGGGTCGAGGTCGATGACAACGGTATCGCCACCGTCGGCGTCACCGCCTACGCCGCCGAACAGCTGGGCGACGTGGTGTTCGTCGAGACCCCAGACGTCGGCAAGACCGTCAAGGCCGGCGACGGCTTCGCCGTGGTCGAGAGCGTCAAGGCCGCGTCCGACGTCTACGCGCCGGTCTCCGGCGAGGTCGTCGAGGCCAACGCCGCGCTCGGCGACGCGCCGGAAACCGTCAACGCCGCCCCGGAAGCCGCCGGCTGGTTCGCCAAGGTCAAACTCGCCAACCCCGCCGAGGTCGACGCCCTGATGGATCGCCACGCCTACGAAACCTACCTGCAGACGCTCTGATGCCCAGTCCACGAACCTCGCCGCGCGATCCCGGATGCCTCCGCGCGAGCGGAGGCGCTGAAATCAAAGAACCGCGGAAGACGCGGAAAACGCAGACAGCGCCGGCGCCATTCAGCGTCTTCCGCGAATTCCGCGTCGTCCGCGGTCCAAACCTGCCGCGCCTCCGGCGCGCCGATCTTCGAGTGACCGCATGAGATACCTGCCCCTGACCCCCGATGACCGCGCCCAGATGCTGGGGGTGATCGGGGCTGCCGATATCGACGCCCTCTTCGCCGACGTGCCCGCAGCCGCGCGCAAGACCGAGCTCTTCGACCTGCCGAAACGCGCCGGCGAGATGGAGGTCGAGCGCGAGCTCGGCCAGCTTGCGGCCCGCAACCGGCCGGCCGGCGACGGGCCGTTCTTCTGCGGCGCCGGGGCCTATCGCCACCATGTGCCGGCCAGCGTCGACCACATCATCCAGCGCTCGGAGTTCCTGACCAGCTACACCCCCTACCAGCCGGAGATCGCCCAGGGGACGCTGCAGGTCCTCTTCGAATTCCAGACCCAGGTGGCCGCACTGACCGGCCTGGAGGTCGCCAACGCCTCGATGTACGACGGCTCCACGGCCTGCGCCGAAGCGGTGATGATGAGCCAGCGGGTCACCCGCCGCGAGAAGGCGATCCTCTCGGGCGGCCTGCACCCGCACTACGCCGCCGTCACCCAGACCATCGCCCACGCCGAGGGTATGGAGATCGTCCGCCAGGCCGCCGCGGTCGACGCCGAGGCCGCCGTCATCGCCGCCATCGACGCGGAGACCGCCTGCGTCGTCGTCCAGACCCCCAACGTCTTCGGGGTCGTCACCGACGTGACGAAGATCGCCGAGGCGGCGCACGCCGCCGGCGCGCTCTTGATCGTGGTGACCACCGAGGCCGTTTCTTTCGGCCTCCTGAAATCGCCGGGGGAGATGGGCGCCGACATCGCCGTCGCCGAGGGCCAGTCGATCGGCAATGCGCTGAACTACGGCGGCCCCTACGTGGGCCTCTTCGCCTGCCGCGAGAAGCTGGTCCGCCAGATGCCCGGCCGGCTCTGCGGCGAGACCGTCGATGCGGAGGGCCGCCGCGGCTACGTGCTGACGCTGTCAACCCGCGAGCAGCACATCCGCCGCG
>PLEH01000062.1 GCA_003136395.1 Phenylobacterium sp.
TCTTTTCGGGGCAGACACTTAGGCCCGCACCCGCCGGCGGACCTCGATCACGCGCTCGGGGCCAAGCCAGTGCAGCAGGGCGAGCGCCGCCACCGCCGTCGCGACGCCGAGCGTGAAGGCCGCGCCCGCTGTAACCGAGACGCCGGCCGGGCCGACGCTCAGGGGCCGGGGCGCCATCCAGTGCACCATTTCGCCGTCCGCCGTCGGCTGTTCGAGGTCGTCGACCTCCTCAATGACCTGCTCGCTCATCCTGGAGCCTCCCGCTCTTGGGTCCTCAAGGCAAACCCCCACGCATGGCGGGGGTTCCTGACACCGCCGCCGGAGGCTAGAAGCATCGCTCCTTTCCTTCCTTGACCCATCTCAAGCGGACCATGGCCGGACATTCCAAGTTCAAGAACATCATGCACCGCAAGGGCCGCGCCGATTCGGCGCGCTCGAAGCTGTTCTCCAAGCTTTCCCGCGAGATCACCGTGGCGGCCAAGTCGGGTCTGCCCGATCCCAACATGAACGCGCGCCTGCGTCTGGCGGTGAACAACGCCAAGGGCGAGTCGCTGCCCAAGGACGTCATCGACCGCGCCATCAAGAAGGCCTCCGGCGGCGACGCCGAGGCCTATGAGGAGATCCGGTATGAGGGTTTCGGACCGGGCGGCGTCGGCGTGATCGTCGAGGTGCTGACCGACAACCGTAACCGCGCTGCGGCCAACGTCCGGTCCACCTTTTCCAAGAACGGCGGCAACCTGGGCGAGACCGGCTCGGTGGCCTTCATGTGGGACCGGGTCGGCCAGATCGTCTACCCCGCCGCCGCCGGCTCCGAGGACAAGGTCATGGACGCCGCCATCGAGGCCGGCGCCGAAGACGTGGAGTCCGACGAGGACGAGCACACCATCTACACCGCCTTCGCCCAGCTCTCCGAGGTCGCCGCGGCCCTGGAAGCGGCCTTGGGAGAGGCCAAGTCCACCACCATCGCCTGGCGGCCCAGGGCCCGCACGCCGATCACCGGCGACGGCGCGGCGACCCTGATGAAGCTCCTGGAGTCGCTCGAGGACGAGGACGACGTGCAGAACGTCTATTCCAACGAGGACATCGACCCCGCGGAGCTCGAAAAGCTGGCCGGCTGATGCCTGCGGACCGCAAGCTCCTCGCCATACGCTCGGAACGCACGTTCAACGCCGTCGTGGTCGGCGCCGTCGCGCTGGGCTTCGTGACCCTGGTGGGCGTCGGCCTGCTGGGCGCCATCGTCATGCAGGAGAACCTGGAGTTCACCTCCCAGGTCGCCCACACCTATCAGGTCGAAGGCGCCATCTCGGACTTCCGCATCCTCGACGAGCGCACCGAGACCGCGCGGCGCGGCTACCTCCTGTCGCACGACGAGAGCTTCGACCAGTCGGTGCGCGAGACCGCCACCCAGCTCTCCAAGGCGATCCTGCGCATCCAGCAACTGACGGCCGACAATCCTGCGCAGCAGGCCAATCTCGCGCGCCTGCGTCCGCTGGTCTTCACCCAGCAGCAGGCGATCTCGGTCTCCATGGCCTTCGCCCGCGACGGCCATTCCGACACCTCGCAGTTCACCCGCGACGCCGGCGTCGGGGCCTCGCGCGCCATCCGCCAGCTGACTGACCAGATGATCAAGGACGAGGAGCGCAGGCTCGCTGTCCGCGATCAGCGCCGGGTGGCGACCATCGAGCAGCTTTTCCGCATCGCGATCGCCGCCGCCGGGCTCGCAGTCTTCCTGGCGATCGGCTCGGTGTGGGTGATCCTTCGCTACACCCGCCAGCTCAGCGTCTCACGCGCCGAACTTGCCGAGCTCAACGCCGGCCTCGAGGATCAGGTCGCCACCCGCACCGCCGACCTGGAGCACGCCAAGGCCGACCTGGTCGCCGGCAACCAGCGCCTGGAGGCCCTGCTGCGCGAGGTCAACCACCGGGTGGCCAACAGCCTGCAGCTGGTCTCCGCCTTCGTGCAGATGCAGGCCTCCGCCGTGGACGGCGCCGCGCGGCCGGCGCTGAAGGACACCCAGCGGCGCATCGAGGCGATCATCCAGGTGCACCGCCGGCTCTATTCCGCCGAGGACGTGGAGTCAGTCGACATGAACGACTACCTCAAGGCCCTGATGCGCGAGCTTGAGGACACGCTGTCCTCCGCCGCCTCGCCCCGGACCCTCAGCCTGGTCGCCGACCCGGTGCGGCTGGCGACCGACAAGGCGGTCTCGGTGGGGGTCATCGTCAACGAGCTGATCACCAACGCCTGCAAATACGCCTACCGCCGCGGCCAGGCCGGCGAAGTCCGCGTGCGGCTGACCGACGAGGGCCAGGGCCTCACCCTCACCGTCGAGGACGACGGGGTCGGCATGACCGCGGGCGGCGTCGTCCACGGCACGGGCCTCGGCGGGCGGCTGATCAAGGCCATGGCCACCAGCCTCGACTCCGAAGTGAAGTACGACCGGGCCCACGCCGGCGTCCGCGCCACCCTGCGCTTGCCGACCGCCTAAGAGGCTCTTGGCTTCCGCCGCGTCGCGTGGGCAGACTTCCGGCAATTCAAGTCAAATCATTCCGGGGGAAACCGACATGCCATTGAAGATCGCCGCCGCCGCGCTCGCGGTCCTGACGCTCACCGCCGCCGGCGCCGCCTGCGCCGAGGACTTCGTCACCGTGCCGCTGGAGACCACGATCAACGCGCCTGCCGACAAGGCCTGGCCGAAGATCTCCGGCTACTGCCTGATCGGCGCCTGGTTCAAGACCACCTGCACGGTCGCCGGCCCGGACGGCCAGGTCGGCTCGGTCCGCACAATCGCCGGGCGGGTCAAAGAGCTGCTCGTCGCCAAGACCGCCTGGTCCTACACCTACTCCCAGCCCAAGAGCCCGATCGACTACCACGGCACGGTCGAGATCCGGCCGATCGACAAGAAGACCTCCAAGCTCCTCTACACCCTGGTCTATGACGCCGACGCCCTGCCCAAGCACGAGCCGGAGGACAAGGCCAAGGACAAGGAAAACCGCACCAAGCAGTTCACCGGCCTGGTCGCGACCATGAAGGCCGCCGCCGAAGCGAAATAGAGCTTAGCGGCGTCCGAGGAAGGTGAAGACGGCGTAGACGGCGACCAGCAGCACCAGGCCGATGACCATGGCGCGGCCCACCAGCTTGCGCTTGGCGGCTTCGCGTTCGTCGGGGTTGTCGTTCATAGGCGCGGATGAGCCCTGACAAGGATCATCCGTCAAGCGCCATGCGTCGGGCTCCGCCCGGCCGGGTCGGGACCGCGCAGAGGTGGGCTCTGATCTTATTCCGCTCATCCCGGCGAAGGCCGGGACCCAGATGGAATAGCTCAGAGGCGGGCTCGAACAGCTCAGCGGCAGACCAGCCCACATCGGCGCTCGCCGATCTGGGTCCCGGCCTTCGCCGGGATGAGCGGTTCTGTTGTCCCTAGGCCTCGGCGGTGGCGGGGACTTTCTTGGCGCGCGGCTTGGCCGGGGGCTTCTCGGCGCCTTCGACCACGTCCTTCTTGACCGCCTTCTTGCGGGTCGCCTTCGGCTTGACCACCGGCTCGGCCACGGCGCCGCGGACGTAGGAGGTGTCACCACGGTCCAGGGTGGACTGCGTCACCCCGCCCTGGTCGACGGCGACGCCGAGATACTTCATGCCGTCGGGGCCATAGCTGATGTCGGCCATGGCGACCTTGGGATCACGCTTCAGCTCGGAGACGTCGCGCAAGGTCATCCTCAGCGTCATGGCGGCGCGCTTCACGCCGTCGGCGTCAGCGGCTTCGATCAGCAGGCGGGCTTCCTCGGCGGAGGAGCCGCGGCGGCGGGCGGGTTTTTGGGGGTGGGGTGTGCTCATCTTCAGGCGTCCGCGAAGAAGCCGTGTTCGCCGCTGACCCGCACCTGGCAGGCGCGGCCCTGGTCCTGGAGGGCCCGGGCGCGCTTGTTGGCGGCGGCCTTGGCCTCTTCCTTCTCGGCGGTGTGGTCGGAGAACACGCCCTGGTGCTCCACCGCCCAGCGGCCTTCGTGGCGCGCCACGGTTAGGGTTTCGCGATCGGCTGCGCCGCGTATGGCCATGTGAGGTAATCCTTCTAAGCGCGGCGCACGCGCCGCGAGCCCGGGATATTATCGAATGATTAAGGGACTAGTTTTCTATAGGTAAAACAGCGCCCTGTCTCCCCAATTCGCCGGCCTGCAGGCAAATTGGCTTGCGTCTTGCGCAAGGTCATGGGAAGATGGCGGCATCGAATATCGTTTTGGCTCGCCTGCTCTCCACCCTCGGTTTCCAAACCGGGAGCCGGAACCGCCCTCGACCCTCTCCGAAAATTTGATCATGCCGCCCATCGTGGGCGCGTGAATACTTAGAGACCCGGAAGGGGATACTGATATGGCGACTGGTGTCGTGAAGTGGTTTAACGGCCAAAAAGGCTTTGGTTTCATCCAACCCGATGACGGCGGACAAGACGTGTTCGTCCACATTTCGGCCGTGGAACGTGCGAACATGTCCTCGCTGAACGAAGGTCAGAAGATCAGCTACGAGCTGGAAAAAGACCCGCGTAACGGCAAGACGTCCGCCGGCCAGCTGCAAAGCGCCTAAGGACTGACGCTAAGGCCCCAAAGGCCTGTGCGAGACCAACGAGGGCCGGCGCCGCGAGGCGCCGGCCCTTTCGTTTGGGCGGATGCGGGGACGCTTGACGATCACACTCACACGTGTTCATGTTATGTTCCATACCTCCTCCGCAAAGCGGCGGGCGGTCCCCCTCCCGCCGCTTCGCGGGGGAGTTAGGGTCGGCTAGGGTTGCGCCATGCGCATCCCCTCACTCGCCGCGGCCCTGACCGCCCTCGCCTTTTCCGCCGCCGCCCAAGGCGCGACCAAGATCGACGCCGGCCCGATCTCCCCGGCCCGCCTCTCCGCCAACGTGAAGGTGCTCGCGGACTCCAAGCTGGCCGGCCGCGCGCCGGGCGGGCCGGGCGAGGCCGGGACGCTCGCCTACATCGTCGCCCAGTTCAAAGCCGCCGGCCTCAAGCCTGCCGGCGACAAGGGCGGCTGGACCCAGGCCGTGCCGCTGATCCGCTTCAGCGTCGACCCTGCCGCCGCGAAGTTCCAGCTCACTTCGGGCGGGGCGACCCGCGACCTCGCCCAGACCCGGGACGTGATGATCTGGTCCCAGCGCCCGGTCGACCGTGTCCAGGTCGAAAAGGCCCCGCTGGTCTTCGTGGGCTACGGCGTCACCGCGCCGGAGCGCGGCTGGGACGACTTCAAGGGCGTGGACCTGAAGGGCAAGATCGCCGTCTTCCTGATCAACGACCCGGACTTCGAGGCCCTGCCGACCGACCCCGTGGCGAACAAGTTCGGCGGCAAGGCGGCCACCTACTACGGCCGCTGGATCTACAAGTACGAAGAGGCCGCCCGTAGAGGCGCCCTCGGCGCCATCATCGTCCACGAGACCGCGGCGGCCGCCTATCCCTGGTCCGTGGTCGTGGCCTCCAACGGCGACAGCTATGACGTGGTCCGTCCCGACGCCGCCAAGGTCCACCCCCTGCTGCAGGGCTGGATGCAGCGTGACCTGGCCGTCGAGCTCTTCAAGGCCGCCGGCCTCGACTTCGAGGCCGAGAAGGTCCGTGCACGGACCTATGGCTTCAAGCCGGTCGAGCTGAAGGGCGCGGCCTTCTCCGCCGACTACGCCATCGGCTTGACCCGGCTCACCAGCCACAATGTGCTGGGCCAGATCCCCGGCGCCCGGCGCCCGAACGAGAGCGTCATGTTCGCCGCCCACTGGGACGCCTTCGGCCAGGGCGCGGCGGATTCCACCGGCGACACCGTGCGCCACGGCGCCGCCGACGACGGCATCGGCGTGGCCGGTGTCTTGGAGATCGCCCGGGCGTTCGGACGTGGGCCCAGGCCCCAGCGCACGGTGGCCTTCGGCGTCTGGACCGCCGAGGAGCGCGGCCTGCTGGGCAGCGAATACTACGCCGCCAACCATCCGAAATTCCCCATGGCCACCACGGCCGGCAACTTCACCATGGACGTGGTCCAGACCGCCGGTCCCAGCCACGACCTGGTGCTGGTTGGCTCGGGCAAGGATTCGCTCGAGGCCGACATGGCCAGGGCGGCGGCGAAACAGCACCGCACCATCACGCCCGACCCGCATCCGGAGAAGGCGCTGTTCTACCGCGCCGACCACTTCAGCGTCGCCAAGCGCGGCGTGCCCACCGTCCTGATCATGGGCATGGCCAGCGGGCCGGACCTGGTCAAGGGCGGCCGCGAGGCGGGCGAAGCCTGGGTCAATGACTACACCGCCAAGTGCTACCATCAGGTGTGCGACGACTGGAGCGCCGCCTGGGACCTGCGCGGCGCGGCGCAGGACATCGACCTGCTCTACGAGGTCGGCCGCGACCTCGCCAACTCCCGCCGCTGGCCCACCTGGAACGCCGACTCCGAGTTCAAGGCCACGCGGGCCGAGACCGCGGCCCAGCGGAAATAGCCGGGGTGCGCGGTCCCCCGCTCGTCGTCCTGGCGGCGCTCTCCGCGGCGGCCGCGGAGCCTCGGCTGACCGAGCCCGCCGTCCGCGCCTTCGTGGCTCGCCAGGAGGCGGCCTGGACCGGCCGCGACGCGCAAGCCTTCGCCGCCACCTTCACGCCCGATGCGGTGTTCGTCGACCAGGCCCGCAATTCCAACGGCGGGGTAACCTCCAACGGCTCCAGCACACTCGCCCAAGCCACCGCCCAGGCCCGGCGCTTCTTCGCCCGGGCGAGGTTCCGGGAAACCGCGACGGTCGACCGGGTCGAGATCGCCGCCGACGGGCGCTCGGCCCGGGTGTACGGCCATGAGACCACCCGCATCGAGACCTCTGGCCATCCGCCCCGCACCCTCTGCGCCGAGACCGAGCAGACCGTGATCTTCGCCCGAGGCCGCATCCTCTCCAGGGGCCAGACCGACACCGGCCTCCGCTGTCCTCATTGAGGTCAGCCGCCCAAGGCCGCGTCTCGGCCATAGCGGGTCTCGCCGATCACCTGGCCGGTGCGGTCGTGCACGTGCACCGTGGCGCCCGAACCGATCGTGGCGAGGGACTGCCCGAGCCGATGGGCGCCGGCTTCGGCTCGGCCGCCGGACAGGAAGACCAGCGGCGGATCGGGTCCGCAGACCAGCATCCAGCCGCCCTGGATCGGGCGGACGCTCACGTGAACATCGGTCATGGCGTTTTCAGGCGCGAGCTTCGACGTGCGACCGCTCGCGCGGCGAGCGCCCGGGCGCAGCCTGACTGAGGCCCCGCTGGGCCAGGGTCCCGATCTCGACCACGAGATCGGGCGGATAGTTCACCGCGTCGCATCTCGCGGCGATGCGCTCCAGGGCGTCCTGTTGCCGGCTCGCCTGCGCTTTCAGGTTCGCGATGATGTCGTCTTCGTCGGACATGCCGCTCATGTTCAGGTCCTCTGATGTGCGACCGGTCGGTGGAGGGACTTTGGATGAAGTCCTGCGACGCGGCGCCCCCGCCGTCCCCGATCCCTGGGTCTGAAACCTGCCCCCTTGGGCCGATGTTCCAGCGCTAGCGGGGAAATCCCGATCACTTTTTCCGGCGCCGACGGACGCGGACGCCTCTTCCCGAGTGAAGCGAGCGTCGCGAGGCTGCAAGTTGACGCTAACGTCAGGGCTTCCTATTCCTCGGGCGAACGCCGTTGGGGGCGCATGCCAGCCAGGGAAACCGCCATGATCCGCACCGCCGCCCCGAAGAGCCTCTTGATTGCGCTCGCCGCTCTTGCGCTCAGCGCCACCGCCGTTCTGGCCCAGCCGCCCGCGGCGCCGGCCGCCCCGGCCGGTCCGCCGCCGATCATCCGCGGCGCGGTCACCGCCATGACCGACACCTCGCTGACGGTGAAGACCGACAAGGGTCCGCAGACGGTCAGCCTCACCCCCACCTGGACGGTCTCGGTGACCAAGGCCGTGGCCATCGACGCCATCCAGCCCGGCAGCTTCATCGGCACCACCGAGATGCCCAGCAAGGACGGCTCGACCGGCAAGTCGCTGGAAGTCCACGTCTTCCCGCCCGGCGTGAAGATGGGCGAGGGCCACTACGGCTGGGACCTGAAGCCCGGCTCGATGATGACCAATGGCACGGTCGGCACCGTGGTCGCCGGCAAGAAGGGCTCGCGGGAGCTCGACGTCGACTACACCTACGGCAAGCGCCATATCACCGTGCCCGCCAACGTCCCCGTCGTGCAGATCGGGCCCGGCAAGCGCGAGATGGTCAAGGTGGGCACGCCCGTCTTCATGGTCGTCCGCAAGACCGCCGACGGCATGATCGCCAACGCCGTCTCCGTCGGGGAAAACGGCGCCAAGCCCCCGATGTGATAGGGCAGGCGGCATGACCGACGCCGCCGCCGCACCCAAACCGCCCGCCAGGCCCAACCCCTTCGTCGGGCCGGGGATCCTCCTCGTCTGGCTGGCGCTGGGCGCGTGGCTCGTGTCCCAGCCGACCGGGCTCGGCGTCTTCGCCTTCGTGATGGTGGGCTGGATCCTGTCGGTGATGGTCCACGAATTCAGCCACGCGGCCACCGCCTGGCTGGGCGGCGACCGGACGGTGGCCGAGAAGGGCTATCTCTCCTTCGACCCGCGCCGCTACGGCGACCTGGGCGTCAGCCTGGTGATCCCGCTCCTGGCCCTGGTCATGGGCGGCATCGGCTTTCCGGGCGGCGCGGTCTACATCCGCAACGACCTGATCAGGAGCCGCCTGTGGCGCTCGGCGACCTCGCTCGCGGGTCCCGCGGCGACATTGGTCATCCTGCTGGCGCTCAGCTTCGGCCTGTCGTTCTGGGTGGGCTGGGGCGTCGGCGGCCCGGGCCCCATCGCCCTCTTCGAGGCGCTCACCGTGCTGGCCTTCCTGCAGGCCATGGGCCTGATCCTCAACCTCCTGCCGATCCCGGGCCTCGACGGCTTCGGCGCCATCCGTCCCTTCCTGCCGGCCGGCCTGACGCCGCACATCCGCAAGGCCGAGGGCCTGGTGATGATTGGCCTGCTGCTGGTGATCTTCTGGGTCCCCGGCGCCAGCGCGGCCCTGTTCCGCGCCGCGGCAAGCCTCGGCGTGACGCTCGGTCTGAACACCGACGCGCTCAGCGAGGGTTGGCGCGCGTTCCACTTCTGGCAGCGGTGACGGACCGCGGCTAAACTCTCGCCCATGATCCTCCGCCGCACCCTCCTCGCCCTCGCCGCCGCCGCCGCCCTGGCCGCCCCGGCTCACGCCCAGGCCCTCAACCCGCGGGTGGTCATCACCACGACCGTCGGGACGATCACCGTCGAGCTGGCCGCGGACAAGGCGCCGATCACCACGGCCAACTTCCTGAAGTACGTCGACCGCAAGCTCTATGACGGATCCAGCTTCTACCGGGCCTCCAAGCCGCCGGGCCAGACGGCCAACGACTATGGCTCGATCCAGGGCGGCCTGCGGGACAACGTGAAGAAGAAGCTGCCGCCCATCGCCCACGAGAGCACGCTCAAGACGGGCTTGAGGCACACCGACGGGACCATCTCCATGGGCCGCTATGCGCCCGGCACCGCCCAGGCCGACTGGGTCATCTGCATCGGCGACATGAGCTACCTAGACGCCACGCCCACCGATCCCGGCTTCGCGGCCTTCGGGCATGTGACCGACGGCATGCCGATCGCGCAAGCGATCCTGGGCATGCCCACCGATCCCAACGCGGGCACAGGCGCCATGAAGGGCGAGATCCTGGTGAAGCCCGTGCGGATCATCTCGATCCGCCGCGCCCCGCCGGCGCCGCCGCCCAGTTCCTCCCCCAGCCCGTAGGGCGATTGAGGGGGAGGTGGCTCGGCGCCCTAGCGCCGAGACGGAAGGGGTTTCCTCTACGGCGGATGGACCGGCGGGTTGCACCCCCTCAGTCCGTCTTCGTGGACAGCTCCCCCTGATCGCGCTCGGCGCTGGGGGGAGCGATAACATTACAGATCGTTTAAGTAATTAAATCGCGTTCATATTATGAATTCGAGGTCATGACGGAGACTTAACGGGACTTAGACAGATCACCCAAGTATTCATTCGTCATCGGCGGCCCGCACCGTCGGCCACATTCGAACGAGGAATACGACCATGAAGAACTACACCGCCCGCATCGCCTCCGTCGCCACCCTGGCGCTGGCCCTCCTGCCCGCCGTCGCGCTCTCCGCCGCCCATGCGGCCAACGCCTCGGTCCCCTACGCCGCCCAGAGCGTCCGGGTCTCCGACCTGAACCTGGCCAGCACCTCGGGCAAGGTGATCCTCGCCCAGCGCGCCGACACCGCGGCCCGCCACTTCTGCCGCGACGAACGCAGCCTGGGCCTCAAGGCGGCCTGTCAGGCCGCGGTCCGCGCAGAGGTCAGTGAAAAGGCTTCGAGCAACACGCAGTACGCCAGCCGCATCTAAGCATCACCTCCACACGTATGGAGAGTGAGGGCCTTCCCCCCGGCCCCAGCCAGCCCGCCAAGGCGTCTCCCCGGACAGCGGCGGGCGCACCCCAGGCCCGCGACCCTCCCCGGTCGCGGGCCTTCTCTTTAGGCAAATGGGGCCCGCGCGGAGCACCCGGTCGCGGGCCGCTTGCTGTCTGGTCCCCCTTAAAGGTGGGACAGCGCGCCTTCGAAGATCCAGTCGGTGGGCAGGCTGGTGAGGGTGACCCCCACCATGATCATCTCATTGCCATTGCCCAGGTCGATGATGGTGTCCGACCCCACCTGGCTGAGAGTGAAGGTCGTGCCCGGATCGAGCTCCACGCGGTCGCCCTGGGCGTAGTTGAAGTCCAGCACCCGGTCGATGCCGAGGTTCTGCGACCCGTGGAACAGATCGGCGCCGCCGCCGCCGCTCTCGGTGTCGTTGCCGAGGTCGCCGGAGATGAAGTCGGCGCCGGCCCCGCCGACGATCGAGTCGTCGCCCTGGCCGCCGCGCAGCACGTCCAGGCCGGGCCCGGCCGTCAGGGTGTCGTTGCCGAGGTTGCCAAGGATCAGGTTGGTGCCGCCGCCGCCGAACAGCATGTCGTTGCCCTGGCCGCCCACCACCCAGTTGTCGCCGGACCCGCCATGGACGGTGTCATTGCCCATGTTGCCGTTCATGTCGTTGAAGCCCGCCCCGCCGTTCAGGACGTCGTCGCCGGCCCCGCCGCGCAGATAGCTGGCGCTGGTCCCCGCCGCGCCGCTGATGGTGTCGTCGCCGCTCCCGCCCATCACCGTGTCGTTGCCGGCCGTGCCGACCAGCACCTGGCCGCCGCCCGAGGTGGTCGGCGTCGAAGACGCGCTGACGCCCACCCGGTAGGAGCCGGCGTAACCGTCCACGAAGGCGCCCGCATCGACGTAGTAGGTGCCGCCCGAGGCGGCGGTGAACACCAGCCGGGAATCCGGGTTCGAGCCATCGGTGATGTCGTCGTTGGAGGCCACCACATTGCCGGCCGCGTCGCGCAGCTGCAGATAGGGGTCGGCCAGCGTCCCGCCGCCGCCGGTGTGTCCGGTCTCGCTGATGGTGTAGGTCCCGCCGGCCTGCAGCTGCACGGCGAAGAGGTCATGGTCGCCCGCCAGCTGCAGCACCCCGCTCGCCGAGCCGCCGGGGGTCAGCTGGCCGAACGGGTGGACGGTGTCGCTCAGGCTGGAGGCGAAGTCGTCGGCCGCCGGCTGGAAGGACACCGCGCCGGCCGGGTTCCAACCCAGCACGTCCAGCACCTGCAGGTCGACCGCGGTGATGGTCCCCGGCGAATTGGGACCGCCCGGCCCGAAGGCGTCGCCACGGGTGTTGTCCCAGTCGCCCAGGTCGAAGCCGTCGTTCTGGCCCGAGGCGTTGATCGCGTTGTGGAAGGCCGGCGAATTGACGTGGTTCGCATCGACCCCGAAGAAGGTGGCCACCCCGTCCGACCCGCCGGTGAAGTCGCGCTGTCCGGACGCGGTGAAGCGGAACAGGTCCAGCGGGTTCCAGCGCGATCCGGCGAAGCCCAGGCTGGAGGTGCGGCCGAACACGCCCTCGCTCAGCTCATGCTCGATCGCGCCCACCGCATCCTGCCCGAAGGTGAAGTTCAGGCTCGAGTTCAGCGAGACGCTGTCGGTGACGGCGTTGCTCTGCGCCGCCAGGCCCAGCATCACCGCCTCGGCCGTGGGGATCGAGAAGCCGGCGCCACCGGTCGGGTCCGTGGCGGGCAGGCCGTTGACCGCCAGTTGGTCGTCGGTCGTGAAGGTATGCGTCCTGAGCGCCGAGGCGAAGGTCTGGTAGCTGACGCTGACCTCGGTGAAGTTGTTCTGCGCGCTGACGCCGGACCCCAGGTTCTGCAGGTCGAAGTCGACGCTCACGGTGAGCTGGTTGGTGAAGTGGCTCTGCAGGAAGTTCTCGGCGGTGATGATCGCGCCGCGATAGGCGTCGCTGACGTTGGCGCCGTATTCGTTGATGAACGTCAGGCCGCTGCCGGCCACGGTCACTGCTTCGGCGGGAAGGGTCATGCGGGCTTACTCAGGGGGCCCCCCAAGAGTTACGCGAGGAGCAGTGGGCGGCGAGGGCAGGCGTTTGTCAATGTGGCGCACTGACGTTGAACGGATGCTGAACAGTCGCCGTGAACAGGCGCTTAACCAATCGGGCGCCCTGACGGGAAACCTGGGAAACCGCTTTCCGGTTCGCTGGCCCCGGGTCAAGCTTGGCGGCCATGATCAAGCTCACCTTCTGTCTCACCCGCCTGCCGCACCTCAGCCGCGAGGCGTTCCAGGACTACTGGCTGAACACCCACGGCCCCCTGGTGGCCTCGGTGGCCGAGGTTCTGATGATCCGCCGCTATGTGCAGTTACACAGCCTCTCCGCCGAGGCGAACGCCCCCGTCCGCGCCGCCCGCCAGGCGCCAGGCGAGTACGACGGGGTGGCGGAGCTGTGGTTCGACAGCCTCGACGCGATCCTCGCCAACGGCCGCCGTCCAGAAGCCCAGGCCGCCGGCGCGCTCCTGCTGGAGGACGAACGCCGCTTCATCGATCTGCAGAAAAGCCCGCTCTGGTGGGGCGAGGAAAAACCGATCGTGGGGTGAACTCTGCAACCAATTCCGCTCATCCCGGCGAAGGCCGGGACCCAGATGGAATGACTCAGCTGCGGGCTCTATGCGCTCAGAGCCATTCCAACCCACCATCCAGCCTTGAGATCTGGATCCCGGCCTTCGCCGGGACGAGCGGCCTTCTTGGTGGACCCAGCCCTCAGGCCGCGACGCCCTGCGCCTCGTTCGCCTCGAAGGCCGGCGCGCCGCAGTGGATGCCGTCCACGAGCTCGGCGAGCGGCGCCTCCAGCACCTCGGCCAGCATCATGAGCCGCCCGACCGGCAGGGCGACCAGTCCGGCCTCGTACTTCTGGATCTGCTGGAAGGTCAGTCCGCAGTTCATGGCCACTTCGCGCTGGGTCATCGCCAGCGTCCGCCGCCGCGCGCGCAACCGCCCGCCGATGGCGCGATAGATGTCTTCGTCACGCATGCTGAAATGTCCCAAACTGCCTCTGGGTTTAATACGGATACGGACGCAAAAGGTTCACCGACGCCGGGCGTCCTCAGTCGCCCGGCGCCGGCCCGCCGTAGATCACCGCCCCCAGCTCCGGCGTATAGGTCGAGACGTAGAGGCCGGGCGGCGTGGGCTGCGGCGCGAGAGTGCGCTTGGAGTGGAAGCGAGGTGTGGGAGCCATCCCCCGATGGTCTCACGAGGTCGGCGAGGGACCAAAAATTCAGTGGGTCAGACCACCCCAAAAAATGCCCGTCATCCCCGGGCTTGTCCCG
>PLEH01000104.1 GCA_003136395.1 Phenylobacterium sp.
TCGCGCGCTTCGCCGGTCTCGATGACGAGGCCGGTCTGCATGCGCAGGCCCTGGCGGATCAGGTGGTGGTGAACGGCCGCGGTGGCGAGCGCGGCGGGGATCGGCACGCGGTCCGGCCCGGTCGCCCGATCCGAGAGGATCAGGATGTTCATGTCGGCCAGCACCGCGTCGGTGGCCTCACGGCACAGGCGCTCGATGGCGCCCTCCAGGCCGTTCGCGCCCTCGGTGGCCGGCCAGGTGGTGTCGAGCGTGGCGGTGCGGAAGGCGCCGTCCAGGAGCTCGTTGATCGCCCGGATCTTGGCCAGGTCCTCGTCGGTGAGGATCGGCTGGGCCACTTCCAGGCGCTTGTGGGTGCCGGCCTGGCGACCGAGCAGGTTCGGACGCGGCCCGATCATCGAGACGAGGCTCATCACCAGCTCCTCGCGGATCGGGTCGATGGGCGGGTTGGTGACCTGGGCGAAGTTCTGCTTGAAGTAGTCATAGAGCAGCTTCGGCCGGCGCGAGAGCACCGCGATCGGCGTGTCCGAGCCCATCGAGCCGATGGGGTCGTCACCGGTCCTGGCCATGGGCTCCAGGAAGAACTGCAGGTCCTCCTGGGTGTAGCCAAACGCCTGCTGGCGATCGAGCAGGGTCGCCGGATCGTTGGTGAGCGGGGTCTCGGGCTCGGCGGCCACGGCCAGCTCTTCCAGCTTGAACTGGGTCTCGGAGAGCCACTCTTCATATGGGGCCGCCTCGGAAAGGGACCGCTTGATCTCCTCGTCCTCGATGATCCGGCCTTCTTCCATGTCGATGAGCAGCATCTTGCCGGGCTGCAGGCGCCACTTGCGAACGATCCGCTCCTCGGGAACGTCGAGGACGCCGACCTCGGAGGCCATGATCACATGGTCCTGGTCGGTGATGATGAAGCGCGCCGGACGCAAGCCGTTGCGGTCGAGCGTCGCGCCGATCTGGCGGCCGTCGGTGAAGGCCACGGCGGCGGGGCCGTCCCACGGCTCCATCAGGGCGGCGTGGTACTCGTAGAAAGCCCGCCGCTTGGCGTCCATCAGCGGGTTGCCGGCCCAGGCCTCGGGCATCAGCATCATCACCGCCTGGGCCAGCGGATAGCCGCCGGCCACCAGCAGCTCCAGCGCATTGTCCAGGCAGGCGGTGTCCGACTGCCCGTGCGGGATCAGCGGCCACATCTTGTTGAGGTCGGGACCCAGGAGATCGCTCTCCAGCGTGCGCCGGCGGGCATTCATCCAGTTCACATTGCCGCGCACCGTGTTGATCTCGCCGTTATGGGCGATGAACCGGTAGGGGTGCGCCAGGCGCCATGACGGGAAGGTGTTGGTGGAGAACCGCTGGTGGACCAGAGCGAGCGCCGACTCCGTCAGGGGATCGGTCAGGTCCTTGTAGAAGGAGCCCACCTGAGGCGCGAGCAACAGACCCTTGTAGACCACCGTGCGGGTGGACATGGACGGGATATAGAGCTCGGCCAGGCCCGGCAGGTTCTTCTTGGCGGCCAGTTCCCTGAGCGGGTTTTGGGTCTGTTTGCGCACGGCCAGGAGCTTGCGCTCATGGGCGTCCTGGTCGCGGATATTGGGGCCGCGGCCGATGATCGCCTGGCGGATCACCGGCATCTGGGCCAGCACGGCTTCACCCAGGCCGGTCGTATCGGTGGGCACGTCGCGCCAGCCGATCAGCGGCTGCTTCTCGACCAGCAGGAAGTGCTCGAGCTGGGCCATGGCCATCTCGCGCGCCAGTTCGTCGCGCGGCAGGAAGCACATGGCCACGGCGTATTCCCCGGCCGGCGGCAGCTCGACGCCCTCGGCCTTGGCCCAGGCGGCCATGAGGCCGTGCGGGATCTGAATGAGGCAGCCGGCGCCATCTCCCACCAGCGGATCCGCGCCCACGGCGCCACGGTGGTCGAGGTTGACAAGGATCTGCAGGCCGGCCTCGATCACCTCGTGCGATTTGCGGCCCTTGATATTGGCCACAAAGCCCACGCCGCACGAGTCATGCTCGTTCGCCGGATCGTACAGTCCCTGCTTCGGGGGAAACCCCATCACGTCCTCTTAAGCCCACACTCAATACGCACGCCAAAACGCGGCCGAACCTCACGTTCTTGAGAGGCTGGTCGTGTTCGCGGGCATTTACCCGGCAAGATCACCCCTTGTCGATGGGCGGAAAGCTGCGGACGGGGAAGATTTTTCTAATGCCTCGGATCGAGCGCCTCAGGGGATGCTGAGGGACTGTCTCGCGCGGCACGCGATCCAACCGCGGCCTGCCCGGCGATAGACCGTCAATCCATAGGGTCCTGGCGCTAAGCGCTTCAGATCGTAGTTCTCCAGGAAACCCGTACGCTCCGCTTGAGAGTCCTTGAAATACCTCGCGACGTCGGGCCGCGCCTTGTCGACCCGGACCTTGGCGATCAGCCGAACCTGCGGGCCTTCAACTTCGATGAAGCCATCCGGCGTCCCGTCATGCCTTTCGTGCTCCCAAATCCAACCCGCGACCGATAGGTTCGTTGTCTCGCTGCCCGGTGTGAGGACGGCAATATCAAAGTTGCAGCGATCGCTCGGTTTCGCCGCAGCCAATACGGTTGCGAAGCGTGGCGTCGGCACGCCGAAGGCCGGCGCCGTGAGGGACTTTGCTACCCTTATCGACGCCAGTACACGGTCGATCCGCGACGCTGCCATCGTTGAAGGAGCCGGTCCCTCGCCCATTGAAACCCGCAACCCGTGCTCCACGACCTCAAGGATGACGATGTCCGGCTTGAAGCGATCGATCAGGTCGGGCCGCCAGGCGCCGTCCTGGTTATGGGCGAGGACGATGCGGCTGAAGTGCGGATAGAGGAACGGCAGGAGTTCGTTGGAGAAGGAATCGCGGGTCATCAGCAGCACGGGCTTGCCCGCCACGCCGGTGTCGGTCACCTGCGGCGCGGTCCAGTCGGTCTTGTCGCTGAGATAGCTGGTCGTGAGCACCGGATCGGCCGCCTTGCTGGCGAGATGCGGAAAGTCCAGGTCGACAAAGCTTGCCACGCCCAGCATCAACGCCAGATCTCGCGGACCGTGACTGGGCGGAAAGTCGAGGGGCTTGAAATCCGACAGGGGCCGCGGCCCTTCTGCCGTCAGGCCGAGCGCGTGAAGGCGCGTCATCAGGCCGACATAGCCCGCGTAGGCGCCGTAGCCGGTCCAGTGGGTGTCGTGGCGGCTGAACGTCTTGTGCCCGGCGCCCGTCTCCGCCGCCACGGCGTCGTGCAGGTAGATGACCTCGCCCGCGCCGGTCTGCGCGGCAAGGCGCGCCAGGCGGACGGTCGCGCGGCTGGAAGACGGCCCCGGAAACCACGCCGGCGCGAACTGCGGATAGACGGTCTCCTTCACCGGCGCCGCCACGACGAGATAAGGTATCCCTCTCGCCCGCAACGCCTCGGTGCGGCCGGCGAACGTCTCGAGCCAGGCGCGCGTTTCAAACTCCAGCATCGGCGGGTCGCCGCGCGCCGCGCCCAGATGGGTGTCGTCGTCGAAGAACAGCCAGCCGTCGCGGCCGACGATCACGCGCTTTGAGCCGCTGACGCCGGCCAGCATCCGAAGGCGATTGAGCGCGCCGATTAGGTGCGGCCGGACCGGGAAATGGTCGGCCACATAGGCGTCGGACGCCTTGCGGAAGGTCTTGAGGTCTTCGAAGGCGCGCGGCCAGGCCGGCTTGGGCGCGAGGACCCGGTTCTCCTGGATGTCGGGCGGCCGCACCGCGAGCGGCGCCAGCCACGCCGCGGCCACCAGGACCGCGATGGTCCCGATCAGCAGACGCCAGTGGAGGCGGGAGGCGAGCAAGGACCTAGAACCTGAAATAGAGGAAGGGATTGAGGGTCGATCCTGCCAGGATCGCGACGGACAGCATGAACCCTGCCGCCAGGAGCGGGATCGGCAGGGCGTGAACGCCGCCGGTCTGCAAACGCGCCGGCAGATCGGGCCTGGGCGGCTCGGCGCGGGGCGTCCCCAGGCGTTTCAACAGCGCCGGCAGTAGAGGCGCGGCGAACAGCGACCCTGCGGCCAGCGCGGCGATGGACTGGGCGTTGAGCAGGATCGAGAGCGCCGCGTCCGGCGCGGCGAAATGCGCGGGCTGGGCCATCTCGGCCAGGTAGCTGAGCGCCTGCGGCAGGCTGTCGGCGCGGAAGAAGACCCAGCCGACCATCACCACCAGCACCGCATAGAGATGGCGAAGCGGCCTCCACGCCCGCTCCAGCACCCGTCCCAGCCCGAACCGCTCCAGCATCAGGAAGGCCCCGTGATAGAGGCCCCAGACGATGAAGCGCCACGCCGCCCCGTGCCAAAGCCCGGTGAGGAAGAAGACGATCAGCAGGTTCCTGACCGTCTGGAGCTGGCCGTGCCGGTTGCCGCCGAGCGGAATGTAGACGTAGTCGCGGAACCAGGACGACAGGCTCATATGCCAGCGCCGCCAGAAGTCGGTGATCGACTGGGCGATGTAGGGATAGTCGAAGTTCTTCGGGAAAGTGAATCCCAACAGGAACGCGAGCCCGATGGCCATGTTCGAATAGCCGCAGAAATCGAAGTAGATCTGCAGGGTGTAGGACCAGACGCCCAGCCAGGCCGTTGTCGCGTCCAGCCGCACCAGATCGGCGGCGAAGGCGTGGTCGGCAAGCGGCGCCACGGTGTTGGCGATCAATACCTTCTGGCAGAGCCCGACGATGAAATACTGCACGCCCAGGCCCAGGTGAGCGGTCCTTCTCCGGTCGGCGTGCATCTCGTCGCGGATGTCGGCGTAGCGGACGATGGGGCCGGCGATCAGGTGCGGGAACATCAGGATATAGGCGGCGAACCGGGTCAGGTCGCGTTCCACCTTCACCGCGCCCCGATGGACGTCGACGGCGTAGCTGACCAGCTGGAAGGTGAAGAACGAGATGCCGAGCGGCAGGTCCCGGTGGACCTCCGGCAGGGGCCCGTGCGGCAGCACCAGATTCAGGTTGTGCGCCAGGAACTGGGAGTACTTGAAGAAGCCCAGAACGGCGAAATCGGCGATCGCCAGCCCCGCCAGTATGGCGAGCCGCCGGCGCCGGTCGGCCGTGGCGTCGAGCCAGCGCGATCCCGCGTAGTTGAGACCGATCAGGCCCAGCAGCAGGAAGACATAGGCGCCCTCGCCCCAGACGTAGAAGGCCGCACTGCCCGCGAGCAGCCCGCCCGCCCGCCAGCCCGACACGTAGTAGCCGAGCAGGAAAAACGGCAGGAAGTAGAAGATGAAGATGACCGAGCTGAAGACCACGCCCTAATTTCCCGGGTCGGCGGCCGTCAGGGTTTCGCAGCCGGGGCCGTCGCCGGCGGGCTGGCCGCGACCGGCGCCGGGTTCGGGTTCTCCGCGATCGCCACCTGGCGGATCACGAAGGCGCCGCCAGGCTTGTCCTCCACGTCAAAGCGAAGCTGGTCGATGTTCGAGGTCATCCAGTCGGGCGCGCCCACGGCCTGGCGGCTCATGTCGTAGACCAGCGTCGTGGTCTCGCCCACGGCTGGATTGGCGCCCGACGTGGGCTTGCCCAGGTACCTGATCGCCTCGGAGTGGCCGGCGGTCGAATAGTAGAGCGCGCCGTCCCAACCGGGGGCGGCCGCTGTGCGCGTCAGCCGCACCAGAACCAGCGAATATTGTCCGCCCGGCACGTCGAGGCCCCTGGGCGATCGGATCGTGGGATCGGCGATGGTCACCGAGATGCCCTGACCGGGCGCCGGGGCAATCTTGCTGGCGACCGCCGTGAAGCCGTCGGTGGCCCCGTCGAAGGTCCAGAGCTTGACGGTTCTGACCGGCTTACCGCCCATCTCGAAGCCGCCGGTGGCGGCATTCCAACTAAAGGGGCCGGCACGCTCGGGGCCGGCGGCGAGCGGCGCCGACGGCGCCTTGGCTTGATCGGCCGGGCGATTGCAGGAGGCCAGCAGGGCGGCTGCGGCGGCAAGTCCAATCCAGGGCAGACGCTTCACCGGGCGGTCTCCGTTGCGGTGGCCGCTACGGCAGCCGGATTCGCCCATGGGTTTAGCATGGCGCCACGCCGGGGCCACGCGGCGCCCCAAAAATCAGCCACCGCAGCCCCCGTTGACAGCATCCTGCGAGCGACCATCCTCGATGGCCAAGGAAGACATCGGGGATTTCTCAGATGGCCACGACGACCACCGCGGCGCAGGGCGACCGCTACCTGTCCATCGATGCGGTGCGCGGCTTCGCGGTGCTGGGCATCCTATTGATGAACATCGTCGGCATGGGAATGCCGGCCTTCGCCTACATCGACCCGACCTATGCCGGCGGCTCCACGGGGGCGGATCTCTGGACATGGGCGGTCAACAATGTGCTGACCGACGGCAAGATGAGGGCGCTTTTCACCATGCTGTTCGGGGCCAGCGCTGTGCTGGTCGCCGAGCGCGCCGAGGCCGGGCGGCCCGGGCCGTTGCAGACCCACTACCGTCGTCTGTTCTGGCTGTTCGTCATTGGCATGCTGCACGCCTACTTCCTGTGGTGGGGCGACATTCTGGTCACCTACGCCCTGGCCGGATTGGTGATCTTCCCCTTCCGCAAGCTCGACTGGCGGCTGCAGCTGACCATCGGGGTCGTCGTGCTGGCGGCCCTCTTGGGCGCGAACCTCTTTGAGGCGCAGGCGCTGACCGCAATGCATGCGGCGGCTACCGCGCCGAACGCGACGCCGGGGGCGGTGAAAGCCTGGCAGGAGGCCTCGCAACTCGTGGCGCCGTCGGCCGACCTCGGCCGCCAGGAAATCGCCGGCTACCGGGGCGGGTTCATGGACGCCTTCCGCGTGCGCGCGCTCGCGGCGCGGCTGATTCAGACCTACCTCATGCCCACCGGCGAGATCCCGGAGGCGATCGGCCAGATGTTCTTGGGGATGGCGCTGTTCCGGACCGGCTTCTTCACGCTGAAGTGGTCGAACCGCGCCTACGCGACGATGATCGCGGTGGGATATCTGATCGCGGCGCCGGTGACGGCCTGGATCGCCTGGACGATATGGCGGGCCGGCTTCGAGCCACTCACCCTTAACCGCCTTGAGGACTGGCAGCAGGTCACCCGCCCGCTGATTGGCCTGGCGCACGCTAGTGTCATCCTGCTGCTGGTCCGCTCGGGCGCGGCGCAGGGGGTGTCCAACCGGTTGGCTGCGGCCGGACGCATGGCCTTCTCCAACTACCTGATGACCTCGATCATCACGACGCTGGTGTTCTGCGGCTTCGGCCTCGGACTCTATGGCCGCTTGTCGCGCTTCGGGGAGCTGGCGGTGGTGGCCGGCGTCTGGGCCTTCATCCTGGTCTGGAGCAAGCCGTGGCTGGCGCGCTTCCACTATGGCCCGTTCGAATGGGCCTGGCGCTCACTGGTCCGCTGGAGTCCGCAGCCGTTCGTGCGCGGCGGCCCGACGGCCGCCGAGGCGGCCGTATGAAGGCGGTGGAGGGGGTCTTCGCGATGGTACCAGCTCTCGGGCTCGAACCGAGGACCTCTAGATCCACAATCTAGCGCTCTAACCAACTGAGCTAAGCCGGCACATCGCGAGGGGGGTTTCTAGTCGCGCGCCGCATTGCGATCAAGTCGCCCGGTAGATTGGGAGTTCTATCGGCGAATTCAATCCGTCAGCAGCGGCCTGCGGTAACGGCGGCTGCCGGCCAGCTCGCGCCCGTCACGAAGGCGCACGACAAAATCCCCGGTCGGTTTGGACTCCACATCGGCCACCGCCTCGCGCCGCACCAGGCGCGAGCGATGGATGCGCACGAAGCCCGCCGAATGCAGCCGCCGCTCCATCTCCGACAGCGAGGCGCGGTGCAGCAGTCCGCCGCCGCCGCGGTGCAGCTCGACATAGTTGCCGGCGGCCTCGACCCAGACCACGTCGATCAGCGGCACGAAATGGCGCCGCGCCCCGTCGCGGACTTCCAGCACATCGGGCGAAGCCTCCCCGACCGGCTCCGCGCGCGAGCGCAGCGTCCGCCAGGCGACGTAGATGGCGACCATGGCGGCATAGATCAGCAGGTCTTTGCGCAACTCGTAGGGCCAGTCGCCCAGCGGGGCGAGCGGATCGTAGTAGTCGTTCACCAGGCGATAGATCCCCCAGCGGGCCGAGCCGATGACCAGCACATGGGCGAGAGAGACCAACACCGCGGCGATGGCATGGACCACAAGCTTGCGCGGCCAGGGCGGCCGAGTCGGCCAGAAGCGGCGCGTCAGAGCCGTCACCAAAGGCGAGATCGCCAGGAAGAACACCCCGCTCGTGGCCTCCCAGACCATGGGCTTCCACAGCGGGAGCAGATCGCCGCTGCGCACATGCTCGTGGTCGACATTCAGGGCGTTGAAATAGAGGAGAACCACCATCACCGCGGCGGCGATGCCGGTGAAGGCCAAGTCCTCGCGCGGATCGGCGGCGACGCGATCCAGGCCGCGGATGGGTCGAGTTCCCTCTGCCTGGCTCAATGCCATTCCTTCGCATCCCGCATTTGAGGCGGGCCGCAGAATGGTTCGCGCGCGCGCCCCTGTGAAGGGACCTTGCGCACAAAGAAGAGGCCCCGGAGCTCGCGCTCCGGGGCCTGATCCTGGTCGTCCTGGAGCGTGTCAGCCCTTCGGAAGCTGGAAACGGATCGGAATGTTGATCTTGCCTCCGTCCACAGGAGCGCCGTCCTTGGTCATCGGGCGCATCTTGAAGAGCTTGGCCAGCTTCATCGCGGCGTCGCCGAACCCTGCTGTCGACGGCTCCTCAGCTGTGACCGAACAGGCGTCGAGCGTGCCGCGGGCGTTGACGGTGCAGCTCAGCGTCGCCCTTCCCTCGATGTTCATCCGCGTCGCACGTTCCGGATAGTACTTGGCCATGTCGTCCGAGGTCGGCTTGCGCAGCCAGTCCGCGTTGGTGATCACCGACGGACGCGGCGGCTCAGGCGGCGGCGGGGCCGGCGGCTTCGGCTGTTCGATCCGGTGCTCCACGGGCGGAGCCTGGAGCGGCGGGATCGAAGGCACGTCCGGCAGATTGACCGGCGGCCTGGGCTGCAGCTTGGGCGGCGGCGGCGGCGGCGTGTTCGGCGGCGGGGGTGGCGGAGGCGGCGGCGGCGGCGGCGGCACGGGCTTGACCATGGCCACATCCGTCACGTCTTCGGAGTACTCCTTGAAGTCCGGATTGAACTTGCTCGTCCACAGGTAGAAGGCGAGCAAGGCGTGAACGACCACCGCGATCATAATCGCGATCCAGAACCCTTTCTGCCGCTTTGGCCGCGGATCGTCGAACGGGTTATGGCTCCCGCGCAGCTGGCTGGCGCTTGATGTATCGGTCATGCGTCAGCGCCTCACTTGTTATTGTCTTCGCCGACCAGGGCCACGCTGTAGAACCCGTTGTCCTGCAACATGTTCATCACGCCCATGAAGTCGCCGTAAGTCACGTTCTTGTCCCCGCGGATGAAGATCCGCTCGTGGGCAGGGTCCCGTTTCGTACCCACCTGCTTCCTAAGGTCGTCGCCAAGGGTGGCGAGGTCCGACGGAAAGTCCTGGATGTAAATCCGGCCGTTCTCCTGCAGTGAAATATAGACAGGCTTGGGTGGATTAACGCCCGGCTTCGCGACCGCCAGAGGAAGATTCACCTTCACCGTCACGGCCGCCAGAGGCGCCGCCACCATGAAGATGATCAGCAGGACCAGCATCACGTCCACGAACGGCGTGACGTTGATGGTGCTGTTGGCTTCTTCTTCGTATTTGCCGCCGCCTGAGCCTCCGAGTTTGGCTCCCATCTGGCTTAGGCTCCTTTGTCGAGCTGCCGGGAAATCGCGTTCATCAGTTCAGCCACAAAGCCTTCCGTCCGCGCGCCGTAGGCGGAGATACGCGTCTGGAAGTAGTTGTAGAAGATAACCGACGGAATGGCGGCGAACAGACCGAGGCCCGTGGCCAGCAGGGCTTCGGCGATGCCGGGCGCCACGACCGCGAGGTTGGTGGTGTTGGTGTTCGCGATCCCGATGAACGAGTCCATGATCCCGTAGACGGTGCCGAACAGCCCGATGAACGGACCGTTGGAACCGACCGACGCCAGGAACTGCATGCCGCTCGAAAGGCGGCGGGTCAGCGAGGCCTGGACGGCGGCCACGGCGTGTTCGGCGCGGTTGAGCGTCGTCTCGCGGTGTTCGCCGGCGACGTGCAGCCCGGCCTGACGGCTGAGCTCGATCTCCTGAGCCGCTGCGGCGGCCATGTCGGCCAGCGGGTTGCCGTCGAATTCCTCAGCGACGGCGATCCGGCCCATGTCGTTGATCGACTTCGCACCGCGGAAAGCCTCGAGAAAACTGTCTGACACGCGGTTGAGCGAGCGGAACTCGAGCAGCTTGGTGATCAAGAGAGTCCAAGAGAACACCGAGGCCAGAAGCAGGCCGATCATCACGACCTTCACGACCGGCTTGGCCGCGAGGAACATGGTGCCGATGTTAAGCTTGCCGGCGCCCTGTATCTGGGGGGGAGCGCCTTGATCTGCCGCAGCCGGAGCCGCGGCCGGGGGCGCCGCAGCCGCGGGAGCCGCTGCAGCGGTAGCCGCGGGCGCGGCGGGAGCGGCGTTCTGCGCGAACGCCGGAACGCTAGCCATCAGCGCGACGGCGCCGATGAGAGCGATGAAAGGGGTCTTCAGTTTGTTGTCGAACATCTGTCGCCAGTTCCTGGTTGGTCTAGCACGATTGGCCGTGAGGGTCGTCGCGCGAGAGCGTCTCCACCCTAGTTGAAACAATCCCGGCGCCCCTGAACCGATTGCCCGGTCCGGGACGTCAGGCCGCTGTCGCTGCGCCGCGACCCGTAACGCGTGCGCCCAACACGAATGGAGGGGCAACGTTTCGAAGGCGCGAGGCGACCTCTTCTATCCCGGGGGACGTCGGAGGTCTTACCGCAATCTTACGAATGCGGCTCGGGTCCTTTGGCAACCCCTTAAAGAGGCGTCAAGGGGGCAGACGATATCGGGGTCTTGCGAAAGTTCCGTTGGGCCCTATGGCGTTCGGCGGTGCACAAGACTTCATCGAGGAGGAAGCGTCGGAATTTCTACTCTTGCGGGAAATTAATGCTGCGATGCGGTATGTATTTCACATATGTAATCTGAGACAATCTGCACGTGCTTCGGGCGGACGGTGGTTGGGAAACAGTCGCCCGCGATTTTATCCGCCGATGTCCGGATATGGCTTTGGGAGAGCGCCGGGAGCCTGGGGAAGGTCTCGACCGCGCCAAGGGCGGGAGGCGGTGACGCCTACGGGGCGGTTTCGGCCGCACCTCCTCCGCGAAACGGTGGTGCCTGGGGGCGGATTCGAACCACCGACACGCGGATTTTCAATCCGCTGCTCTACCAACTGAGCTACCCAGGCGAAGGCCGCCGTCGCGGGGAGCCGCGTCTATAGAAGAGGCTCTTTCGGAAGTCCAGCGAGGGGGGATGCTCAGTCCTCGTCCTCGATCGGGCCGGCCTCGTCGGGGTCCTCCGACCCCGGGACTGCGTAGCGGCCGGCGAGCCAACGGTGCAGGTCCACGTCGGCGCAGCGGCGCGAGCAGAACGGCCGGTGTTCGGGCGCCGTCGGCTTGCTGCAGATCGGACACACGGCCGCTGTCATGCCGACCTCACGTCCAGCCGCTCGCGGGGCGAACTCGGATCCGGCGTGATCGCAAGACGGGCGCCGATCTGGTCGGCCAGCAGGACCGCGAGCGGCGCCGCGGCGGCGGCCACGGCGGGCGCGCAGGCGGCCAAGAGGCGAGCTCCGGGCGCGCTCGCGGCCTCAGCCTGCAGGAGACGGATCAGCCGCTGCGCCAGGGTCCGGTCGCTGAGCGCCCCATCGTCTCGGCACAGACGCTCGGCCAGTGGCCGGGTGCGGCGCGGAAGGGAGAGCTCCATCGTGCCGAACCGGCCGACCGGGCCGATCGAGACCCCGGGGTTGTCCGGTCCGAAAGCCGCCCGGGCGGCGGCGAGCAGGGCATTGCCGTCATGGCCACGGCCCACCAGATCGATGACCACGATGCCGCCCAGACCCTTGAGGCGCAGAAGCCGGGCGGCCATCCCCAGGGCGGCCAGATTGGCCTGGCGGGTCACCCGCTTGGCGTCGCCGCCCTTGCGGTCGGTGAGGTCGACGTCGATGGCGGTCAGCGCACGGGTCGGCTCGATGGCGATCTCGCCGCCGCCGGGCAGCGGATGGATCGTCTCCAGCGCCTCGGCCTCAGCCTCGTCGGCCACGTCGCGGGCGGCGCGGCCCTCCACCAGCTTTGCGCCGTGGACCAGGGCCTCCAGATCAGTGGCCAGGTCCGGCGCGGCGGCGACCAGGCGCGGCGCGCCCTCCCCGGGTCCAAGTGCGCGGGCCACGGCGAGCTTGCCCCGCCGCGGCTCGCCGCGAATCTCGACCTCCAACGCCTCGCCCCGCACCGGCCTTGCGTCCGGCCGGAAGGGCAGAATGGCTTCTGCGCCGCCGCCAAGATCGAGGAACGCCGTGCCCAACGCAGGCTCCAGGCTGGCGACGCGCGCGATCAGCCGCGCACCCAGCAAGAGGCGGGGGTCATCGTCGTCCCGCCGCACCAGCAGCCGCTCCGGGCGGCCATCGAGGGTGACAACGCCGCGAGTCTCGCCGACTCCGCGATCCAGATAGATCCGCCGCTCGCTCATGGCAGAGGATAGCCCAGGCCGGCGAGCAGGTTCGCCGCCTCGTAGAGCGGCAAGCCGACAACACCGGAATAGGAGCCCTGCAGGCTGATCACGAACCGGCCCGCGCGGCCCTGGATGGCGTAGCCGCCGGCCTTGCCGACGCCTTCCCCGCTGGCCAGGTAGCTGTCGATGTCGCCGGGCGTCAGGCGTTTGAAGTGGAGGCGGCTCTCCACAAGGCGATGGGCCCGCCGGCCGTCTGGCGCGATCGCGCATAGCCCCGTCAATACCCGATGGGCCCGTCCGGAGAGCAGGTCGAGGCAGGCCCGCACTTCATCGGCGTCGCTCGCCTTGGGTAGAACGCGCCGGCCAAGCGCCACGACGGTGTCGGCCGCCAGGACATGGCTGCCGGCGTGCAGCGGCGCGACCCGATCGGCCTTCGCCACCGCCAGCCGCGTCGCCAGCAGGCGCGGGGTTTCGTCCCTCAATGGCGTTTCGTCGACCTCGGCGGCTTCGACGGCGTGGGGCTTGAGCCCGATCTGGCGCAAGAGGTCCAGCCGCCGGGGACTTGCAGAGGCCAGCACCAGGCGGGGGGGCGATTGCGGCACGGCGGCCGGGCGCGTCTAGCGGACGCGGAAGGTGATGCGGCCCTTGGAAAGGTCGTAGGGCGTCATCTCGACGAGCACCTTGTCGCCGGCTGAGACCCGAATGCGGTTCTTGCGCATCTTGCCGGCGGTGTGGGCGATGATCTCGTGGTCGTTCTCAAGCTTCACGCGGAACGTCGCGTTGGGCAGGACCTCGCTGACCGTGCCCGGGAACTCGAGTAATTCTTCTTTCGCCATGCAGGCTCCAAATCGAGAATAAAATGACGGCCCGCGCCTTTACGTCAGGCCGCGAGCCGTGGATAGCGACGGAATTATAGCGCGCCGGGCGGGGCGAGGTCGATGGGCGACGGTCTAAGACCCGCCGAAGCGTTGGGCGATGCGCCTTACCAGGCCATCGCGCACCTCCCGATAGGCCGCCAGGCGCGCCTCGCGCGAACCCTCCGTGAGCGTCGGATCGAAGGTTGGCCAATATTCGATGTCGGCTGCGCGGCCGCGGGCCAGTTCGACGGAACGGTGCTGCGCCTCCGGCGTAAGCGACACCACCAAGTCAAATGAGGAGTCTTCCAGATCGCCGAAGGTCTTTGGCCGGTGCCGTGACAGATCGCAACCCAGTTCGGCCATGACCGCCACGGCGAAGGGATCGACGCCGGCCGCGACGTCCTCGTCGGACACATCGTCATGCACCATGGCCGGACGCTTCAGTCCGCAGCTGTCCACATATACCCGGTCTCCGACCAACTGCTTCAGAAGGCCTTCGGCCATGGGCGAGCGGACCTGATTGAAGTTGCAGGCGAACAGCACGGCGCCCGGCAGGGGCGGCGGCGCGTCAGCCGGCATTCGAGCCTAGCCCCGCCAATGCAGCGCGCAGATCAGCGTGAAGAGCCGCCGCGCGGTGTCCATGTCGGTGTCGATCTTCCCGGCCAGCCGGGTCTGCAGCAGCTCCGAGGCTTCGTTGTGCAGGCCGCGCCGTCCCATATCCAGCGCCTCGATCTGGGCAGGAGTGGAGCTGCGGATGGCCTGGTAATAGCTTTCGCAGATCATGAAGTAGTCCTTGATCAGACTACGGAACGGCGACAGCGAAAGGATGTGTCGCCTCTCATAGCCTGGCCCCTTTACGTCGAGCACCAGCCGATTTTCCACCAGACCCATGCGCAGGTCGTAGGGTCCGTGATCGGCGCCCTCAGGATGGAAGTGGTTCTCCTCCAGCAGATCGAAGATCGCGATCTGCCGTTCCTGCTCCTGGTCGCGCGAGGCGGCCGCGAGCGATTCATCATCGAGCTCGACGGTCTGCAGGCGGTGCATCTGGCGGTCGTCGTCGGCCATGGGTGCTCCGGGGCGTCGTTCACGCTTTATGGCATTCCGCCCCCCCGCGTCATCCCGCACCTGCGAACGCGGGCGGTTGCGCATAGAGAAATACGCCCGGCGCGGTGTGCGCCGGGCGCTTCAGGGCTTGCGAGCGTGAAGCTGGATCAGGCCGCGCGGCGCGCCTCGCGGAAGGACACAAGCCGTCCCGCCGCCTCGTCCCACAGCGCCAACCGGGCGCAGCGGAAGCTCTCCCAGAACCCGACGCGGCTCATGGCGCTCAGCTCGGGATGTTCCTTCAGCACCCTGGGCAGCCGGTAAAATGGAATGCGGCACGACAGGTGATGCACGTGATGGATGCCTATGTTGCCGGTGAACCACCGCAGCGGCTGCGGCAGGTCGTAGTGCGAGCTTCCGGCCAGGGCGGCTTGGTCGCGCGTCCAGTCGCCGTTCCTCGCCCAGGCGGCGCCCTCGAACTGATGCTGCACATAGAACAGCCACACGCCGATGGTCGCAGCCAGCAGCATTGTGACGACATTGACGATCAGCACCGGCGCCAGGCCGAACAGCCAGACCAGCCCACCCAGTCCCGCCAGAATGGCCAGACCGTTGCCGAGCGTGCTGGCCCACGGCCGCCAGCCCTGGCGCATCATGCCGACCGGCAGGCGTTGCTCGATGAAGAAGACGTAGGCCGGGCCCAGGCCGAACATGATCAGCGGATGGCGGTAGAGGCGATACCCCAGCCGACGCAACGGCGGCAGCGCCGCGTACTCCTCCACGGTCAGCATGCCGATGGCCCCCATGCCGCGGCGGTCCAGGTTGCCTGACGTCGCATGATGGATCGCGTGGGTGTTACGCCACTGGTCGTAGGGGGTGAGCGTGAAGATGCCGATCACCCGGCCCACCCAGTCATTCGCCTGGCGAGGTCCGAAAAAGGAGCCGTGGCCGCAGTCGTGTTGGATCATGAACAGGCGAACCAGGAAGAGCGCCGCGGGAATCGTCAGAGGCAGCGCCGCCCACCACCAGCCGTGCGCGTGCAGCGCCCAGGCGAGGGCCCAGATCGCAAACAGCGGGAGGACCGTGACGGCGATTTCGAAGATGCTGCGGCCGGTCTTCGGCACGCGATAGGGCGCGAGGATCTTGGTCCAAGCTCCCGCCGGCTTTGGGTCAGTGGCCACGGTCGGGCTTTCATTCATGTCAATTGATAGGCCAACAGTTACGCCCGAAAGAAGGTTGCATTGCGACCGAGGTCTTAGCCCTGCCCCATCCGGATCGCCGCTGAGCGGGCATGGGCCGGCAGACCCTCGGCCTCGGCCAGGGCGACCGTCGCGGGCGCGAGACGGGCGAAGGCCGCTTCGTCGCATTTTACGATCGAGGTCCGCTTGAGGAAGTCATAGAGCGACAGCCCTGAGGAGAACCGCGCTGCCCGGCTGGTGGGCAGCACGTGGTTCGAGCCCGCAACGTAGTCGCCAATAGCTTCAGGAGCATGACGACCGAGGAAGATCGCGCCGGCGTGATGCACCCGGTCGGCGAGGCGCTCAGGGTTCTCCAGGGCGAACTCGACGTGCTCCGGCGCGATCCGGTCGACCAGGCGGGGCGCCTCGTCCAGCGGCGCGATAACGACCGCGCCGTGATCGCGCCAGGACGCGGCGGCGTCCTTGCCGGTGCTCAAGGTCGAGAGCTGTTCGAGGACAGCGGCCTCGACCTTGGCGGCGAAGGCCTCGTCGTCGGTGATCAGAATAGCCTGGGCGGCGGGGTCATGCTCGGCCTGGGAGAGCAGGTCGGCGGCGATCCAGTCAGGCCTGTTAGCCCCGTCCGCCACGACGACAATCTCGGAGGGGCCTGCGAGCGCATCGATGCCGACCGCGCCATAGACCCGGCGCTTGGCCGCTGTCACGAAGGCGTTTCCGGGCCCCACGATCTTGTCCACCGGCCGGATGGGCCCCGCGCCAAAAGCCAGCGCCGCCACGGCCTGAGCCCCGCCGACCCGCCAGATCTCGTGCACGCCCGCGGTCTTGGCCGCCGCCAGCACCGCCGGCTGCAGCCTTCCGGGCGGCGTGACCATGGCGATGCGCTCGACCCCGGCAACCGCGGCCGGGACCGCGTTCATTAGCACGGTCGAAGGATAGGCCGCCCGGCCACCGGGAACATAAATCCCCACGGCTTCGATCGGCGTCCAGCGCCAGCCCAGCTCCACGCCAGCCTCGTCAATGAAGCGCAGGTCGGCGGGCCGCTGGCGGGCGTGATAGCTGCGGATGCGCTCCGCCGCGAAGGCGATGGCCTCGCGTACCGCCTGAGGGCAGGCCTCGGCGCCCGCGTCGATCTCCGCGTCGCTGACCCGGATCGACTGCTCGTCGAGCGCCACCCCGTCGAACGCCTGCGCGAACCGCAGGAGGGCGGCGAGCCCCTCTGCCCGCACCGCGGCGATCACGTCGCGCACGACCGCGTCGACTTCCTCGGGAGTCTCGCGGCGCTCATCGATGAAGGCCGAAAAAGCCGTCTCGAAGTCGGGGTCTGTGAAGCGGAAGCGGCGCATGGCGCGGCTTCTTTAGCGGCGGGCGGGCGCGAGCGCCATGCCAGGACGGCCTATTCCCCGTGGGCAGGCGCCCTCGGCGTCGGCCAGGGCTCGGAGACGTCTGCCAGCACGGCGTCGACGCACTCGACTGCCGCGCGCAGGTCGCCACCGCCGGCGCAGCTGATGGTGATCATGCCGCCGGGCGCCTCGCCGGCCTCGAACCTCACCGCCAGCACCTCGATCACCGCGTCGCGTGGCGCGCGGCGGATCTTGCGCGTCTGGAACTTCATCACCCCGCCCAGCTGCAGGGCCGAGCGCACCCGCTCGCTGCCGCCCGCCTCCCAGCAATAGCGGTTGAAGGCGATGGTCAGCAACCGCGCCTTGGGCTCGTAGATGATATCGCCGAGCTTCGCGACAGCGTCCTGCATGGCCGCCGAGATGATCGCGAGGTCATCGGCGTCCTGGGCCAGCAGGCGAAGCGGCCCAATCTTGCCCTTAGGCTCGATCTTCTTGGCCATGGGCTCAGTCCTCGTCGCCCTCGCCGTCGCCCTTGATGCGGCGGATCTGGGCCCCGCAGGCGCCGAGCTTCTCCTCCAGCCGTTCGAAGCCGCGGTCGAGGTGATAGACGCGGTTGACCATGGTCTCGCCGCGCGCCGCCAGACCCGCGATCACCAGGCAGACCGACGCCCGAAGGTCGGTGGCCATCACCTGGGCTCCGGTCAGATGGTCGACTCCGCGCACGCGGGCTTCCCCGCCCTGGACCGTGATGTCAGCCCCCATGCGCCGCAGCTCCGGGGCATGCATGAGGCGGTTCTCGAAGATGGTCTCCCTGATAACGCTCTCGCCTTCGGCGAGCGTCATCAACGCCATGAACGGCGCCTGCAGATCGGTGGGGAAGCCGGGATAGACGCCAGTCTCGAATTCCACAGCCTTCAACAGCGCCCCATTGCGCCTCACGGTCAGCCCGTCGTTGTGAGGCGTGATCTCGACTCCGGCCTCGATCATCTTGTCGATCAGCGCCTGGATGAAATCGCTGCGGGTGCGCGTCAGCCTCACCTCGCCGCCGGCCATGGCCGCGGCCACCGCATAGGTGCCGGTCTCAATGCGGTCGGGCATCACCGCATGGGTCGCGCCGTGCAGCCGGCCCACACCTTGGATGCGGATCGTCGAGGTCCCCGCCCCGGCGACCTTCGCGCCCATGGCGTTCAGACAATCGGCCAGGTCAATCATCTCCGGCTCGCAGGCCGAATTGGCCAGCACCGTCTCGCCCTCGGCCAGCACGGCGGCCAGCATGGCGTGCTCGGTCGCGCCGACAGAATTGAACGGGAACTCGATATGCGCCCCCTTCAGTCCGCGCGGCGCCTGGGCATAGACGTAGCCCTCGTGCAGGTCGATCCGCGCCCCCAGCGCCTCCAGCGCCTTCAGGTGCAGGTCCACCGGCCGCGCGCCGATCGTGCAGCCGCCGGGCAGCGAGACCTTCGCTTGGCCGGTGCGGGCCAGGAGCGGTCCCAGCACATTGAACGACGCCCGCATTTGGCGGACCAAGTCGTAGGGGGCGAAGCTGCTGGTGATCTCGGTCGTGCGCAGCAGGGTCTCCGGACCGTCCTCACCCTCCGCCTCGACGACCTCAGTCCCCAGTCGCTGCAGGATCTTGCCCATGAACCGGGTGTCGGCCAGGCGCGGCATGTTCGTCAGCCGTAGCGCTTCTTCGGTGAGCAGGCTCGCCGCCATCAACTTGATGGCCGAGTTCTTGGCGCCGCTGATGGGGATTTCCCCCTGCAGCCGCGCGCCGCCGGTGATGGCGATGCGGTCCAATCCAGATCCTTCGAGGCGACCGCACAGTCGGGGAGTCGCGTAGGGCGGCGCGAGGCTCGATATCTAGCGTGCGGGCCGGGCCGCGCAAAGGCCCGCTCAGCCCTCGTCCACGCTTTTCGCCTTGCCGGCCCCAGGGTCTGCCTTGCGCTCGCCGGCCTTGCGCCGTCGCAGGTTGGCGCGCAGCGCCTGGGCGAGCTTCAGTTCGCGCTCGGAGGGCCGGGGCTTCGGGTCCTTGTCGGAAGGCGCCATGGCCAACCGGTGCGGCGCTACGTCCGGCCCGTCAAGCCGTCGGCCATGGATTTAAGGCTTCACGCGGCCCCCGGCGTTGGCTATAGCCGCGCCTCGCCTTTCGCCGCGATAGCTCAGTGGTAGAGCGCATCCTTGGTAAGGCTGAGGTCCAGGGTTCGAATCCCTGTCGTGGCACCATGGTTCCCCAAGTGAAATCAAGCACTTGGGGAACCACCAGTTTCTCGTTCGTCCATATAAATTGTAATTTTGGTTTGAGGTCGAATATTCGATCTTATCTTTCGAATCCAGAATTCCTATTATAAATCCATATCTTACTTGTATTCTCGCCCTTGCCATGGAATGGCCGAAGGCGATTTGGGAAGCGCATGGGAAGCACTCAACGCGCGAGGCCGCATCACATTTCGACCCATCCGCTCCGATCTCTTGGAGTCAGTCCCGATTCGTCGATATCCTCACTCTCGATCAGTTTCGGATGATCGAAGACGCCCGGATCAAGAGCCCTAAACGCGCGGCGACGGTTGTGTTCAGGCCCGAGCCGCTTCCGGCGCCGGCTTGAGCACATGCTCCGCGAGAAAGCTCGCGAAGGGCCCGATGTCCTGGCCGACGCTCGCCGCCTCCAGCGCGGCCATGTAGCGGTCGCGCGCCTGCACGGGGATCACCGTCCACGGATAGCCGCCCGCGGCCATCATCACGTTCATCAAGAAGCGGCCGGTGCGGCCGTTCCCGTCGAGGTAGGGGTGGATGTAGACGAAGATGAAGTGGCCCAGCACCACCCGCACGGCCGGGTCCGGCTCCTCGGACAAGAGCTCGAAGAAGGTTGGCATGGCGTCGCGTACGGCGTCCGGGCTGAGCGGGACGTGGCGTGAATTGCGGATGTAGACGGGAGTGTTGCGGTAGCCGGCGAGCTTTGCGGCGGTGATCAGGCCGGCGCCGACACTGGGGGCGAAGAGTTCGCGATACCAGGTCGGGTGGTCGCGGTCGGCGACCAGACCGGGGTTCTCACCGGCCAGCACCGCGCGCACGCTGTCCTTCACCGCGGTGAAGGCCTGCCAGTAGCCCCGCGCGGCCATGGCGTCGCGCTGGGCGCGGTCGGCCTCGTCGCCCTCGGGGTTCCAAGCGCCGCCCCGCACCCGTTCGATCAGTTCCCGGCTGACGCGATAGCCCTCGATCGACAGCGAGTGGTAGGCGTCGGTCACATAAACCTCGTCCACGGCCTTCATGTAGCGTTCGAGGTCGTTGACCCGGCCCGGCGGCGGGAACCGGCCGGGAATGTCCTGACGCATCTTCGCCCACAGGAGGCGGATGCGGTGGACATAGGGCGAGGGTTCGCGCCGATAGGGCGTGACCGGCAACTGGTCTGCGAAGGGATCGACCTCGCGGACCTTGTAGCCCGCGGCGGTCATCGCCGAGAGGATGGAGTCGGCCTCGCGGTCGCGGCCGACATTGCGGAAGGCGCCGGCAAGCCGGCTTGCGATGATGGTGTGGCCGCCCGCCAGCAGTCGCTCCAGGAGCGCCGAGGCGTCGCGCTGCATGGCCAGGATGGTCCGAGCCTCGGTGGGCTGGTTGCGGAAGAAATTGGGCGAGGCGCCGATCAGGGCGGCCTCCACCGCGTGGAGCCGAAGGCCCTGGACCACGGCCAGGTCGCCGTGCTGGGCGGGCGGCTGGTTCACATCCAGGAGGGAGGTCCCGTGCAAGAAGGTGGTGACGCCGTTGCGCCCGCCCTGCGCGCGGACAAGCAGCTGGGCGGGGACGTTCCAGTTGCCGGCGTGAATGACGAGGGATTGGTCGGCGGAGAGTGACCAGGCAGCGTCGAACCGCTCGGTGAGATAGTCCACCACGAAGCCCCAGTAGGAAGCGTACCAGGCGGTGGTCTCGCCATCGGGCTGGCCCGGCTGGCCGGGGATATACCAACCCCTCATGACCTCCCGCAGGAAGCCGTTGCGCGTCAGCAGTTCGCGCGCGTCACGGGTGATGTCTCCCGAGCGAACGGCATGGCGGCCGTCGGCCTGCAGCTTTTCAATCGCCTCCAAGGCGTTCGCCAGTCGCGCCTGAGGCGTTGCCATGGACGTCTCCCTTGCCGGCGATCCTGCGGCCAAGCGCATGCAGAATTTATCGCATTTAAGGATGCGATATAATTCGCTTTTGGTGCCTTACTATTTATCGCTTTTAATGTCCTATTATTTATCGCTTTTGATGCGCTACTAATTATCGCATTTCGCGTTGACGCCTTAAACCCATGGCGACAGCCAGCCAGGAGCCGCCTTGGGCCAAACGGGATTTGTCAGAGACTTGGGTCCATATTCCTGACAGATGGAGGCGAGGATGCGTCGCCCGTCAGGCGCGCTGAGCTGGCTCTGGATGCACACCCTGGACCTCGCACCCCACAGCATGCGCGGCCGCCGCAAGATCGTGGAGCACCCCTTCGGCACGATCACCGTCTTCCTGATGGGCGACGCCGTTCTTGCGGCCAAGGCCCGGGCAGAAGATACCGGAGGGTTACTGCAACCTCGAACACATGCCGAACCGCTTGGTGCTGGCCAGGCGGCGCACAACAGGCCGGACAGATGGAAGCATCCGACTACGCGATCATCACCGCCTCAAATCCGTACTTGCGCTGAAGGGGGCGTCCACAGAGGGAAAGCGGACTTCAGCCCGCGATTGACAGCAGCCGTCGGACGGACTCAGCCACGAAGGACGTCGCGTCGATCGCAGGTCGACTTGAAGAGGACGCGGGGCGATCAAGGGGGGTCACAAGGCTCCTGACGACTAGGTTTTCGATGAAACTCAGGTGACGCGGGCTACCTGCCAGATGGAAGACGAAGACCGGCGCCGTGGTGGCGAGGGCCTCGGAGATCATTGAGACACTGTCGCTGGTGACGACCAGATTGTCAGACATCGCCAGGATCGCGAGATAGGGGTTGG
>PLEH01000016.1 GCA_003136395.1 Phenylobacterium sp.
GTTCGACCAGGCCGACCTCGACGCCGTCGCGGACAGCCTGAACGCCCGGCCGCGCAAGACGCTGGACTTCGCGACGCCGGGGGAGCACTTCAGGACACTGTTAGCCGGACTGGCCGACTAACGAATGAAACCGTCCGGGGGTGTTCGCTCCGGAACTTGAATCCGCCCGGACAAAACGCTTAGTTCCATTCCGTTTGGTTCTATCGCAACATCCGCATAGACAAACCGCTCGAAGTCAGCGGTCGACGACGCGGAAGAACCAACTTCACTCACAACACCCTCCAATATCTTCGAAATGAAGATGGGTATGGGCGCAGCTTAATTTGATGTCGTGATGGTGAAATGTCGTTAATACTAGGAAGAAGGCAATTCCAGCAGCAACAACGCCGCGTAGCCATAAAGCGGCATGACGAGGGTTCGGTTCTGTCCCGTTTGAGTCTAGACCCACTTCGTGAAGTGTATCACGCGCCCAAAACCGACCAAAATGAGACGGGATTCAGTGTCTCGTCGTCATGTCGCTCTGGGGTATACTCAAATAAACACTAACAACGACCCAATGCGGGAAGCGGAATAGGCGCTACCGCCAAGTTCGACTCAAAGCGGTCCTTCGCATCCAAGGTTAGACCGGCGCGATTGGCCGACACTGGAGGGTCCGCCTTCGGGTTCTCAAAGGTCAAGGCAGACGATGGAGAACGGCGGGAAAGCGCTGACTTCTAGCAACAATGGCTTCGGTGCTGAGGGCCAGCTCCACTTTGACAAGTGCCGCAATAGCCGGCCACTAGCTACGGGTCAGCGACCGGGACGGTCCTGCACCAAGCGCACGAAGGCGCCGATAAGTGGGGACATCTCCTCGGCCGGCGCGGGAAGCCTGCTGGCCGGCATCCTCAGGATGTCCAGGAGTTGCCCAGCTTCCGTGTACAAGGAAAGCTCCACAGCATCGCCGATGATTTGCGGATGGCACACGACATCATTGCCACCCGCTTTGCGCCGACACGCTGCGACGAACTCCCGGATCTCCTCGAGGCCACCCGTCTGCTCACCAGCCTCTGCAAGGAAGTCTGCAATTTCGTTCGCCACCTGAGAAAATGCCACCACATCCAGCGGCACGCAGCCCTGGACCTCCTGGAAGACGCGGCCTCGCCAACGTTCGAACAGAGCGGCCCGACGGGCCTCATCTGGCGTCTCCGCGGCATCCTCGTCGGACTCCGTCGGCAGGCCACCGGCGGCTGCGATCTCCTCCCAGACCGGGATGGCCCAATCGATGCGTAGGCCGAGCAGAACCCCGAAACCACGGCGGGCGAGGTCATCCGTGTCACCGGGGGGCAGGTCGCGCGGCGGCTTGCCGTCGACTAGGTCGAGCAGCACGCGGCGGACAGCCCCAAATGACAGCTCAACGAGGGCGTCGGGCGACCGCCAGCCGGGCAGCAGGCGCAGTTCCTCGTTGTCTGCCAGGGCGCCGGACTCGATCAATCCCTGTCCGAGCTCTTCTCCATCCGGCAAGTCGCCAGCCGGCAGCGCCACGGCCAGGGCAACTAACTCTGTCCAACCCGAAGGGCCGATTGCTGCCCCTTCAGCCGCGACCAACAACACCCAGTTCAGGTCATCGCCGGCCTCATCGCCTTCGCGTTCCCCGAGTTTGCGAATTGCCAGGTCCAAGACGTCGGTTCGCCCAGCGGCCATGAGCCCCTGAACCAGGACGTCGAACTCCCCACTATCCTCGTCTCCAAACGCCTCCAGCAGGCGATCCGCGATAGGTCCAGGTGTCTTGCCGAAGGTCTGACGCGGGGGTGAGGTTGATGCCTTGAGGCCGAGAACCTCCAACGCCGCCGAGCCTCGGAGCAGACGGCTACGATCGATCCAGGCACGGCGGTTCTCGGGTGTATCATCGCGGTCGGACATCCAGCGCCGAAAGGCAGCCCGGTCGGCCCGCTGAACCAAAACCTCGACGCCGGCATCCAGCATCTCTAAGGCGACCGCCCGGTTCACGGCGAGGGCGATCTGTAGATCGGTTTCGCCCGGACGAACGGTGTCGAGCGTCTCGACATCGGGGTAATGGGTGATGAGGACCACATCGATGTCAGGCGCGATGTCCCGCGCGAGATAGGCGGCCTGGTTGACGCGGTCGTCCTGGTCGGTCGGCTTGGGCACGGGATAATCCTGAAGCGGGGGCAAACTATGGTGCTGGACCAAGCCACACTGCAACAGTCAGCAGAACGCTTATGCCATGCTCTTCGCGGTCTTGATCGAGCGGAATGGGGCCGGAGGGCATGGGCGGGGTAAAATCATCTGGCGTTCGGGAACGGCCGAGACAGGATTTACCATAGATCGATATTATGCGGTCTCGGGCTTGGATCAGAAATCAAGAATGGTGAGACGCACCAAGACCGGGCACGCGCCGGCGAACAAGCGCCAACCCGAGCAGCGCGACTGCCGTAAATCCAGCCCCTGCCAGGAACGTGGCCTTCGCGCCGAAACTGTCCCAGAGCGCCCCGGCGAGAACGCTGGCGACCAGTAGGGCGAGACCACCCAGC
>PLEH01000001.1 GCA_003136395.1 Phenylobacterium sp.
GAACGGGGTCATGCAGGACGCCCACCGTCGAGGGCGGGTAGTAATCGGCGAACACGATCCGCTCCCGCAGATCGCTACGGGCGATGTAAGTGAAGAAGTGCTGCAGGGCTTCGGGGTAGTCCGAGAGGTCGAGGCCGTCATCACATAGCTTGGCCAGGATCATCTCGATCATGAACGACTTGAAACGGAACCCGTCGCGCTCCTGCTTCATCCGGCGTGCCCAGAATTTCACGAGCCGGACGACCTGGGAGAAGTGCTTTTCCTGCGCCCTCTTGCGGGCGGCAGTGAATTCCAGATGCAGCGGGATGCTGGTCTTCAAGAACGAGCCATCGTCCTGGCTGACTAGGTTGCCGTACCAGTTGGGGGCGCCGTCATAGAGGATCGGCACGATATCGACGTCTAAGCCGGAGCCCCTGAACGAGACCGTGACCGAATAGGTCTGGGGCTGAACCTGGTCAGGAGAGAAGTTCGGGAAGGCCTTGCGCAGGCGGTCGGCCAGATAGGTCAGCAGAGCGGCCACGCTGTGCGGCGCGTCGGCGCCACTGATGTAGCAGGCCACGTCGATGTCGTTGAGCGTCCGCAGCGCGGTGCCTTTGGCCAGGCTCCCGGACAGCAGCATCTTTTTCAGAGTGAAGTCTGGGTGCTCATCCACGTACCCCTGCAGCTTCTCCCGTAGCCGACGCGCCTGCGCCCGAAACTCATCAGCTTTATCCTTCGGCAGATTCACCCGCTCGTTGGCGAACCGCACGATGTCACTGTGGGAAACGTGATCCCGACTCATTGCGCCCCCTTCCGAGGTCAAACCCACGCCAGGGCTTGCCCCTGAGCTCAAACAGGTGGATCGTGAAACACGACCCATCTCGTTACTATGTGGGTATAGTTCCAACACCCGTCAAGAGACGATAGGGATTTTTTATGGGCGAACGTGACGACCGCCGGAGCTGGACGCTCAGCCGACGCCTTGAGTTCGTGGACTGGAAGCTCTTCTGGGAGGGACGCCTAAACCGAAACGACCTGGAGGAGACCTTTGAAATCTCCCAACCGCAGGCGTCAGTTGACTTGCGACAGTACCGAGAAGAGGCGCCCGAGAACATCGAATACAATTCTACAGAGAAGACCTATCTTCCGGGTAAGGCCATGCGGCCACGCTTTCTTCGTGTCTCAGCAGATCGTCTCTTACTTCAGCTCAGAGCGTTTCTAACAGGCGCGCTCCCTCGTGAAGACTTGTGGTTCCGCGACATGCCTGCCGTGGACATGGCGCCTGACATTGTCCGCCACGTTGAGCCTGAATGTTTGAGGGCCATCCTCGCAGCGATTAGGTCCCGTCAAGCTGTGGGTGTTCGCTATCAGTCCCTCACCAGTTCGCGACACCGAGATATCGCGCCGCACGCCTTAGCCTTCGACGGCTATCGTTGGCACGTCCGCGCTTGGTGCTGCGAGCAGGAAGATTTTCGCGATTTCGTGCTGACTCGAATCGACGAAATTGGAGATCTAAAGCCAGCGGACTACGAACCTAAAGACGACCTTGAATGGACCACGAAAACCACGCTCAAGCTTTGTCCGCACCCGGGTCTTACCGAAGAACAACGGCAGGCGATCCAGCGCGACTACAACATGCATGACGGCTGCCGCGACATCGAAGTGCGCCTTTCGATGGCCTATTACTTCATCAAGCGCATGAACCTCGACCTGCAAGACTTGCCTCCTCAGCGAGCTCAGATCGAGCTGCAGAACCTAGCGGAGGTTCAGACGGCCATTGAGCAGGCGAAAGTGGCGACGAAGGCTCTGGTGGAAGCCCGAAGACGCGGAACCGCCGAAGACGCAAACTAGTTCGTTGGCTTGATGGGGATAATCCCTACGCCTGATAAGCATCAGCAGCGGGCCGAAAACCGGTCGTAAGCATCGATGCGCCGGACCAAGAGATCCATCTCGCCGCGGTAGATTTCCGACTTTAGAAAGGCCAACTCGGCCTCCTTCGCGGCATCGGCAACGTCAATGAACCAGGCCTTGGGCGACCCGCTCCCTTCCCCGTTCCAGCGATAGCCCCGTGCCTTCAGCACGTCCTTCAGATCAAAAGGCGAGTTCTCCGCCCACACTCGCCAGGTCGGCTGACGCGCCCGCTCCAGCAGTTGGGCCAGCGCGAACCTACCGCTCAGGGGTAGCGGCGCCCCGAGGAGCGCCACAGCGGCCAAGCAGTCGTTCGTCGCCCGATGCCGCTCGTAGAAGAACCCCGCCCCGGCGGCGAGATAAGCGAGCTTCGTCCCCTCGTGGCCTTCCTCGGCCCAGTCCACCTGGCTCATCGAACAGGCCCAGGCCTTGGTGGTGAAGGTCTCGCAGAACCGCTCCAGAAATCGACGGTCGAAGGCCGCGTTGTGGGCGATGACAAGCGCTGCGCCGGCGGCGAACGCCCCGACCGCCGCCGGGTCGATGGACTGCCCGGCAACCATCTCGTCGGTGATGCCGGTTATGCTGGTGATCTCGGCCGGGATCGGCTCCGACGGTTGTCGCAGGCCGTGGAAAGGCTCGCCGACTGTGTAGATCTGACCGTCGAGGCCATAGGTGAACGGCACCATGGCCAGCTCGATGATCTCGTGACGCGCGGCGTCCAGGCCCGTCGTCTCCACGTCGACCACCAAGCCCTGACGTACCTTCAAGCCAGCAGGCGGTGCGATAGCGACGTGCGGCGTCAGGCGCCGTAGCACCCGGTAGGTCCCGCTGGCCTCCAGTGTCCGCGCCATGGCTTCAAGATCGTCCACCCGGTCGTCAGGTCCCACTTTGCAATCGATCATGCAGTCAGCCGCGACTCGTCGAGCAGCGACAGCTCGTCGGCGATCCTAGCCTCGCCGCCGGCGAAGTTGGAGAGGGTGACACCGACCAGGGGGATGCCCTTCGGTGGCGGGTACACTGAGCGGATCAGCGCCAGGCTCGCCTCATGCAGCACGGCGCGGCTATCTCGCCCACAAGGCCAAGTGCTTCCCGAAGGCCGACAACCCCATCATCGCCGAGAACGAAGCCTTCGCCCTGAGCGACCCGGACACCCGGGCCAGCCCGCAGAAGGCCTACGTCGCCTCAAACGCCCTCTACTACCGGGGCCAGCCCGCCTTCGACGACATCCTGACCGAAATCGCCAAGTGGTCGCCCAAACTGTAGCTCAGTAGACCATCGCCGGCCCTCAGGCCGCGGCCGTCACTTCGGCGAGGGCCAAGGCTTTGAGCGACTCGATGGTGGCCAGGCGGTCAGCCGCAACGTCGATACTGGCGATCGTCAGCCGCTCGTCCGCACCAGCGACATTGATGCGGTGACGGGCGAGCGCGCCCTGCCCTTCCAGGTCCGCGTGATGGGGGTAGAGCAACATCAGCCGCGCAGAGTCGTAGAGCCGGGCATAGGCCATCAGCTGGTAGACATCCGCCTGGGAGACGCCGCGCTTCGGGTCGCTGGCAGCGGCGGTCAATCGCTTCCACTTGGTGTCGATCACCAGCACGGTGCGACCGTCCCGGCGCACCATGCAGTCGGGTTTGGTGCGGAAGAGCGGTCGCCCCAGCGTGCCGTCGGGCGCAATCTCGTTGAGGCAATAGCGCAGCCCACCCTGCGCGACGACCTCATAGCCCTGCGGGGCCAGAGCCTTGCGCAGCAGCGCCGCGACATAGGCCTCGAAGAGGTCGTTCATTGGAAACAGGAGGGTGACGCCCGCCAGGTCGCGAAGATCGTTGGCCTTATGGGTTGCCTGCCAATCGCGGCGCAGAAACAGCCGCGCCAGGGCCAAGAGCGAGCGCCAGCGGCGGTTTGACCTGTCGATCGCGATCTTGTCCCAGGCCAGATGATGCGGGTGGACGTCGCTGACGTCGGCCAAGGCGACGCGAAGCTCAGCCAATCGGCGCACCGTTTCGGCGCGCCGGGCCTGTCGGGCGAGGAAAACCACGCACGCCTTCATAACCTGGAGCAACGCCATGTCCGGCGACAGGATGTCGAACTGGCAGGCGAGCCGGTCCGGCCGCACCGCCAGCGTCGTGAACTGGCGGGTAACGTCGAGCCGGCCGCGCAGAGTCGGCAGATCTTCCTCACACCGAAGATATTGCCGCGGCAGCCCGCGTCGCACCTCGTTGGTCAGTTGGTCGGCGAAGGCGCGGATCAGGATGTCGAGCAACGTTTCATCTTGCCGGGCCATGGCGGCGTCTCGGCCAAGATTGATCTCCAGGCCCAAGGCCACGTCCAGCATCTGCACCAGGCGATGGCGCAGTCCGGCGCGGCCCTCCGAGGACCCGGCGTCGCCGAGCTGGTCGATCTTCGGCAGGATCTCCAGGCTGCAGCCTTCGCCCGCGACGACGCCGACCACCTGTTGGCTCCTGAGCCAACGGTGATGATCGATCAGGATGTTGGTCCCTTCGGCGCCACCGAGTGGGTGCGACCGCGCCGCAGCCAGCAGCTGGTCGGCCTGGCGACGGGAGAAGCCGCCCTCCCCGACCGCGACCCGATCCCATTCCAGGATCGAGAGATGGGTCATTCGGCCGCCGTCGCTTCTGTAGCGCCGGCGGCTTCCTCATTGGCCGGAGCGCTCACGGCCGCGCGGCCGAGCAGACGCCGGTAGGCATCCGGCGCGAAGGAAGGGCGCACCGACCAGCGCCAGCGATCCTCGCCGTCACAACCTGGCGGCGGCGGGATGCGATCACAGTTCAGGAAGGCGCCGTCCCTGACTCCCTCCCGCTCGCCCAGAACCATCGCCAGCCGCGACCAGTCTTCGAAGAAATACTCCTGCAGCAGCGGAATGACGCGATCGCGCATGACCGCATCGACGTCGTGGCGATCCTGGCAGGCCATGAAGAAGGCGTGGCCGACCTGGTGCTCGCGGTCGAAAAGGTACTCGATCCGCTCATTCATGGTCTTGAGCACCGCGACGAGGTCCACTCCCGTGCGTCGGGCCGCCGTCTTCAGCAGATCCGGGTCGGGCATGATCTCCTCGAAGGTGAACCGACGGCGAAGCGCCGTGTCGAGGAGCGCGATCGAGCGGTCGGCCGTGTTCATGGTGCCAATCAGGTGGAGGTTCGCCGGCACTCCGAACGTCTCCCCGGAATAGGGCAGCTTGACCCGGATTTCGTTCTCCATGCCGAGGCGCTTGTCAGCCTCGAGCAGGGTGATCAGTTCGCCGAACACCTTGGAGATGTTGGCGCGATTGATCTCGTCGATCACCAGAACGAACGCCTGAGGCACACCCGGCGCACCGGTCTCAGCGTCCCCCGGACCGCCAATCAGGCGCGACACCGCTTCCATCCGGATGCGGCTCGCGTTGATTTGATAGAGGGTTCGCATCGTGAAGGCCCCCTCCACGATGCTGTCCAGCGGCAGCGGCTTTTCAAGCTTGAGCAGCCAGTTGACCTGCCGACGATGATTGTACTCACCGTCACGGTTGGCCACGAAGGCGTAGTCGCCCGTGACCTCCCCGATCGCCCGGAAAGCGGTGTTGCCGTAGGGGACGATGATGATGTCGCCCTTCTTCATCTCAGAGCGGAACGGGTGAAGCTGAGAGACATTGCTCGGCTTGCTGTCGGCCGGGCCGACCTCAGCCCACTTCGCGCGAACAGCTCCGATGTCCTCGTAGGCCGCGTCGCTCCAGTCGACCTCACCGCCCCAGCCCAGAACGACATAGTTGCCCGCGATGGCCTCGTCGTAGATGTGATCCTCGGTCCCGATCGCGCCCAGGCCCATCTTCCAGAATCGACGGCCGGAGAGATCCAGGCCGCCGGCCCTCCGCGGTGCGGCCGCCGCCAGACGCGCCTGATCAGCCAGGGCCGCCATCTCGCGGAAAACCCCGTTGCGCGGCTCCAACCGAAAACCAGCTGAGCCACCGATCTCCGACGCCGCTGTCTCCGGCCTCAGGCCCTCGACAAAGTCCTCGTAGGAGAAGCTCTGGTGGAAGGTGACGAAGCCGATGCGGCCCTCCCGCTCGAGTTCGCCGTAGCGCCGCATCAGATCGCTGCGTTCATCGGGCGTGTCGCCATCGCAGAGGCGGACGGCCTCAAGCGCGGTCCGGTAGGTCTTACCCGTGCCCGGCGGCCCGTAGAAAATCAGGTTGGTCGGCTTCATGGCCGTCAATGCCGCACCTTCTGTAGCCAGTGTCGCGCCTGCCCGAAGGCTGAAGTGGTAGGTCGTCGTCGAGCTTTGACCCGGGCCCTCCACTCGCGGCGGCGGAACCTTGGCCAACTGCTGGAACTTGGCGCCGCCCAACGCTTGGCAGACGTTGGCATGAGCCTGGTCTAGTCCCAGAGCATTGTGCAAATCGCCTGCGCGAATGGACACTTCAGCCTCACCCTTCAGGCGCGCTGGATCGATATAGAGCTTAAGCGCCGCGGCCCGGACGTCGTCAGCGTCGCTACCGACCTCAGCCGGGTCATCTTCAACGTCGTCGGCTTCCGGATCGTGGGCGTTGGGGTCTTCTCCGTTGGCGAACTTGCCGTAAAGGCGGGTCACAGCCACCAGATTGCGAAGCTGGCCATCAGGATTTTCAGCCTGAGGCACAAGACTGACGGGCGGCGGGCCCTCGCGGGAGCCGATATAGCTGCTCAACTTGGCCAGCAGCGCCGGCAATTCCCCCCGCGAGATCAGTTGATCCACGTCAGCGTCAGGAAATCCCATTGCCGCCAGAGAGCGTTCGACGCGCTTGAGCCGACCCCGCCGGTGTTGGATGGCCTTGGCGGTCAAGGGCTGCCCGCGCCAACGGCGAGCCTGGAGCCAGGACTTAAACTCTTCAGCCTTCACGGACCCCACCTCACCCCAACAGCAAGTTGCAGCCTAACAAGGCCCACTCGCCCGACAATACCAATGTTCCATTGTTCGCGTTGAACGGCGCGGGGAGCGAAATTCTCAAAGCAAAAATGAAGGCCGCAAGGAGCCTGGCTGCAGGCCAGACGGGAAGCGCCGTCGAGCTGCCGGCGGCGCCCCAAGGGCGCCCACCAGGGGCGGACCCGTAGGAGCCGCGTAGCGGCGGGACCGAGCACGCCCGCCAGCCGCTCTCCGAATCCGGGGCGATGCGGGGTTCGGCTCACACTCACATTGGGGACGACTAGGGGGCGCTTTTCTTGCATAACAGGTGGCGTAATGGAGTGCCGCAGTGGTGCACTATCGTCGCAACTTGATTGAAGCGGTTTTTATCTTTGGCGTTCGAGTGGGCTGACTGAGGAATGGATGACGGGCGGGGGCGCCTCATTGACCTTATCGACTACGTCGAGGCCACTGAGAGAGACAGGCTGAAGACAGTCCTTGATGCCTCGCAGCACAAGGGGTTCTTCTACGCAGAGACCGACTTGGCCGACTTGCCGGGGGTCGCGCTGGAC
>PLEH01000209.1 GCA_003136395.1 Phenylobacterium sp.
AAGGGCTGGCCGTCCGGCAGGCGGATGGCGTCTTCCTCGATCTCGGGACCCGAGGCCAGCAGCACCGCGCGGTGCATGGCGTTTTCCAGCTCGCGGACGTTGCCGGGCCAGCGGTGGCCGGCGAGACGGCGCTTGGCCTCGGCCGACAGCGGACGTTCCTGCGTTCCGTTGGCCGCGGCGTATTTGCGGACGAAGAATTCAGCCAGCGCCAGAACGTCGCCGGGGCGTTCGCGCAAGGGCGGCAGGCGCAGGTTCACGACGTTCAGGCGATAGAGCAGGTCCTCGCGGAAGGTCCCCTCCTTCACAGCCTGCACCAGGTCGCGGTTGGAGGTGGCGAGGATGCGGATGTCGATCTTCACCGGCTTGGCGCCGCCGACCCGGTCAATCTCGCGTTCCTGGACGGCGCGCAGCAGCTTGGCCTGCAGGCGGCCGTCCATCTCGCTGATTTCATCGAGCAGCAGGGTGCCGCCGTTGGCCTCTTCAAACTTGCCGATGCGGCGCGCCACGGCGCCGGTGAAGGCGCCTTTCTCGTGGCCGAACAGCTCGCTCTCCAGGAGGTTCTCGGGAATGGCGGCGCAGTTGACCGAGATGAAGGGCTTCGACGCCCGCCGCGATTTCTGGTGGACGTAGCGGGCGATGACTTCCTTGCCGACGCCGCTTTCCCCGGTGATCAGGATCGAGGCGTCGGACCCGGCGATCTGGTCGGCCATGGTGATCACGGCCTGCATGGAGGGGTCGCGCACCACCATCGGGCGGTTGTCGTCGGCCACGGCGGCCAGCACCGCGGCGATCAGCTGGGCATCGGGCGGAAGCGGGATGAACTCCTTGGCCCCGGCCCGGATGGCGGCCGCTGCGCCCGCGGCGCCGGCGTTGACCCCGCAGGCCACCACCGGCACGCGGATGCGTTCGGCCTCGTTGGCGGCGATGAGACTGGCGATGTCCAGCTCGTAGTCGACCATCATCAGGTCGGCGCCCTGCCCGGCGCGCAGCGCGTGGGTGGCCGCCACGATGGTCTCGACGTGGCTCACCTTGGCGCCCGCGCTCATCGCCATTTTCACGGCGGTGGCGAGTTGCCCGTTCAGTTGTCCGACGACCAGTAGCCTCATGACTTATCTCCCTAGGACTCCGCGGCTAGGCCGCGTTGTCGCCGTCCTTGATGATTTCCGTCATGGTCACGCCCAGGCGTTCGTCGACGATCACGACCTCGCCGCGCGCCACCAGGCGGTTGTTCACATAGATATCGATGGCCTCGCCAACCTTGCGGTCGAGCTCCAGCACACTGCCCTGGCCGAGCTGCAGGAGCTGGGCGACCGAAAGGCTGGCGCGGCCGAGAACGGCCGAGATGTTCACCGGCACGTCGAAGACCGGCGCGAGGTCGGTGGCGGTCTTGTCCTCGGCGTCGCCGCCGTCGGGCAGGGGACCTTCGCCAGCGGCGAATTCGTCGAGCTTCAGCTCGCTGCTGGTCTCTTCGCTGGTTTCGATGTCTGGGGTCTCGGACATGGCCTAGCTTTCGGGCTCTTGGGCGTCGGAGGCGGAGGGTCCGCCGCCGGGTGTCAGGGGTTCGGCGTGCAGCCCCTCGGCGGCCAGCGCCGCATGCAGGGACTGGGAGACGCGTTCGGCGGCGGCCTCGGGATCGAAGCTGGCCGAGCCATCGCCGAAATCGAGGGTGAAGGCGTGGGGCGCCGCGCTGGGGACGGCGCGCACCTGGATCGCGCCTGGATAGCCGACCGCCTGGGCGGTCTCCTCCAGGACGGCCTGCAGACCGTCGACGAGATCGGCGTCGCCGGTGACGATCAGGCGCGGGGCGGCCTCGATCTCGCGGGCGAGCGCCTCGAGCGCGGCGCGGACCGGGGCCTGCGGGAACTTGTCGAGCGCCGCGGCGGCGATGCCGCGGGCGCAGGCCAGCGCCAGGTCCGCGGACCCGACGCGATGTTCGTGGGCGACCGCGGCCAGGGTGGGCAGCGCCTGCTGCGCCGCCTGGGCGATCACGGCCAGCGCCTGGGCCTGGCGGTTGGCGACGCCGATCAGGGCGCGGGTTTCGCCCGCAGCCTCAGCGGCCTTGCGGATCGCCTCGACCTCGTCGGCGGAATAGCTGCGCTTGGGACGCGGCGCGGCGGAGACGACCTCGCCGCTCGCCTCGAAGACGGTGTCGAAACCGAATTTCTCGTGGGCGAAGCCTTCGGGGGCGAGCGCGCTGGGGGCGGTGACGGCCATCAGTACACCAGCTCGTCGTCGTCGCCGCCGGCGCCGACCAGGACGATCTCGCCCTTGTTGGCCAGGTCTTTGGCGGCCTGGACCATCGACATCTGCGCCTGCTCGACCTCGCGCAGGCGGACCGGGCCCATGGTTTCCATGTCCTCGCGCATGATCTTGGCGGCGCGCTCGCTCATGTTGGAGAAGAACATGTCGCGCAGCGCGTCGGAGGCGCCCTTGAGCGCCAGCGCCAGCTGATCCTTTTCGACGGAGCGCAGCAGGGTCTGGACGCCGCCCGGATCGAGCTTGGAAAGGTCTTCGAAGACGAACATCAGGGCGCGGATGCGCTCGGCCGCCTCGCGGTTGCGCTCTTCCAGAGCGGTGATGAAGCGGGTCTCGGTCTGGCGGTCGAAGGCGTTGAAGATGTCGGCCATCATCTCGTGGCTGTCGCGCTTGGAGGTGCGCGCCAGGTTCGACATGAATTCGGTCCGCAGCGTCTGTTCGATCTTGTCGAGAATCTCGCGCTGCACCGGCTCCATGCGCAGCATGCGGGTGACGCATTCCAGCGCGAAGTCCTCGGGCAGGCAGGTGAGCACGCGGGCAGCATGCTCCGACTTGATCTTGGAGAGCACGACGGCGACGGTCTGCGGGTATTCGTTCTTCAGATAGTTGGCGAGCACCGCCTCGTTCACGTTGCCCAGCTTGTCCCACATGGTGCGACCCGCCGGACCGCGGATCTCCTCCATCAGGGTGTCGACCTTCTCGCCGGGCATGATCGAGGCGAGCAGGCGCTGGGTCAGCTCGATGGAGCCGGTGATATTGCCGCCGCCCATGCCGGAGACGAACTCGACGAGCAGGTCCTCGACGACGCCGGCGGTGACCTGGCCGAGGCCGGCCATGGCCTGGGAGATCACCTTGATCTCCTCCTCGTCGAGCTGGCGCCAGACGCCGGCATGGTCCTCGCCAAGCGCCAGCAGCACCACGGCCGCCTTTTCAGGACCGCTCAGCCGCGAGGAGTCGACGATCCCCTTAGATTTACCGGCCCGGGGGTTCATGCGGTCTCATGCAGCCAGCTGCGGATGATCGAGACCGATTCCTCCGGGTGCTTGTCGACGAATTCGGCGACCCGCTTGACGGAGCTCGCCTTCACCTGGCCCTCGATGCGGGCGATGTCGATCTTCTGCTCGAGCTGTTCGTTGCCGGGCGCGGGCAGCATCTGCTGCTGACCGGTGGCGGGGTCAAACGTGACCTGCATCGGCTGGCCGTCCGGGCTCATGACGATCTGGGTGGCCTGGGGCCCGCCCAGCATGGCCATCGGGCCGCCGGCGCCGGAGAGCGCGCCCTTGAGCAGCGGGCGGACGATGAACAGCATCATCAGGATGGCCACGATCGCCATGATGCCCAGCTCGGCGGCGCGCATGATGTCGTTCTTGTCGAAGCCCATCAGGGGGTTCGCCGCCGTGACGCCTTCGGAATCGTCAGGCGACGGGAATTTCACGTTGACCACGCTGATCTGGTCGCCGCGGGTCTGGTCGTAGCCGACGGCCGTGGAGACCAGTTCCTTGATCTTGGCCATCTCGGCTTCCGAGCGCGGCGCCCAGGCCCCGGGCTTGCCCTTCTTGTCGGCCGGACCGTTCACACCGTCGACGGCGACGGCCACGGCGATCTTCTTCACCGCGCCAGGCTCGCGCACCTCGGTCGTGGTGGTCTTGGTGATCTCGTAGTTGGTGGTGGATTCCTGTTTGCCGCTGGCGTTGGAGCTGTCGCCGCCCGGGTCGACCGTGGACCCGCCGGGAATCTTGGCGGCCGAGGAGGTCTGGACGTTGCCGCCGCTGGAACCTTCCTTGGAATTCTCGTCGGTGGTGCTCTCGGAGCGGACGACCTGGCCGTCCGGGTCGAAGGCCTCTTTGTGGGTGGTGACCTGGGCCATGTCGACGTCGGCGGTGACGTTCACCCGCGCCTTGCCGACCCCCACGATGCCCTCGACCATGGTCTTGATCTGTTTGGCGATCCGCTGCTCGACCTGGCTCTTGCGGCCGTCGGCCTCGGCGGCCATGCCGGTGTCGCCGCCGGAGAGGGTCTTGGCGTGCTGGTCGACGACGGTGACGCGGTCGGGCTTCAGATTGGGCACCGCGCCGGCCACCAGGTTCTGCATGGCGCGCACCTGGTCGGGACTGGGTTCGCGGCCGCCGACGCCGACGCTCACCGAGGCGGACGGCTGGTCGGCCTCTTCGTCGAAGAGCTGGCGCTTGGGCAGGACCAGATGGACGCGGGCCGAGTTGATGCCGTCGAGGCCCATGATGGTGCGGCCGAGTTCGCCCTCCAGGGCGCGCTGGCGGTTGAGCTGCTGGACGAAGTCCGTCTGGCCCATGGCCGAGGTGTTGTCGAAGATCTCGTAGCCGACGCTGGCCGCGGTCGGCAGCCCCTTGGACGATAGCATCAGACGGGTGGAAGCCACCTGATCGCGCGGCACCATGATGGTCGAGCCGTCGCCCTTGACCTCGTACTTGATGTTCCCCTGATCGAGCGCCTGGGTGATCGTCCCGGCTTCCTTCAGATCGAGGTTGGAATAGAGCAGCGCCTTGGGTTGGCCGAGGCCCGAGGTCACGAAGAACAGCGCCGCGGCGACGCCCGCGCCGATGCCGAGGATGGCGGCGAGCCGCCCAAGCCCGAATCTCTGAAGCGCGGCCAGTACCTGGTTCAATGCTGGCGTCCTTCCCCAAACCGAAGGCGGGGAGCAGACGTGTTTGCCCACCGCTAGGCAGGATTTACCCAGTGCTTGGTAAACGCGGGGTTTAGACGCCGGCCCTTTGCCCGGTCAGCCGCTCCAGGGGCTGAGCGCGCCGCGCAGCGCCAGCTCCAGGGAAAAGGCGCTGTAGATCAGCACGGTGAGGCTGAAAAACGCCTTGCGAAGGTGCGTCCAGGAGTCCACGCGGCGCCCGCCGCGCCAGATGGCCGGCAACGCCAGGAAGGTGGTGGCTGTGAGGCCCGCGGCCACCAGCGCGCACGCCGAGGCCATGATCATCAGGGCCCCTGGCCAGCGGTACATGATCTGGGCTGTATCGCCGATCTTGGAGGCCCACAGGCCGAAGAGCGCCAGGGCCGCCAGCCAGAGTACGGCCTGGATGTTCTGCACCAGGCTCGCCCGGCTCTGGATCTGGTTCTCGCGGAACTCCCGGCGGTTGCGCACCACCACGCCGGCGAAGGTGGCGAGCGCCGCGATGGCGGTGAGCACGGCCAGGATGATGAGCGCGTTGGGTTGGCGCCAAAGGGGCGCCCGCTCATAGAGCTGGGTTCCGCTCGATACGTGGTAGGCCCTGGCCCCACCGTCCGCCAGGTCGAACGCCAGCCGCTCGGAGCCCTGGGTGGCGATGAACCGGCCATCTGAGATGTCGCCTTCGGGAGCCCAGGTCTTCACGCCGCCGCCGTCGCTCACCACCAGTAGGCCCTCGTGGCTGACCTTGACGCTGGCGCCGCCGCTCAGCTGGTTCACGAAACCCTCCAGGCCGGAATAGGCGCGCCGCGTGGTCAGGAAGTAGCCTTCGAAATCGCCGGCTCGCTTCGCCAGTTCGGGCGATCCGGGGCGCGGGAACACGGCCGGCGGAGCATAGAAGTGCTCGATGATCCGGTCGGGCAGGCGGTTCACCAGGGGCCGGCCGGTCTCTGTGTTGGTGGAGACGAAGACGCCGAGGCCGAGGTCGGGGACCACCACCATGTTGGAGAAGAACGAGAGCGTCGCCCCGCCGTGGCCATAGCCGCGGTGGCCGCCCGCCAGGTCGAAGACCATCAGGCCGTGCGCCCAGCCGTTGATCCCGACGGGCGTCTTGCGCAGCGGCGTGCGGAACGCCTGGGCTGTCGTGGGACCGTAGATCGTGGCCCCCCCGTACTGGCCGTCGCCCAGCTGCATCAGCATGTAGCGCGCCATGTCGCCGGCGGTGGAGGATCCCGCGCCGGCCGGCGCGGCGTGGCCGATGAACTCATAGTCGCGGCGCTGAAAGCCCGTAGGGGTCCAGCGGTACCCGTCGGAGATGTCGCTCACCAGGCGGGCGGGCATCGGCGCGGGGAGGCCCGCTTTCACCGGGTGCGGCTCGCGGAAGGTGGTGTGGGTCATGGCCAGCGGGACCAGGATTTCGTCCTCGATCAGCCGTTCGAAGGGCTTTCCGGAGGTGTAGGTCACCGCCTCGCCGGCCAGCGCCGCGCCATAGTTCGAATAGCTGGAGACAGCGCCCGGCGCATGCACCCGCTTGGGCCGCTCCTGGCGCAGATAGAGATCGAGCGGGCGCTCCCGGTCGTAGTCCCGCTCCATGAGCTGGCCGAGCGCGCGGTCCTCGAAGCCCGCCGAGTGATCCATCAGGTTCGAGACCCTCACCGGCTGGTCGTAGCCCTGGTCCTTCACCTGCGCCTTTTCAGGCAGGTAGAGGTTGACCGGCTGGTTGAGGCGCATGCGGCCGGCCTCGACCTCCTTCATCAGCGCGATCCAGGTGAAGGTCTTGGAGATCGAGCCCACGCGGAAAAGGGTGCGGTCAGGGTCGACGGAGCGGTTGGGGGCGAGGCTCGCGAAGCCATAGCCCTTCTTCAGAACCACCTGGCCGTTCTGGACGATGGCGACCGTGGCTCCGGCGATGTGCTCGCGG
>PLEH01000212.1 GCA_003136395.1 Phenylobacterium sp.
CCCTCCCCGTGCCGGGGAGGGATAGATCGCGAAGCGATCAGGGTGGGGGAGTCGCGATCAAGCGCTGACTCAGCGCTCCGGTCCGCACTTCCCCACCCGTCTCGCTTCGCTCGCCACCCTCCCCATGAAGGGGAGGGATGATATAGGTCTTCCATGAAGGTCGCCCTGATCCAGACCCGGACGCCCGCCACGCATGAGGCCGCGCTGGCCCACGTCCTGCCGATGGTCGCCGAGGCCGCCGCGGCCGGCGCCGCCTTCGTCGCCACGCCGGAAGGGACCAACGTCCTGCAGAAGGACCGCGCGCTCCTGCTGCCGATGCTGAAGACCCTGGAGGCGGACCCCGTGGTGGCGGGCCTCAGGGCCGCGGCCATCGAGTTCGGCGTCTGGGTGCTGATCGGCTCGGCGCTGGTGAAGCGCGAGGACGGCAAGGCCGCCAACCGCTCGGTGCTGATTTCCCCGCAGGGCGCGATCCAGGCCACCTACGACAAGCTGCACATGTTCGACGTGGACCTGCCCACCGGCGAGAGCTCCCGGGAATCGGCGACCTACGAGCCTGGCGACCGGGCTGTCACCGCCCGGGCCGGCGAGCTGAAGCTCGGCGTGACCATCTGCTACGACCTGCGCTTCCCGGCCCTCTACCGCGCGCTGGCGCTCGCCGGGGCGGAGGTGATGACCATTCCGTCCGCCTTCACGCGGCCCACGGGCGCTGCCCACTGGGAGGTGCTGATGCGCGCCCGGGCCATCGAGACCGGGTCTTTCGTCCTGGCCCCCGCCCAGGGCGGGCGGCACGAGGACGGGCGGGGAACCTATGGTCATTCGATCATAGTCGCGCCCTGGGGCGAGGTCCTGGCTCATCTGGACCATGACGAGCCGGGGGTTTTGGTGGCAGACCTCGATCTCACCGCCGCGGCCAAGGCCCGCGCCGCCATCCCGGCGCTGGCCAACGCCAGAGGCTTCGCAGGACCCCTGCCGCTCTCATGATCCGCTACGCCCTCATCTGCGAGCACGGCCACGAATTCGAAGGCTGGTTTGCCGCATCATCCGACTTCGACGGGCAGCAGCTCCGCGGCCTGGTCGAATGCCCGGTCTGCGACAGCAAGGCGGTCGAAAAGGCGATCATGTCGCCCGCGGTCGCCGGAACCAAACGCCGCGGTCAGGATCAGACCCAGGCCCACACCCAGGCTATGATGATGGAGGCCATGGGCCGCATCCGGCAGCATGTGGAAGACACCTTCGACGACGTCGGCGACGCCTTCGCCACCGAGGCCCGCGCCATCCACGAAGGCCGCTCGGAAGACCGCGGCATCTACGGCCAGGCCACCTCCGCCGAGGTCCGCGACCTGATCGAGGACGGCGTGCCCATCGCGCCTCTGCCGCCCGAACCCTTGAAAAAGACCGAGCTGAACTAGCCTCAAATGCTCCGCTCATCCCGGCGAAGGCCGGGACCCAGATGGAATGACTCAGACGCGGGCTCGAACAGCTCAGCGGGAAGCCAGCCCACATCGGCGCTTGGCGATCTGGGTCCCGGCCTTCGCCGGGATGAGCGGGTGTTGATGGTGAGAGGCTGACCCCATACGGTCCCACCCTCAGCTGGGGAGCCCTTGAATGTTCCGTGTGTTGGCCGCATCGGCCGCCGTCGCCGTGCTGTGCGTTTCCGCCTCCATTCCTCAGATAGCAGGCGCCCAACCCGCCCCAGCCCCGCCGAACTTCCCCGGCCAGGCCGAGTTCCACGACCTCTACAAAGAGCTGCTCGAGACCAACACCACGGTCTCCGCCGGGTCCTGCACCGTGGCGGCGAACGAGATGGCCTCGCGCCTGAAGGCCGCGGGCTATCCCGACGCCGACCTGCAGATCCTCACGCCCCCCGGTCGACCCAAAGACGGCAACCTCATCGCTGTGCTGCGCGGGAGCGACCCCAAGGCCAAGGCGATCCTGCTCCTCGCCCACATCGACGTGGTCGAGGCCAAGCGCGAGGACTGGGTGCGCGATCCCTTCAAGCTCGTGGAGGAGAACGGCTATTTCTACGCCCGCGGGGCCAGCGACGACAAAGCCATGGCCGCCGCCTTCACCGACGCGATGATCCGCTACCGCAAGGAGGGCTTCAGACCCCGCCGCGACATCAAGCTCGCGCTCACCTGCGGCGAGGAGACGCCCGACACCTTCAACGGCGCGCACTGGCTGATGACCACCCACCGCGCCGACATGGACGCCGCCTTCGCGCTCAATGAGGGCGCCGGCGGCCGCCTTGACGGCGACAAGCGGGTCTACCTGGGCATCCAGGCCGGCGAGAAGGTCTACCAGGACTACACGCTTGAGGTGACCAACCCCGGCGGCCACTCCTCGCGGCCCGTCCGCGACAACGCCATCTATCACCTGGCCGGCGGGCTTTCGAAGATCGGCCTCTTCGACTTCCCGGCCCACCTCAATGAGGCCACCCGCCTGCACTTCCAGCAGATGAGCCCGATCCTGGGCGGCCAGATGGGCGCCGACATGAAGGCCGCGCTCGCCCAGCCGACCCCGCCGGACGTCATCGCCTCCATCGCCCGCGACCCGGGCTACAACTCCATGATGCGCACCACCTGCGTGGCCACCATGGTCAGCGCCGGCCACGCGCTGAACGCCCTGCCGCAGCGGGCGACGGCCAACGTCAACTGCCGGATCCTGCCCGGCGAGGCCCCCGAAGCCGTCATGGCGACGCTGGCCAGGGTTGTGGACGACCCAGCCATCCACATCAGAATGGCCGGCGAGAAGAGCCCGGTCTCGCCGCCCCCTCCGCTGACGCCGCAGATTACCGGCCCCGCCGAGGCGGTCGGCCACCAGCTGTGGCCCGGCGTACCCCTGGTCCCGGCCATGTCCACCGGCGCCACCGACGGACGGTTCCTGACGGCGGGCGGCGTGCCGACCTACGGCCTTTCCGGCATGTTCGGCGAGAGCGACGGCGGCGGCGTCCACGGCCTCAACGAGCGCATCGGCGTCCGCGCCCTCTACGAGGGCCGCGAGTACCTCTATCGGGTGGTCAAGGTGTACGCGACCCAGCCCTAGCGCTCCGGCGTCGTCGCGCGGGCCCTGCGCCGTCAGGCGGATTCAGCGAATATCCGGGTCCGACCCGAAAACGCTATTGTTCGCCAGGGGATGGCGCGGCAATCTGCAGTTGAAGCTTCGGGGGGAGCGCGTCATGCGTCATGTGGCACTAAGGTTCGCGGCGGCGGCCGTCGTCGCAGGTTTGGCGCTGGGCCCGGTCCGATCCGCCGCCGCGCCGCTCGAGGCTTACGCCAAGCTCCCCACGATCGAGGACGTGTCGCTGTCCCCTAGCGGTGATCAGCTGGCGGTGGTTGTCAGCGATGGCGAGGTTCGGACCCTGGCGGTCAAGAACCTCGCCACCGGCGCGCTCACCTTCAAGGCGCGCACCGGGTCGCAGAAGGTTCGCGGCGTGATGTGGGCGGGCGAAAAGCACCTGTTGCTGCTCACCACGGCGACCGACAGGCCCTTTTACCTCTCCGGCGGGATGCGCGAATGGACCTTCGTGCAGGGCATCGATCTGGCAACCGGCAAGGGCCGGTCTCTCATGGGTGACATCGATCTGACGATGAACACCATCTTCGGCGCGCCCGTGATCCGGGAGGTTGACGGGCAAGTCGCAGTGTTCGTCGAGGGCGTCTCCTATGCCCACACGACCCATGGCCAGCTCAGTGTGATGCGGGTCGACCTGGAGCGCTCCGGGAGCCGCATTGTCGAGACCGGCAGCGAAGGGACGAAGGGGTTTGTGATCGGTCCCGACGGTCGCGTCGTGGCGCGCGAAATCTACATCTCCAACTCGGGAAAATGGGGACTCGAGGTCAAGGCCGGCGCCGGCTGGCGACTGGTGAAGAGTGAAGTCGCACCCCGCGATCCTCCGTATCTGCTGGGGCTCGGGCGCGAGGGCAAGTCCGTGCTCTACGCCAGCCAGGACGCCCAGCACCGCTGGGGCTGGCACGAGGTCCAATTGGACGGGTCCGCCGAATCCGACCCGGTGGTGGCGCTGGAGGATCAGGAACCGATCCACGACCGCCAAACCGGCAGGCTGATCGGTTCAGCGGCGCTGGTGGGCGACGAGTATCGCTACAGGTTCTTCGACCCGCGAGACGAGGCGGCGTGGAAGGCGGTGCGTCAGGCCTTCCCCAGCGACACCCAGGTGCATCTGGTGTCCATGTCGGCGGATCGGCGAAAGGTGGTCGTTGTGGCCGATTCCGCGACCGACGGGCCGGCCTATTCGCTGGTCGATCTCGGCGATTGGATCGGACCTCAGTACGCCGGCGTGGTTGCGGCGGACGTCGCGCCAAAGCGGGCCATCCGATTCAAGGCGCGCGATGGGCTCGACCTGCGTGGCTACCTCACCCTGCCGCGCGGAAAGCCGGAGAAGGGGTTGCCCCTGATCGTGTTTCCGCACGGAGGCCCCGCCTCGCGCGATGCGCCGGGGTTCGACTGGTGGGCTCAGGCAATGGCGTCGCGCGGCTACGCCGTCCTGCAAGTCAACTTCCGTGGTTCCGCGGGCTTCGGTCCGGCCCTGCTTGAGGCCGGCTACGGCCAGTGGGGGCGCAAGATGCAGACCGACCTCTCCGACGGTGTCGCCGATCTGGCGGGGAAAGGCGTAATCGATCCCAAGCGCGTGTGCATCGTCGGCGGCAGTTACGGCGGCTACGCCGCGCTGGCGGGGCCGACGCTCGATCCCGGCGTCTACCGATGCGCCGTCTCCGTCGCCGGCGTCGCCGACTTGCGGCGGCAGGTGATCTTTTCGCGTGAGCACGGCGGAATGATCGCCGAGCGCTATTGGACCCGCTTCATGGGCGCGGAAGACCCCGGCGACCCGGTGCTGTCCAAGTACTCGCCCGTCAAGCTGGCGGACGCGGCCAATATCCCCATCCTGCTGATTCACGGGACCGACGACACGGTGGTGCCTATCGACCAGAGCCGCGAGATGGCCGACGCGCTGAAGCACGCGGGCAAGCCAGTCGAGTTCGTCGAACTGAAAAGCGATGACCACTGGCTGTCGCGCGGAGCCACGCGCCTGCAGATGCTGCAGGCGACTATGGCCTTCCTGGTAAAGAACAACCCACCGAACTGAGGGCGCCCGCGACTTGTGTGGCGCAACTGCCACATTACATCCGGGGAGCCGGCGTTGCGCTTGATCAAGGCGACGCGGGCCAATCCGCCTACCGAGGGGACTCATGAATATCGACGTCTATTCCGACCGCGCCAAACAGGCGATCCAGTCGGCGCAAAGTCTCGCGCTGGCCCGCGGCCACCAGCAGTTCGCGCCGGAGCACCTGCTGAAGGTGCTGCTTGAGGAAAAGGACGGGCTTTCCCGCGCGCTGATCCAGAGCGCCGGCGGGCGGCCCGACGAGGCCGACAAGGCGGTCGACGTCCTGCTGGGCAAGCTGCCGAAGGTCGAGGGCGGGACCGGCCAGCTCTACATGAAGCCCGAGGCGGCCCGCGTGTTCGCCGGCGCCGAGCTGGGCGCCAAGGAGGCCGGCGACGCCTTCGTCACCACCGAACGCCTGGTGATCGCGCTTTCCAAGGATGGCGGCGACGCGGCCAAGATTCTCAAGGACGCCGGCGCCTCCACCAAGGCCCTGGAAGCCGCCGCCGCGGATCTGCGCAAGGGGAAGACCGCCGACTCGGCCTCGGCCGAGGAGGGCTACGACGCGCTGAAGCGCTATGCCCGCGACCTGACCCAGGCCGCACGCGACGGCAAGCTCGACCCGGTCATCGGCCGCGACGAGGAGATCCGCCGGACCATCCAGGTCCTTTCGCGCCGCACCAAGAACAACCCCGTCCTGATCGGCGAGCCCGGCGTCGGCAAGACCGCCATTGTCGAAGGCCTGGCGCTGCGCATCGTCAACGGCGACGTGCCGGAAGGCCTGAAGGACAAGAAGCTCCTCTCCCTCGACATGGGCTCGCTGATCGCCGGCGCGAAATACCGCGGCGAGTTCGAGGAGCGGCTGAAGGCCGTGCTGGGCGAAGTCACCGCCGCCGAGGGTTCGATCATCCTGTTCATCGACGAGATGCACACGCTCGTCGGCGCCGGGAAGAGCGAAGGCGCCATGGACGCCTCGAACCTCCTGAAACCGGCGCTGGCCCGCGGCGAGCTGCACTGCGTGGGCGCGACCACGCTCGATGAATACCGCAAGAACGTCGAGAAGGACGCCGCCCTCGCGCGCCGCTTCCAGCCGGTGTTCGTCACCGAGCCCACGGTGGAGGACACCATCTCCATCCTGCGGGGCCTGAAGGAGAAGTACGAGCTGCACCACGGGGTGCGCATCTCCGACAGCGCCATCGTCGCCGCCGCCACCCTCTCCAACCGCTACATCGCCGACCGCTTCCTGCCGGACAAGGCCATCGACCTGATGGACGAGGCGGGCAGCCGCGTGCGCATGGCGGTGGACTCCAAGCCCGAGGAACTGGACGAGATCGACCGGCGCGTCGTGCAGCTGAAGATCGAGCGCGAGGCGCTGGCCAAGGAGACGGACGCCGCCTCCAAGGCCCGCCTGGAGGCGCTCGAGGACGAGCTCATCGAACTGGAGGGCCAGTCCGAGGACATGACCGCCCGCTGGCGCTCCGAGAAGGAGAAGGTCTCCTCCGCCGCCCAGACCCGCGAGGCGCTGGACCGCCTGCGCGCCGAACTGATCTCCGCCCAGCGCAACGGCCAGCTGCAGCGCGCCTCGGAGATCGCCTATGGCGAAATCCCGAGCCTCGAAAAGCGCCTGGCCGAGGAAGAGGCCAAGGCCGACAAGGACGCCGTCTCGCCCGAAGTGGTCGACGCCGAACAGATCGCCGCGGTGGTTTCCCGCTGGACCGGCGTGCCGGTGGAAAAGATGCTGGAGGGCGAGCGCGAGAAGCTGCTCTCCATGGAAGACGCTCTGCGCCAACGCGTGGTCGGCCAGGAGGAAGCCCTGCTGGCCGTCTCCGACGCCGTCCGCCGCGCCCGCGCCGGCCTGCAGGACCCCAACCGCCCGATCGGCTCGTTCCTGTTCTTAGGTCCGACCGGGGTGGGGAAGACCGAACTGACCAAGGCGCTGGCCGAATTCATGTTCGCCGACGAGCACGCCATCACCCGCCTCGACATGAGCGAGTACATGGAAAAGCAC
>PLEH01000173.1 GCA_003136395.1 Phenylobacterium sp.
ACGTCGTCTTCATGGGCATGGGCGAGCCGCTCTACAATCTGGACGCCGTGGCCGCGGCCATCGACATCATCGCGGACGGCGAGGGCATCGCCATCTCGCGCCGCCGGATCACGGTTTCGACCTCCGGTGTCGCGCCGGAGCTGATCCCGCTCGGCGAACGCACCCAGGCCATGCTGGCGATCTCCCTGCACGCCACCAACGACGCCCTGCGCGAGCAGCTCGTGCCGCTGAACAAGAAGTACCCGCTGGCCGAGCTGATGGGCGCCATCCGAGCCTACCCGGGCGCCTCCAACGCGCGGCGCGTGACCTTCGAATACGTGATGTTGAAGGGGATCAACGACACCCCCGCCGAGGCCAAGGCCCTGGTGCAGCTGCTGAAGGGCGTGCCGGCCAAGATCAACCTGATCCCCTTCAACCCCTGGCCCGGCAGCCCCTACGAATGCTCCGACTGGGGGACCATCGAGGCCTTCGCCGCGATCCTCAACCGCGGCGGTTACGCCTCCCCGATCCGCACGCCGCGCGGTCGCGATATCCTGGCCGCCTGCGGCCAGCTCAGGAGCGAGAGCGAAAAGGTCCGCGCCAGCGTCCGGCGCAAGGCCGCGGCCGAAGAGCCCGCGACCTAAGGCTCTATCCGCAAGCCCCAGTGCGCGTGCTATCGAGAGCGGCCATCCACGGGAGCCGCCTTGCCGATGACCACGCCCCTCCAGTCTCCGGAGATTCAGGCCTTCGCCACCGGCTTCCCGGTCACCCTGCTGCATGCCGGCGTGACGGTGACCATCCTGTTCGCCGCAGCGGCCCTCTACATCATGCTGACGCCGCACAAGGAGATCACCCTGATCCGCGACGGCAACACCGCCGCGGCGGTGTCGCTGGGCGGGGTGCTGATCGGCCTGGCCATACCGCTGGCCGTTTCGCTGAAGGCGTCGACGACTCTGATCGAGCTGGCGCTCTGGGGCGTGGCGATCACGCTCGTTCAGCTGCTGAGCTTCCGGCTGGTCGACCTGATCCTGCGGGGCCTGCCCCGACGCATCCAGGACGGCGAGATGGCCGCGGCCGCCATGTTGGTGGGCGCCAAGATCGCCACGGCGCTGATCCTCGCCGCCGCTGTCTCGGGCTGATGGGGCGTGATGCATTTTCCGCGGCTGCCTGACTGGCTGATCTACGCCGCCGTGGTGGTGGCGCTGCTGGTTGCCGCTGTGGGCCGCCAGGAACGCGCCGACGCGCCGGCCGCCCCGCCGCCTCCGCCGGAGGCGGAAGGCGCCGCGCTTGGGCCCGCCTCGCCCTTCGACCCGGCGGTGGTGGTCGAGGTGGCCGAGACGGCCGAAGCCGGGGCCGGCACCGCCTTTTCCATCGCCCAGTCCGGCACCTGGGTGACCGCGCGCCATGTGGTCGAGGGCTGCTCGCGGGCGGCCATCGTCGTGGCGCCGGGCCGCGGCGTCGCGGCGGGCGTCAGAATCGATCCCAATTCCGAGACCGCCATCCTGACCACCGACGGCGGCGCGACGCCCCTGCCGCTGGGCCTGGGCCAACGCCTGCGCCGCGGCGAGCGGGCGTTCCACGTGGGCTTCCCGCAAGGGCGCCCCGGCGAGGCGAGCTCCCGCCTGCTGGGCCGCGAGAACCTTGTGGTGCAGGGGCGAGGCGCCCGCACCGAGCCGGTGCTGGTCTGGGCCGAGACCGGCCGCACGGACGGGCTGAAGGGCACGCTCGGCGGCCTTTCCGGCGCGCCGGCGCTGGACGATCAGGGCCGGGTCGTCGGCGTCACCATCGCCGAGGCGCCCCGGCGCGGCCGCATCTACACCACGGCGCCCGAGACCACGGCCCGCACCCTGGCCGCCGGAGGACGCCGCGGGCCGGAGCCGGCCGGGCCGGCGATCAGCGCCGACAACTATGGCCGCGTCGCCGACGACCTGCGCCGCAACCTGCGGGTCGCCCAGGTGGTCTGCCTGACGACCTAACGGCCCGAGGCTGCGACCGGGCGGCTGAGCCGCGCGAGAACGAGCATAAGCACGATCGGCGGGATCGCTGTGAGGCCCGTGAAGATCCAGGCCGTGGCGTAGGCGCCCATGAGCCCCTGGCTGTGGGACAGGCCGTCCACTGCCGCCCCGGAGAAGCCCTTCAGGAATTTGCCCAGGAAGGCGTAGGTCGACGACAGCAGGGCGTACTGGGTGGCCGTGTAGCCCAGGTTCGTGAGGCTCGACATATAGGCCACGAGCGCGACCCCGGCGAAGGCCTGGGCGAAGTTGTCCAGCGCCATCACGGCGGTGAACGGGCCGATGTCGTGATTAAGGGTGAGCAGGGCGAACGAGGCGGTGCCGAGCCCCTGCAGGACCGAACCTGTGATCAGGGTCCGAAACAGCCCGAAGCGCAGGGCGAAGAGGCCGGACGCGGCGATGCCGATGAAGCCCCCAAACAGGCCGGTCACCAACCGCACCCCGGCCACCGCGTCCTTGCTCAGGCCGAGGTCGTGATAGAAGGGATTGTACATCGGGCCCATCAGGAAGTCGGGCAGGCGGTAGGCGGCGATGGCGGCCAGCATGAGCAGTCCCAGCGCCTTGTGGGTGGCGAAGAAGTCGACGAAGGGCCCGACCACGGCGTCGAAGAATCCCCGGAGCGTCCAGAGCGGCGCCTTGTCGTGCAGCGCCGCCTCGGCCCTGGCGGGCTCGAAGGCGAACAGGCTCGCGACCACGCCGATCGCCATCAGCGCCGCCATGGCGGCATAGGACATGGGCCAGCCGAAGTGGGCCGCGCCGGCGATGATAGCGGCATCGGCGACAAGTATCGCGACGCGGTAACCCAGCTGGTAGGCCGAGGTTATCAGGCCGATCTCGTCGGGATCGCTCGCGGCCTCGATGCGCCAGGCATCGACCACGATGTCCTGGGTGGCCGATGCGAAGGCCACCATGACGGCGAAGGCGCCGATCGCCGTCAGCCCTCCCTTGGGTCCGACCAGGGCCATGGCGACCAGGCCCGCGGCGACCACGATCTGGGACAGCAGCATCCAGCCCCGCCGCCGGCCCAGGCGGCCGAGCAGGGGCACGTCCACGCGGTCGACGATCGGCGACCAGACCGGTTTCAGGACATAGGCCAGGCCGACCCAGGAGATGAAGCCGATGACCTTGAGGCTGGTCCCCTCGTCACGCAGCCAGTAGCCGAGGGTGTTCTGGGTGAGCAGGAAGGGCAGGCCTGACGCAAACCCCAGCGCCAGCATCACCCCGACCTTGGGCTGCCGCAGCGCCCGTAGCACCTCTATCGCTGTGCGTTTACGGCGCGGCGGAGCGGTGTTGTCCGTGCTCATGCTGGCTCCGGCGATTCGCCGGCGCCGCCCGGCTTCAGCCGACCTTGGCGCGCCGTACGGTTTCCGTCCAGCCGGACCCGGTCCAGCGGGTCAGCATGACCCGAAGCGCATCGGGAGACATGGGCTTGACCAGGAAGTCGTTCATGCCGGCCGCCAGGCAGGCGTGCCGGTCGTCCTCGAAGGCGTTGGCGGTCAGAGCCACGATCGGGGTCTCGACGCCGAGGTCGCGCAGCTCGCGCGCCGTCTCGACGCCGGTGAGGCCCGGCATGCGCATGTCCATCAGGATCAGGTCATAGGCGCCGACCTTGACCGCGGCGAGGGCATCCTCGCCGCCGCAGGCGTGGTCGATCTCGCAGCCCTCACGGGTCAGCAGCGCGCGGGCGAGGAGCGCGTTGATCGGATTGTCCTCGACCAGCAGCACCCGCTTGCCGGGCGCGGCGGCCGCAGCGATGCGTTCGTCCTCGGCGCCGGCGGCAGGGGACGGTTCGACGCCCGCCGCAACCAGCACCCGCTCGGCCAGCGAGGCGTCGCGCAGAGGCTTGATCAGATAGCCGGCGAACCCGGAGCGGCGGTAGCGGCCGATCAGGGCGCGGTCCTCAGGGGCCAGCAGGATGATGGCGCGCCGCTCGGGCGGGCGGCGCACGAGCCGGGCGCCGGCGGCCAGCGCATGGTCCACCAGAACCACGTCGCCGAACTGGGTCGCGGCCAGCAGGGCCTCGAGGTCGGCGGCGGCGAGCGACTGGCCGCCGCAGGCGGCGATCTGACGCGAGGCGGCCTCGCGGACGATCGGATTGGGCGAGGCGACGCCGACCTTGCGGTCCGCCAGAGTGGCGGCCTGCGCGGTGTCGGCGATCTGGCGGAACGCGGCCTCGAACCAGAAGCGCGCGCCGCCCTCGGCCCGGGGCTCGACGCCCACCTCGCCGTCCATGGCGAGCGCCAGGCGCCGGGCGATGGCCAATCCGAGCCCCGCGCCCCCCAGGTGGGCATGGGCCGGGTCGGCCTGGGCGAAGGCCTCGAAGATGCGCTCCCTCTGGGCCGGGGTGACGCCTGGACCCGTGTCATCGACGGTGAAGCGCAGGCGTCCGCGATCCGACTGCAGCACGCTGACCAGCACCCCGCCGGTTTCGGTGAATTTCACGGCGTTGCCCGCGAAGTTGAGCAGGATCTGGCGAAGGCGCCCCTCATCGGCGTGGATGGCGCCCAGATCCTTCGGCGCGGCCCAGGCGATCTCGACGCCGCGTTCCCGCGCCCGCGGCGACAACAGCTCGCAGACGCCGCGCAGTAGGTCGCCGACCTCAACTTGGCTGGCATGCAGTTCGATCTTGCCGGCTCCGAGCTTGGCGAAGTCCAGCACGTCGTTGACCAGCGTCAGCAGGTGCTCGCCGGACTCGCGGATGGCGGCGGCGTAGGCGCGCTGTTCGGCGGTCAGCCGGGTGCTCTCCAGCAGGCGCGACATTCCCAGCACGCCGTTCAGCGGGGTGCGGAACTCGTGACTGAGCGACGCCAGATGCTCTGCGCTGATCTGCGCGCGCCGGGGTCTGCGCTCGGCGAGGGGTCTTGCAGGTCTCCGCATGGCGCCTCCGATAGCGCCAAACGCCTTAATAGCTAGTTTGCTGGATTTGAAGTTCGCCGCGTCCAAGCCTAGGCGCCGAGCGAACTTCAAATCCAAGAAGCAAACTAGAAATGTAGGCTGGCTAGCGTCCTCATCGCTTCCGAAGTTCGTCCGAGTTGGCCGCAAGCGCAGGCGAACTTCGGAAGCGGGACGCTAGCTCAAGCTGAGCCGTTGATGGCCATCTCGCGGGCAAGCGCCAGCAGGGCGGCGCGCGTGCCGGCGTCGGGAATGAGGTTGAACGCCTGCAGGATCTCCAGCGCGCCGGGGCGGGAGAGGGCGCGGAACACATCCTCGTCGTCGTCGCGGCCGGAGACCTCCTCGCCCACCATCCAGGAAATCGTGGTCCCGAGCGCCTGGGCCGCGGCGAGCAGGGTGGAGGCCGCGACCCGGTTGGCGCCGCGCTCATATTTCTGCACCTGCTGGAACGACACGCCCAAACGCTCGGCCAGGTCGCTCTGCGACAGGCCAAGTTGGCGGCGGCGCGTGCGCATTCTGGCGCCAATAATGAGCTCCAGCTGCGCGGTGCGGCCCGGGTCCTTCGTGTCCATCGGCGCGCCTCCTTCTGCGGCACAGTGTAGCTGATCTCCGGCCGGGCTTCGCGTTAAAGTAGACGTGAGCCGCAAGTCGTCGTTAACTGCTCGCGCTATGGTCGCGCGCATCATCATTGCCGAAGATTCGGTGGGGCTGCTCACCCCGCGCGAACGCGAATGCCTGCGCCTGGTGGATCAGCATCTGTCATCGAAGCAGATCGCCCGCGAACTCGGCATGTCCAAGACTTCGGTCGACACCTACTGCGACCGCGCGCGGCGCAAACTCGGCGTCGAGGATCGCTACGCCGCCGCGCGCCTCGCCCGCCAGCTCGACGTTAACCATGTCCTGACTGAATCAGGACAGGATGCGATCAGGACAGACGCCGCCGTTAACCTCTGGCCCCATGGGGTGGCAACAGAGGAACAGGCCCATGGGCGACTGGCAGAACTTCGACAATCGAGCGGTGATCGGCAGGGCCTTGCGGCTTCGTCGGGAGATCGACGACTTCGAGGCGCGCTGGCCGACGCCGGCGGCCCGGGAGGAAGCCCTTCCGACCTTTACCTGGGCGCAGCTGGAACGACAGCTCGTCGATCTGGCGGCGACCCCGGCGCAGGCCAGTATGGCGCGGCACTTGGTGTCGGGCACCCGCAAGCTGGCGGCGTTCAAGCCCTCGGAAATGGTCTTGCGGGAAATCCTCTGCATGACCTGGGTTCTCTTGGACGAGAACTTCAAGGGCGAGGTCGAAGCTGGCTCGGCCGAAATGATCTAGGCGCCTTCGCTCGCCTCGGGGCGATCGTCGGAGTTGCGGTCATTACCGCCCTGGCCTTTGGGGTGATGCTGACGGGGCTCCACGCGCTCCAGGATCTCGGGCAAACTTTTTTCCGGACCTAAACCGGACAGCAACCATAGCCGCGTAAACCATCGCAGCGAGCGCCGTATCCCGGCGCGCGCAGGAGAGAACTCATGCTCAAGCAACGCCGGATGGCTGCCGAACAGGTCGCGGCCGCCCTCTTTGAAGCCGAGGCCGCCATCGACGCCGCGATCACCAAGGCCGCTTTCCTCACCGGGATGATGCCTTCGCTCCGCACGCAGGCCGGCGCGTCCGCTCTCATCGGCCAAGGCGCTGTGGAGCACGCCAGCCAGGCGATTCTGTCTCTCACCGAAGCGCGGCGCGCCATGGTCGAGACCCATCAGGAGCTTTCCATCGTCCAGGAGCAGATCGGCCTTGGCGCCGTGACGCTGTCGGGCGACACCGGCCAGACCAAGCCGCCGCCAATGTTCGCCAGCCAAGAGCGCACCAGCCGTCGCGCGCTCCGGACCGTGCAGGCCGCCTAATATCCGCGCTGGCGGTTTCATCCGCCCTCGCGCTCTGCCACTGTGGGGCCCGGCTTCCAAGGCTGGGCCCCTGTCGTGTCTGCACATTCGTTTCAGCTGCCGTTCTGGACCTGGATCGCCTACGTCAGCGCGGTGAGCGCCGCGGCGCTCTGGAAGGGCGGCCCCTCCGAGCGGGTCGGCGCCGGGATCATCTTCGGAGGCTGGCTGGCGAGCGCGCTCGTCTGGCGACTGCCGCAGTGGACTCCGGCGAACGAGGTCGCGGTCATTGACCTGGTCCAGTTCCTCGGGTTGACCGTGCTGGCGCTTCGCAGCCCCCGCTACTGGCCCCTGTTCGCCGCAGGCTTTCAGCTGCTGACCATCATCACCTACTGGGCGCACGTGCTCGACCCGACTCTCGGTGGCTGGGTCTATCTGACCGCGGGCATCCTCTGGGGTTACCTCATGGTCGGCGCACTGGGCGTGGGAACGTTCAACGCCTGGCGCAACCGCCCTCAACCCGCCATCGCAGACGACCCGATCGCCGCGCCCGGCGCCACCCGGCGGTAGATCAGCGCCTCGGCGACGTGGACCTGGCGTACGGCGTCTGAACCTTCCAGGTCGGCGATGCTGCGGGCGAGCCTGACCGTGCGGGTCCAGCCGCGGGCGGTGAGGCCGCCGGCCTCCGCGGCGCGGGTCAGGAGCGCCTTGGCCGGGGCGCCGAGCCCCGCGATGGTCTCCAGCCAGTCGCCGTCGGCGCGCGAGTTCAGCGCCACCGCGCCCTCGCCGCCGGCCCCCGCGCGCTCGGCCTGAGCTGCGCGGGCCTCCGCCACGCGGGCTGCGGCCTCGGCGGTGCCCTCCGCCGGGGCGGGCAGCGCCAGGTCCGCGGCGGTGACCGGCGGGACTTCCACCTGCAGGTCGATGCGGTCCATCAGCGGGCCGGAAATGCGGCCCAGGTAGTCGCTCTGGCAGCGGGGCGCGCGGCCGCAGGCGCCGTGACCCGGGCCGCCCAGTCCGCAACGGCAGGGGTTCATCGCCGCCACCAGCTGGACCCGGGCCGGATAACGCACGTGGGCGTTGGCGCGGGCCACCACCACCTCGCCGGTCTCCAGCGGCTGACGCAGGCTGTCGAGCGCCTGGGCGGAGAACTCCGGTATTCGGTAGCAAACACACCTAAAACGATGATTGACATCATCGGATGTGGTGCTAAGCGACCGGCTACCGCTCCAACATAGGAGCGACCCCAATGGGGTTAGGAGTTCTGGAATGCATGGCCCGGATAGGGACTGGGTGGCTTCATGCAATCTTCGTCGGCGCCATTATGCTCACAGTGGTTCCGGAACCTCAGAGAGGCCTGACGCTGGTCTCCGGTAGTCGCTTTATCCTCCAGAATGCTGGCAACCTGACAGAACTCGGTGCGGTGTCGCGGCCCGAACAGAATATCGTCGTACTCAATCCAGCCCCAAACCATCAAAGTGGCGCTTCCAGCGGCCACCTTTTTGAAGACCTCCATCGGAATGCTGATTCCATGGCTCAATACAGAAGCGCCTGGGCCAAGAAATATGGGGGCAAATTCAGAGAATTTCTCGGCCGGTTTCCCGTCCGACCCCAGGTCCGGATAGTCAAAATCGCCTGGAATATCTCCGAGGAAGGTCTTCCAAGAACATCGCAGGACCCCGCGAGCGGCAGGGGTGGCGCCGCTATTCTTCCACCTGGGGCCCAGCAAGAGGTTCTCGGCGACAGTTCCTGGTTCAAGAGATTCCATGAACACGAACGCGCGCTCGACTCGGCTCAGAGCCCGCTCCGCCAAGCCAATGCCTCTGGCGGTCAATCCGAGGGTCACGACAATGGCCACAGTCCCGGTTACAGCGATCCAAAATTGGCTCTTGGCCCAACCATTGGCCTTTCGCGCTTGCGTGGCCTGCTCCTCGTCAGCCTCGGCGGAGCGCCGTTCATAGCAAAGCTGATCATCTTCGGTGGGCTTGGCGCCCTTACAGCCATTGGGATTGTTGGCGGCATGGTGCGCGGTGGCTGGCGGGGGTGCTGGCTTCTGGGCGGCGGCCTGCTGAGTTGGGGGCTGGTGGGCTGGCTGGCCTACAGCCTGCCCGGCTGAGAGCGTCAACAATGTCGCCAGCAGCCAAAGCGCGCGCCGCATTCCCCGAAGCCCCCAGCCCAGTTGCATTGAAGGCTAACACGCCCAAGCGTTGCCGTAAGGCGGCGAGTGCGTGCAGGGTTGAACAATGCGTTCCAAGCTCAAGAAGGCCGGAGCAGCTACCGTCGCCACGGTGGGCGGCATGATCGGCGTGGCGTCTCAGACGTCGGTCGCCTCTCTGTCGTCCAACATCTCCGGCTACCTTGCGGTGATCGGAATCCATGGGCTACCGGCGACAGTATTAGGACTGTCGCTGGACACGGCTGCGCTGCTTGTGGGCGCGGCGGCGGTGCTATGTGCGTTCGTTTGGCTGATCATCCCAGAACGAACGGATGCGCCCGCATTATCCGGTCGCATGGTGGTCGATCCATTGCAGCTCACAGACCCCAAAGACGGCAAGCGAAACATCCGAATGCACCTTCGGAACATCGGTCCTGGTGCTGCGTATGGCGGCACTCACGGCTTCGCGGTGATGATTGTTCCAGGCGACAAGACGCCCGCCACCGATGAGATCGATCGCGTCACGGCCCAGCGGATCGCGATCCTCCGCAGCAGCGTCATTAGGCGGACATCGACCATCGAGGTGGGTGAGAAATTCTTCTTGGAATTAGAAGCTGAAATTCCAAATGATGTTTGGCTTGAAGTGCTGTCCGGAGCGCAAAAAGCCTATTTTTGGTGCTATTTTAGCTTCTCGGATGAAGCGACGCCGAAATCGAGAATAAAGATCAGTGGACGGGTTTCCATCTATTCGCACTATGACGGAAAAAACGTCAAGGTCACAACAATTGAGTCTACGTCTAAGACGTATAGGCGAAATCTTTCGCTCAATCATCCAATCTCAAAGCTGTTACGTTCATGGCGACGAGACACTGAATTAGAAACGCGCCGGTGAATCCGCCCCGGCTGATCTTGTTCCTGAGGTTGGCTTCTGTCTCGCGGATTCCGAGTGCGGCCAGCTTCTCAACCAGCCCGGTATAGCTCACCCCGCGCTTGACCATCTCAGAGCGCAGCAACGCCTTGGTGCGCGCCGTCCAATCCACCTCAGCCATAGCCGTCTCCGCATCTCGCTCGATTTGTCACCATATTCGATGCGAATGCCGTTGACAACGATGCATGATATCGCCATATCAGATGCACACGCATCGGATATGGTTACATGGCTCAGCACTTCCTCCTCTCCACCGCCGCCCGCAGCCTCTCGCTGGCGAAGGTCATGCGGCTTACGGATGACCAGGCGTTCGATCTCTTCCGGTCGATCCGCTGGGCCGACACGGACGGCGATGCGGTCTGCGGCAAGTGCGGTGGTTGCGAGTGCTACACCTTCAAGGCTCGCCGCATCTTCAAGTGCAAGGCCTGCGGCGCTCAGTTCAGCGTCACGTCCGGCACGATCTTCGCCAGCCGGAAAATGGATCTGCGGGATATCCTCGCCGCCATCGCCATCTTCGTGAACGGCGCCAAGGGCCACAGCGCGCTCCAACTGAGCCGCGACCTCGACGTGCAGTACAAGACCGCCTTCGTCCTCTCCCACAAGATCAGGGAGGCTCTGGCGGCCGAGCAAGCGGCCTCCACGATCAACGGGACCGTGGAAATCGATGGCGCCTATTTCGGCGGTTACGTGAAGCCCGCCAACCGCCGCGTTGACCGCAAGGACCGCCGCCGCAAAATCCACCAGAGCGGCAAGCGTCAGGTTGTCGTGGTGGCCCGCGAGCGCGACGGCGAGACCCTGACCCACGTCACGCACTCAGAAGCCGCTGGCGTGCCGTTCGTGCTGGCGACCATTGGCGAGGGCTCCACGGTCCACGCCGACGAAGCCTCGCATTGGGATGACGTGGAACGGAAGTTCCTCACCAAGCGCATCAATCACTCGGTCGAGTACAGCACGCCCGAGAGCAATACGAACCAAGCCGAGAGCTTTTTCAGCCGCCTGCGCCGCGCCGAGATCGGCATCCACCACAGCATCGCCGGTCCCTACCTCGCGGCGTACGCAACCGAAATGGCTTGGCGGGAAGACAACCGTCGCATCAGCAACGGCGAGCAATTCCTGCTGGCCACGTCATCGGCCCTGGCGCACCCGGTGAGCCGCCAGTGGAAGGGGTATTGGCAGCGGGGCGGCTAGGGCTCCCTATTCGTCATGCTCTTCAAGATAGTTGAAGACGGGTCCGACCGAGGCGTCAAAGAAATGGAACGTCTCTTCGGGCCCGTTGTAGTTGACGCGATATCTCTTGAGGAAAGACCGACCGATGAGGACGCGGCTACTGGGGGTCTCCATTGGGATGCCGAAAACCATTACCCAATTATCGAACTCCAAAAGGGGTATGTTCATTCTCGCGCGATAGCCCCGCGCAATCGTCTCTCGGCCATCTGCCATCTGCATTGGCTTCTTGGTGGACCGTACGAGCCCCAGCCTGAGTGGAATGCGGCTATCTAGACAAATCACCGACGCGCCCGTGTCGATGACACCATCCAGTTGCTCCGATGCGCCATCGGAATCTGCGCCGCAAAGCGTCAGATTGACGTACGGAGGTGTAGTCCAGGGACCGGCCAATTAGTCCTCGGTATGAGCAAGCACAAAAGGTGCCATCTCCGATCTCTGCTCATCCGTATGTCTAATCAAGACCTCTCGTTTTCCGAAGTGGTCATTGGCATACCTTGCGGCATCTGGAAATTCCGCAAATGTTTCGACAACCTCTTGATCGGCGACGATGGCCCACACGGAGCCGTACTTGCTTCTTATGCCGGGAAGGTGTGCTTCGAAGAAGTCGATCTGGTCGTCTAGAGCGTCACGCATGACAGTCCCTTCGCGCTTCGGTACAATCCGATTCGCGTAGAGGTCCTGCAAGGCCTCACGTTCAGATTTGATCCGCACGGGCGCCAACCCAGCGAATCAGACTTCTAGCACCCTGTAGGGAATCACCCCCTCAAGTCAGCCGCAACCCCTCCAAGGGCCAAGGCCACTTGCGCGGCGCGCGCCCGCAACACCCGTGCTGTCTGTCTCCGCTCGCATGGCCAACTCTCGCGAACCGGGTTCGCGGCCAACGGTGGGCCTTCACCGGGAAGGCTTGACGTTATGAGGTTGCGTGGTACCTACGGACAACTCGCTAGTGGAAAAAACTTCCACACCAGCAAGAGAGTGGACAGGCCGAGCTTTCGCCCGACCTGTCCTGGGTGCCGTCACCTTTAACGACTGCGAACCGTGCCAGTGGTCGCAACACTGACACGACCCTCCGAAGGCGAATCCTGAGAATCGCCCCCCGTAGGGGGTTTGATAAGGCGCCTCGCTCCAACGAGTCCAGAAGGTAACCGGGGAATTAACGGGAAATCTCGGGACGTACCCTGTATCTACCTGAGCGCCCAAGCCTTGTACTCGCCCGCCCGCGGAACCTCTTCCACGATCCCCTTAGCCCGCAGCTTCCACAGCGCGGCGCCCACGCGCTTCCGCAACATGGTGACGGTCTTTGCGTCATCCGGTAGCGCGCGATCCGCAATGATCTTGCGGGCGATCTGCAATGACGTTGCGGGCTCTCCGCAAGATCGCAGCACCGCCAGCACGTCCCGCCGCATCTCACCCCGGAACGCCGCGTGCGGGCTCGGGAGGGGCTTGGCGCGGCCTAGCTGGGCGTCAGGGTCGAACAGCCGGATCGTGTGTTCCACGGCCTCCAGATCGAAGACCAGGGCGTCGAGCTGGCGGCGGGTGGCGTCGATCTGGCCCGCGATGGCGCGGTGCTTCTCGATAAGCCCTGCTACGGTGTTTGGACGCTCTACGGGCATGGGGGAAGCGATGCGCAAAGTGCTGCTGGCGTTTGGGGCCGTACTGCTCCTGGCGGGATGCGAACACAAAGAGACGCCGGTCGAGGCGGCCACAGCGAAAGCGGAAGCGGCCCAGGCTGACGTGGACGCCTTGAAGAGCCGGGTGGATGACCTTGAAACGAAGGTTTCCGACCTAGAGGACCGGCTTGATGCGGTAGAGGGAAATCAGTAGCCATATCCGATGACATACCACGCCGCTTGCGATTACGGGCGTTTGGGATAAGGTGTGTTTGCTACCTAATACCGGAGAACTCCGGAATCCTGTAGCAAACACACCCATCTACAGTAGTCCCACAATGGAACCGCTTTTCGTGACTCGGACGTTGCAGTCACGATAAGCGAAGCCGAAAGTTAAAATCATCCCGTTTTCTGTCATCCGAGTCACGAAAACCGGGCACGTTTCATGAAGTCACCTCTACGCCGCCACGCAGGGCGGTCGTGGAGACTGTTGGGTGGGACGTAGGCGACCGCGCGGGCCAGATGGGAAGGCCCATATCCACTTTCTGGAGTCGGCTGCCGCGCGCACGCTCGACATGAGGAAGGTGCGCCGTATCAGTGACGATGACGCCTACGAGATGTTCAAGGCCTTTCGCTGGGCCGAACATGGCGGAAAGCCGATATGCCCTCACCGCGAGTGCCGGTCCTTCGACATCTACGATCTCGTGATCAACCGCCGGACGAAGAATGGCCCGGTCCCGACCAAGCTGTTCAAGTGCGCGGGCTGCCGTCGGCAGTTCTCGATCACCTCGGGCACGATCCTCGCCAGCCGAAAGCTGCCGCTCGCGGATTACATCTTCGCGATCGCCCTCTATGTGAACAACGTGAAAGGGCACGCGGCCCTGGTGATGTGCCGGAACCTGTACGTCCAGAGCAAGTCGGCGTTCGTGCTGCTCCACAAGTTGCGAGAAGCGGTCGCCACGCTGAACGAGACGCGGATTTTGGATAGCGTGTATGGCGTCGAAATCGACGGCGCCGGCTTTGGCGGGGTTCGGCGCCAGAAGAACCTCGTCAAGGAACGCCGGCACGGCAAGACGGTGCTGGAGAAACGGCAGGCAGGTGTTGTCATGCGCGAGCGAGGTCCCGGTGGAATCGCGAGGACCGTCACAGTCCGAAGCGAACACCTCGGCGTCGATCACGTGCGCGCAGGCGTTAAGCCCGGCTCGGTGATCTACGCTGACGACGCGGCGCATTGGAACGCGCTGGCGGCAGAATACGATCTGCGCACCGTCAACCACACGCAGTTCGGTTTCGTCTCTGCCGAGGCGAATACCAATCTGGCGGAGAGTTTCTGGTCCCGCGCCCGGCGCTCCCAATACGGCATCCACCACCGGATCAGCGGCCGGAACGTCAACGCCTACCTCCAGGAGATGACCTGGAGGGAGAACAACCGCCGGGTCAGCAACGGCGAGCAGTTCAATCAGATTCTCACCGCCGTAACCCACCTGCCGGTTTCGCGGGAATGTAGCCCTCGCCGCCCGCATACGCCGGCGCGATCTGGTAGAGGCGGGCGCCGCGCGTGAAGCGGATCGGGTGAGCGTTCATCGCGGTACGACCTCCCAGCCCTGAAGATTTCCCTCCATCGCCACCGCTCTAATCAGGCCCTTCTTGCGGTGGGTGTTTAGGCAGGCGCAGACGCGCTTCACCATGATCACGGAAAGCTCGCGGTCGTCAGCGTTCAGGCCGCGCTCGCGCATCAGGATCACGGCGATGTCGCGCGACGTAAGCGGCCCGCTCGCCTTCCGCAGAGAGGACAGCACAATCCGGGTCACCTCGCCCTTGAACGCACCGTGGCGGGGCGGAAACGGCCTATTCTGGATCGCGCCGATGTCGACGGTAGGATC
>PLEH01000300.1 GCA_003136395.1 Phenylobacterium sp.
ACCCGGCGGTAGAGGTCGTTGAGGTCGGAGGTGGCGAAACGGCCGCCGTCCAGGGGCACCAGCGGGCGCAGTTCCGGCGGGATCACCGGGACCACGGTCAGGATCATCCACTCCGGCTTGTTGCCGCTCTCGATGAAGCTTTCGATCAGCTTCAGGCGCTTGGACGCCTTCTTGAGCTTCATTTCCGAGGTGGTGGTGACCAACTCTTCGCGGAGCTTATCGGCTTCCTTGTTGAGGTCGAGGCCCTTCAGCAGGCCCTGGACCGCCTCGGCGCCGATCTCGGCGGTGAAGCTGTCGTCNNGGCGTCAGGCCCGGCTCGGTGACGATGTAGTGCTCGAAATAGAGCACGCGCTCGATGTCCTTCAGCGCCATGTCGAGCATCATCGAAATGCGGCTCGGCAGCGACTTCAGGAACCAGATGTGGGCGACCGGCGAGGCCAGTTCGATGTGGCCCATCCGCTCGCGCCGGACGCGGGCCAGGGTGACCTCGACGCCGCACTTTTCGCAGATGATGCCCTTGTACTNNCGAAGATGCGCGCGCAGAACAGGCCATCGCGCTCCGGCTTGAAGGTCCGGTAGTTGATGGTCTCGGGCTTCTTGATCTCGCCGAACGACCACGAGCGGATCTTTTCAGGCGAGGCGAGCGCGATACGGATCTGGTCGAAGGTCGGAGCGGCCTGGACCGGATTGAAGATGTTCAGGACTTCCTGGTTCATCTTGGTTCCTTCTGCGGGATCTGCCCGCGAAATTGATTGAGGGAAAACAGCGAGGGCGAACCGCCCTCCCCGGCCAAAATCTTGCAAGCAAGAACGGGCCAGGGAGGGCGTGAGGTCGCGTCAGCTGTTCTCCAGCTCCACGTTGAGGCCCAGGGAACGCATTTCCTTGACCAGCACGTTGAAGCTTTCCGGGATGCCGGCCTCGAAGGTGTCGTCGCCGCGGACGATGCTCTCATAGACCTTGGTCCGTCCGGCCACGTCGTCGGACTTCACCGTCAGCATCTCCTGCAGGGTGTAGGCGGCGCCATAGGCCTCCAGAGCCCAGACCTCCATCTCCCCGAAGCGCTGACCGCCGAACTGCGCCTTGCCGCCCAGCGGTTGCTGGGTGACGAGCGAGTACGGGCCGATCGAGCGGGCGTGGATCTTGTCGTCCACCAGGTGGTGCAGCTTCAGCATGTAGATGTAGCCGACCGTCACCGGGCGCTTGAAGCGTTCGCCCGTTTGACCGTCGTAGAGGTAGGACTGGCCCGAACGGTCGAGACCGGCCTTTTCCAGCAGGTTCTCGATGTCGTCGATGTGGGCGCCGTCGAACACCGGGGTGGCGAAGGGGATGCCCTTCGACAGGTTCCGGCAGAGCTCGATCAGCTCCTCATCGCTTTCCGGCAGTTCTTCTTCCTTGCCGTAGGTGCCGTGCAGGTACTCGATCAGCGCCTTGCGCTGGCCGCCGTTCTGCCAGGCTTCCAGCAGAGCCGCGACCTGCTTGCCGAGACCGGCTGCGGCCCAGCCCAGGTGGGTTTCGAAGATCTGGCCAACGTTCATGCGCGACGGCACGCCCAGCGGGTTCAGCACAATGTCCACGTGGGTGCCGTCTTCCAGGTAGGGCATGTCCTCGATCGGCAGGATCTTGGAGATGACCCCCTTGTTGCCGTGACGGCCGGCCATCTTGTCGCCCGGCTGCAGCTTGCGCTTCACCGCCACGAACACCTTGACCATCTTCATCACGCCGGGCGGCAGCTCGTCGCCGCGCTGCAGCTTGTCGACCTTGTCCTCGAAGCGGCGGTCGAGACGCTTGCGGGCCTCGTCGAACTGGCGGCGCATGGCCTCCAGCTCGGCCATGGCCTTCTCGTCTTCCAGCGCGATCTGCCACCAGAGGCCCGGCGAGATCTCTTCCAGCTTGTCGGCGTCGATCTTGCCCCGGCCCAGGCCCTTGGGACCGGAGACGGCGACCTTGCCGACCAGCAGCGAGCGCAGGCGCGAGGTCATGTTGCGGTTCAGGATCGCGAATTCGTCGTCGCGGTCCTTGCCCAGGCGGTCGATTTCCGCGCGTTCGATGGCCAGCGCGCGTTCGTCCTTGTCAACGCCGTGCCGGTTGAACACCCGGACCTCGACGATGGTCCCGGCGACGCCCGGGGGCAGACGCAGGGAGGTGTCGCGGACGTCGGAGGCCTTCTCGCCGAAGATGGCGCGCAGGAGCTTCTCTTCCGGGGTCATCGGGCTTTCGCCCTTGGGCGTGACCTTGCCCACCAGGATGTCGCCCGGCAGGACCTCGGCGCCGATCGCCACGATGCCGGCCTCGTCGAGGTTGCGCAGGGCCTCCTCGCCGACGTTGGGGATGTCGCGGGTGATCTCTTCGGGACCCAGCTTGGTGTCGCGGGCCATGACCTCGAATTCCTCGATGTGGATCGAGGTGAAGATGTCGTCGCGCACGATGCGCTCGGAGATCAGGATCGAGTCTTCGAAGTTGTAGCCATTCCACGGCATGAAGGCGACGAGGGTGTTACGCCCCAGCGCCAGTTCGCCCAGGTCGGTCGAGGGACCGTCGGCCACCACGTCGCCGGCCGCGATGCGGTCGCCCACACGCACCAGCGGACGCTGGTTGATGCAGGTCGAGGTGTTGGACCGCTGGAACTTCTGCAGGCGGTAGATGTCGACGCCGGGCTTGGTCGGGTCGGTCTCTTCCGTGGCGCGGACCACGATGCGGGTGCCGTCGATCTGTTCGACGATGCCCGAGCGGCGGGCCACCACGACCGCGCCGGAGTCCACGGCGACAATGCTCTCCATGCCGGTGCCGACGAGCGGCGCATCCGTCTGGATGAGCGGCACGGCCTGCTTCTGCATGTTCGAGCCCATCAGGGCGCGGTTGGCGTCGTCGTTTTCCAGGAACGGGATCAGCGAGGCGGCCACGGAGACCACCTGCTTGGGCGACACGTCCATCAGATCGACGTCGGCCCGCGGCAGGAGCGAGGGCTCGCCGTTGATCCGACCGGGGACCAGGTCGTCGACGATCCGGCCATTGTCGAGCTTGATATTGGCCTGGGCGATGACGTGCTTGGCCTCTTCCATGGCTGACATGTAGACGACCTCATCGGTCGTCTTGCCGTCCTTGATCCGGCGGTACGGGCTCTCGATGAAGCCGTACTTGTTCACCACCGCGTGGGTGGCGAGCGAGTTGATCAGGCCGATGTNNTCCATGAACTGCGAGAGCTGGCTGGAGCCAAAGAACTCGCGCACGGCCGCGGCGGCCGGCTTCGCATTGATCAGGTCGTGCGGCATTACCGTGTCGATATCGACCGAGCTCATGCGCTCCTTGATGGCGCGCTCCATGCGGAGCAGGCCGACCCGGTACTGGTTTTCCAGCAGTTCGCCCACCGAGCGGACCCGGCGGTTGCCGAGGTTGTCGATGTCGTCGATCTCGCCGCGGCCGTCGCGCAGGCCGACCAGCGTCTTCAGCACCGCCAGCACGTCGTCCTTGCGGACCACGCGCACGTCGTCGGGGCAGTCGAGCTCGAGACGCATGTTCATCTTCACGCGGCCAACCGAGGAGAGGTCGTAGCGCTCGGAGTCGAAGAACAGCGACTTGAACATGGCCTCGGCGGCTTCCACCGTCGGCGGCTCGCCCGGGCGCATGACCCGGTAGATGTCGAAAAGCGCGTCCTCGCGGGCGGTGTTCTTGTCCACGCGCAGGGTGTTGCGGATGTAGGCGCCGACGGTCACGTCGTCGATGTCGAGGACTTCCAGGGTGTCGAAGCCCTGTTCTTCCAGGGCCGCCAGCAGCTCCGGGTTCAGCTCGTCGCCGGCCTCGGCGTAGATTTCGCCGGTCTGGAAGTTGACCAGGTCCTTGGCCAGGTACTTGCCGGTCAGCGCCTCGGGGGCCAGCAGCAGGGTCTTCAGACCCGCGTCGGCGAACTTCTTGGCGTTGCGGGCGGAGATCTTGGTGCCGGCGGGCGCGACTTCCTCGCCCGTCTGGGCGTCGATCAGGGCGAATTCCGGTTTCACGCCTCTCCAGCGTTCCGGCTGGTACTCGGTGGCCCAGCCGCCGGCCTGGCCCTTCTTCTCCTTGCGCTTGGCGTAGGAGAGGGTCGCGTAGAAGGTCGACAGGATCTCCTCGCCGTCCATGCCCAGCGCCATCAGGAAGGTGGTGGCGGGCAGTTTGCGGCGGCGGTCGATGCGGACGAACACCACGTCCTTGGCGTCGAACTCGAAGTCGAGCCAGGAGCCGCGGTAGGGGATCACGCGGGCGGCGAACAGGAGCTTGCCCGAGGCGTGGGTCTTGCCCTTGTCGTGGTCGAAGAAGACGCCGGGGGAGCGGTGCATCTGCGAGACGATGACCCGCTGGGTGCCGTTGACGATAAAGGTGCCCTTCTCCGTCATCAGCGGGATGTCGCCCATGTAGACGTCCTGCTCCTTGATGTCCTTCACGGAGCGGGCGCCGGTTTCCTCGTCGGTTTCGAACACGATGAGGCGCAGCTTCACCTTGAGCGGCGCTGCATAGGTCATGTCGCGCTGGACGCATTCCTCGACGTCGTACTTGGGCTCTTCGAACTCGTAGGAGACGTATTCGAGCACGGCGCGCTCGTTGAAGTCCTTGATCGGGAAGACGGACTTGAAGACCGCCTCGATGCCCTCGTCCTTGCGGTCCGCCGAGCGCGTCTCGCGCTGCAGGAACTGTTCGTAGGAGGAGCGCTGAACCTCGATGAGGTTCGGCATCTGCACGGCTTCAGGGATGCGGCCGAACGACTTGCGGATCCGCTTCTTGCCGGTGAAGGATTGCGCCATTTGTGTCCCTTGAGGACGTCGAGGAACGGACTCCCCGCGTCGATAATTTTTGTCCTGCGTCCACCCTCAACTCCCCCAATTCGGGAAAGCCGGACGCTGGAAGGCCCCTCGTATCGCCAAGGGCGCCCCTTCGCATGGTCGGAGGGCGACGGACCATGCCTCGGGACATTTAACGCACGAAACCCCGCCTCTCGGGAGCGCACGCGGGCGCTTCACGGGAATCGGGGGTTTTCGCGAAGGAGGCGAGATAAGACTTTTCGCGCCAAAGGGGAAGCCCCCTGGCATAAGAAAATGTGTTCTTCAGGCCACCACCAAGAATTTGGTGGGGTCCAGCGTCGGCTTTCTTCTCGGCTCGGAAGCAGCGAAGCTCGCCGCATGTTCGCCCCCATCGACCGCCGAGCCGTCACCGGCGCCCTGGCCGCCATCCTGGCCACGGGCGGGAGAGCCGCCGGCGGCGAGGGGCTGGGCCCGGTCCTCGACCCGCCGGGCGGACCGCAGATGGCCTGCGCCGGCCTCATCGCCCGGCGCGGCGACGGCTCGGTGGCGATGCGGGCCGTGGCCGGCGGGGCGGGCGGGTCGCCTTTCACCCTGGAGCGGCCGTTCCGGGTGGCCTCGGTGTCGAAGATGGTGGCGACCTCGGCGTTCATGCCGCTGGCCCTGCGGACCGGCCTCAGCCTCGACGCCGACGCCTCGGACCCGGTGGGCTTTCGCCTGCGCCATCCGGCGCACCCGGACGTGCCGATCACGCCGCGGATGCTGCTGTCGCACACCAGCGGGCTCAGGAACGGACCGTCCTACCCCGTGCCCCTGGGCCACCGGCTCTCGGAGGCCTTCGAGTCGGGCGGCCGCCATTATGACGCCGGCGGCTGGTTCGGACCGGCAGAGCACGCGCCCGGCGCCTGGTTCGCCTATGCGGACGTGAACTTCGCCCTGGTCGCCCAGATTCTCGAGCGGCGGGCCGGCGAACGCTTCGACCTCCACATGAGCCGCGTCCTCTTCCGGCCGCTGGGCCTCGACATCGGCTACAACTGGACCGGGGTCAGCCAGGCCAGGCGGGCCCTCGCCGCGCCGGCGGTCCATCTCGTCGATGGGGTCTGGCAGCCGCAGGCCGACGGGACGGTTCTCCCCTCGCCCCGGACGCCCTTCACCCGCCCGGCGGACCAGCCGGGCCTCGACGCCGCCGACTACCGCATCGGCGACAACGGCTTCGTCTTTTCGCCACAGGGCGGCCTGCGGCTGAGCCTCGCCGACATGGACGTCCTCGCCCGCCTCTACGCCGGCCATGGGCGCTGGAGAGGCCGCCAGATCATCCCGCGGGCCGCGCTCGAGGCCATGCAGACCCGGACCTGGACCTTCGATCCCGCTCACCCCAACGGCGAGATCGATGGCGGCCTCCTGCAGGGCTATGGCCTGGGTTGCGAGGCGCCGCTGGGACGCCCCGGGCCGGCGGGCGACGCCTTCTTCGGCGCGCGGAGCGACGACTGGCGCGGCCACTTCGGCGACGCCTACGGCTGGATCACCGGCCTCTTCTGGAACCGCCGCGACGGCCGCACCTTGGTCTATGCGATCAATGGCATGCCCGAGACGGACCGGCCCAAGGCTCGCAATTCCAGCCTGACGGCGCCGGAGGAGACCCTGATCGCTCTCGCTTTGCGGACATAGAAAAAGGGCCGGAGATCACTCCCCGGCCCTGATCTTTTCGAGGCGGGTGAACCCGCGCGGACTTACTTGATGGAGACGGACGCGCCGGCTTCTTCGAGCTTCTTCTTGATCTCTTCGGCTTCCTGCTTGGAAACGTTTTCCTTCACGGCGGCCGGAGCGGCCTCCACGAGGTCCTTGGCTTCCTTCAGGCCGAGGTCCGGACGGACCGAGCGGACTTCCTTGATCACGTTGATCTNNCGGCGGCGGAGACGCCCCACTTGGTTTCCAGCAGCTTGGACAGCTCGGAGGCTTCCAGGACGGTCAGGGTCGAGAGTTCGTCGACCAGCTTTTCGAGATTAGCCATGGGATGATTTCCTTTGAGTTTCGTGTGTGTTTGCGAAATTGACGATCAGGCGGCGTCTTTGGCGGCGTAGGCGCCGACGACGCGAGCCAGCTGACCCGCAGGCGCCTGCATGATGCCGGCGATCTT
>PLEH01000030.1 GCA_003136395.1 Phenylobacterium sp.
TCCGCTGCAGCAGGGGTTCGCGGGTATAGAGTTCCTGGCCCATCCGCAGGATTTCCGGAAATTCCAGGCTCTGCATCCGCCGCCCATTGAGCTCGGCGTCCATGGCCACGCCGTCGAGGCGCAGGACAGTGTCATTCAACAGGAACAGCATGCGGGAACTGGGCGGCCTTCGGGAAATCTCGAGCGGAACGGCGCTTGTCGCACATCAGGCTTTCACCCCCGTTCACGAGCGCGGTTAATCCGCTGAAAAGCCTGGGCCCTCAGCCCTTCTCCACCGGCTCGGTCAGAAAATGCCGGCCCTGGCGGTCGTCGATCTCCACCACCCAGATGTCGGGATCCACGCGGATGGCGCGCTCGATATAGGCGTCGAGGTCCGGCTCCTGGGTGGACGGCGCCGGCTGCATCCAGACCCGCTCGCCGTCGAGCCGGGTCGCCTCGGCATAGAGGGTGGCGGTCCCCTGGGGCCGGTTCAGCACCTTGACCAGTACGGCGCCGGCGCGCGCGTCGCCCTTGCGGATCACCATCCCGAACGCGCCGGAAAGCTCGGCCCGGCGGATCAGGGCGCTGACCCAGATGTCTGTAGAAAGTAGCATGCGGCGGAGTGTCCGGCGGCGGGTAACGGAGTGGCAAGGCTAACTGCGCTACTCCAGGCGACGGTCTCGTGACCAGAACGAAAACGGACGACGCATGAAGAGCTCGCGCAGAAAAGCGCGGCCGGCGTCTCGGTGGATGGGGTTTGTGCTGGGGGCTTCGGCTCTTGTACCCGGCGTTGCGCGCGCGCAGCCGGCTGACCTTTTCTACGAGCGTGCGGTGATGTCGGCGGCGGATCAACGCTGCGGACTGTTCGCGCCCGACGTGGCCGCGGCGCTGGCGGCTGCGACCGCCCTGGCCCGCGGCGCGGCCCTGCGCGCCGGTATCTCCGCCGACGCCCTGCGCGCCACCCAACGCGCCGCCCAGGCCAAGGCCGCCGCCGCCGACTGCCGCTCGGCCGACGTGGCCACGGCCGCGGGCCGGGTGAAAAGCGCCTTTTCCGGCTTCGCCAAGATCACGCGGCTGACCTATGCCGGCGACGTGGCCGGCTGGGCCGCCGACCGCAACATCAGCCGAAATCTCCGCTGGCAGCTCAGCCAGGAGACCGCCTTCGGGCCCGACCGGATGGCCTTCGGCCTCGCCGGCCGCGACGGCCGCTCGGCGCTGGTCGCCGTCGCCCGCTTCGCCGATGGCGCGCAGCCCTACGCCGCGCGCCTGATCCTGCGCGACCAGACCCGCAGCGCCCGGCCCTATCTGGCCCGTTTCGGCGGCGGCTCGACCGCTGGCCTGCCGCTTGCCCAGCGCCTGCCGCCGCCCAGCGCCCAGAAGACCTACGCCGCCGCCGGCCGCGCCGAGGCCGGCCCGGACCTCCTACCCCATTCTGTCAAGGAGGAGGGCGTGGACTCGGGCTGGGCCTTCCGCTTCTCCGACGACGCCGCGCTGGAGCTGGCCAGGCTGGATCCCCGCGAGTCGGTCGCCGTCGAGTTCCTGTTCCCGGGTGACGTCATCCGCCGCGCCTATGTGGAAGTCGGCGACTTCGCCGCGGGCCGCGCCTTCCTGCAGCTCGCCGCGCGCTAATTCCGCTCATCCCGGCGAAGGCCGGGACCCAGATGGAATGACTCAGACGCGGGCTCTTTGAGCTCAGAGCTGATCCAACCCACCACCCAGCCAAGAGATCTGGGTCCCGGCCTGCGCCGGGATGAGCGGTCTTGGGGACTCTACGCCTCGGCCACGCGGGCCTGCGGCGCGGCCTGGATCAGCACCGGCATCCGCACCGTGACCGTGGTGCCCTCGCCGAGCCTGCTCTCCATCACCATCTCGCCCCCGTGCAGCCGGGCGAAGGCGCGCACCAGCGACAGCCCCAGGCCCGAGCCCGCCTGGCGCTGGTCGGCGTCGCCGGCCTGCTCATAGGGCTTGCCGATCCGCGCCAGGTCCTCCGGCGAGAGACCGACGCCGGTGTCGGCGACGACGATCTCCAGCACCTCGCCGACCGGATGGGCGCTGACGGTGACCGTGCCGCCCTTGGGTGTGAACTTCAGCGCGTTGGAAATCAGGTTGAAGGCGATCTGCTTGATCGCGCGCCGGTCGGCCTCGGCTTCGAGCGATTCCGCCGAGATGTCGCCGCGCAGGCTGATCCCCGCCCGGTCGGCCTGGCCGCGCATCAGGCGCAGGACCGCGGCGATGGCGTCGCGGGCGTCGAAGTCCTCCCGCGCCAGCTCGAACCGCTCGGCCTCGATCTTCGACATGTCGAGCACGTCGTTGATCAGCTCCAGCAGGTGCGCCCCGCTCTCGTGGATCAGGTCGGCGTATTCGGCGTAGCGCTCCGACATCGGCCCGAACAGGCGCTGCCGCATGATGTCGGAGAAGCCCATGATGGCGTTGAGCGGCGTGCGCAGCTCGTGGCTCATGTTGGCCAGGAAACGGGACTTGCCGGCGTTCTGCTGTTCCGCCGCCTGGCGGGCCTCATCGAGCTCGGCCTCACGGGTGCGTTGCGCCCGCGCATCCCTGAGCGCCGCCACCAGCCGGGTCGAGCTCATCCGGCGCACGTCCAGCACGCACCAGCCCTGGGTGTCGTGGGCCGGAACGAAGGCCGCGTCGGCCGAACCCTCGCTCGCCGCCTGCAGCATGGCGTCCTCGACGTTGGCGCGATCGTCCACGGAGACCAGATCGCTCAGATTGCGGCCGGGCAGGTCGCGGGTCTCCAGCCCCATCGGGGCTTCGCCGAACGCCTCGAGGATCCGTCCGCCCGGATAGAGCGCCATCAGGAGCTGCGGCTGATGATCCAGCGCCTCGCGCAGCGCCAGCTCNNCCCCGCCGCGAAGCCGAGGCCGGTGGTCCACAGCGCCAGGAGGGTGAGCCAGATCGAGAGCGCCTCGCCGGTCTTCGGCAGGGCCACGAACGCCGTCGCCAGCGCCACAACCGCCGCGGCGGCCACGCCGCAGGCCGCGCCCAGCGCCAGCAGCTTCGGCCGCCCGAAGGCCGCGCTGGCCGCCAGCGGGGCCAGGCAC
>PLEH01000056.1 GCA_003136395.1 Phenylobacterium sp.
CCCCGGTCTCCGGCGGCCAGGCGGGCGCGGAGAACGGCCAGCTCACCATCATGTGCGGAGGAACCGCCGAGGCCTTCGCCCGCGTCGATCCGGTGATCGGCGCCTACGCCAAGGCCACGCGCCTGATGGGCGGGCCGGGGGCCGGCCAGCTCACCAAGATGGTCAACCAGATCTGCATCGCCGGCGTGGTCCAAGGGCTCGCCGAGGGCCTGCATTTCGCGACGCGGGCGGGCCTCGATCCACAGGCGGTCTATGAGGCGATCTCCAAGGGCGCGGCCCAGTCCTGGCAGATGGACAACCGCTGGAAGACCATGAGCGAGGGCAAGTTCGACTTCGGCTTCGCCGTCGACTGGATGCGCAAGGACCTGGGTCTGGTCCTGGACGAGGCCGGCGCCAACGGCGCGAAGCTCGACATGACCGCCATGGTCGACGGCTTCTACGCCGAGGTTCAGAAGCTGGGCGGCAAGCGCTGGGACACCTCCAGCCTGGTGGCGCGGTTGGAGAAGCCGGCTTGATCCTGGAGACCGGGCGCCTCTCGCTGCACGAGCTCACCGCCGAGGACGCGCCCTTCATCCTGGAGCTGCTGCTGAGCCGCGGGTTCAAGGAGAACATCGGCGACCGGGGCGTCCGCGATCTGGCGGGCGCGGCGGGCTATATCGAGCGCGCGCGCGCCGGCTACGCCGCCAACGGCTTCGGGCTCTGGCGCTGCGAGGTGAAGGCGACGGGCGAGGCGGCCGGCCTCTGCGGCCTGGTCAGGCGCGACGGCCTGGAGCACCCTGACGTCGGCTACGCCTTCCTGGAGCGGTTCTGGGGCCGGGGTTATGCCTCGGAGAGCGCCGCCGCGGCCTTGGCCTATGGCCGCGACGTGGTGGGCCTGAAGACCGTCGTGGCCATCACCACGCCGGCCAACCTCGGCTCCATCGCCGTCCTGAAGAAGATTGGCTTGCGCGACGCAGGGACAGTCCGGCTACCCGGCTACGACCACGACAGCGCTTTCTTCACCACGGAGCCGGCATGACCATCGAGACCCGCCGCGTGGCCGCCAACGGCTTCGACTTCGCCGTCGACGAGGCGGGGAGCGGAGATCATCTGGCGCTCTGCCTGCACGGCTTCCCGGAGAGCCGGTTCTCCTGGCGCCACCAGCTGCCGATGCTCGCCGAGATGGGCTACCGCGCCTGGGCGCCGGACCTGCGCGGCTACGGGGAGACCGAGCCCAAGCCCCGCGAGGTCTCCGCCTACATGATCGACCGGCTGATGGAGGACGTGGCCGCCCTGATCGACGCCAGCGGCGCGAAACGCGTCACCCTGATCGGCCATGACTGGGGCGCGGGCCTCGCCTGGACCTTCGCGGCCAACCGGGTCCGGCCTCTGGAGCGGCTGGTGATCATGAACGTGCCGCACCCGGCGGTGATGAGCGCCCACCTGCGCCGCTCCTGGGCCCAACTGAAGAAGTCCTGGTACATGTTCTTCTTCCAGCTGCCGGGACTGCCGGAGAGGGCCATGACCGCCAATGATGCGCGCGCGATCCGGGGCGCCTTCCACGGCATGGCTGTCGATAAGTCCAACTTCATCCCGGACGTGCTGGACCGCTACGCGAAGGACGCCCAGCGACCGGGCGCCATGCGCGGGATGATCAACTGGTACCGTGCGGCCATGCGCGCGCAGGGCAAGCTCGCGGGGCCCTGGCCGGTGATCGAGACCCCGACCCTGATCGTCTGGGGCGAGGAAGACGCAGCGCTTGGCATCGAGCTCCTCGACGGTACGGACGTCTACGTCCGCGATCTGACGATCGAGCGGCTGCCCAAGGTCTCCCACTGGGTGCAGCAGGAGGCGCCGGAGAAGGTCAACGCGATCCTCAAGGACTGGCTGGCGGCGCCGCGCGTCTGACCCTAGGGTTTCTTCAGGCCGGGTATGACATCGGCCATGGAGGAACGACGATGGCGCGAACCACCCGGGTTCTGGCGGACGGCATCTACTTCGGCGAGGGCCCGCGCTGGCGGGACGGGCGGCTTTGGTTCAGCGACTTCTACGCCCACGCCGTGAAGTCGGTGTCGCTGGCGGGCGACCTGCGCACGGAGTTCGAGATCGACGACCAGCCCTCGGGGCTGGGCTGGATGCCGGACGGGTCGATGCTGATCGTCTCGATGGTGAAGCGCCAGGTCCTGCGGCGAACCGCCGACGGCAAGATCGCTCTGCACGCCGACCTCGGTCACATCGCGACCTATCACTGCAACGACATGGTGGTGGACGCCGCAGGCGGCGCCTATGTCGGCAACTTCGGCTTCAACCTCGACGCCGAGATCGAGGCCCGCGGCGTGCCCGACGTCCTGGCCAGCCACCCGACCGCCAGGCTCGCCTATGTGGCGCCGGACGGCCAGGCCCGCATCGTGGCCGAGGACATGCATTTCCCGAACGGCCCGGTCATCACGCCCGACGGCAAGACCCTGATCCTGGGCGAGACCCTGGCCGCCTGCCTCACCGCCTTCGACATCGCGGCGAACGGCGACCTCGCGAACCGCCGCATGTGGGCCCCGACATCGCCGGCCGTGCCGGACGGCATCTGCCTGGATGCGGAAGGCGCGATCTGGGTCGCCAATCCCATCGCCCCGCAGTGCGTCCGGATCGCCGAGGGCGGCGAGGTCAAGGAGATCATCGACACCGGCGCGCCCTGCTACGCCTGCATGCTGGGGGGCGACGACGGGCGCACGCTCTTCATGCTGACCGCGTCGAGTTCGGATTCTCACCAGGCCGCCGCGTCGCCGACCGGCAAGATCCTGATCGCGACGGTCGACGCGCCGCATACCGGGCGTCCCTAGGCTCCGAGCAGCTTCGCCGCCCGCGGGGCGAAGTAAGTGATCACGCCCGCGGCGCCGGCGCGCTTGAAGCCGCCGAGGCTTTCCATGATCGCGCGCTCTTCCTCGATCCAGCCGTTCTGGGCGGCGGCCATCAGCATGGCGTATTCGCCCGAAACCTGGAACGCGAAGGTCGGCATGTTGAACGCGTCCACCACCTGTCGGACGATGTCGAGGTAGGGCATGCCCGGCTTGACCATGACCATGTCGGCGCCCTCGGCGATGTCGAGGGCCACCTCGCGCAGCGCCTCGGCGTGGTTGGCCGAGTCCATCTGGTAGGTCTTCTTGTCGCCGGGGTTCTCCACCGAGCCCGTGCCGAGCTTCCCGGAGCCGATGGCCTCGCGGTAGGGGCCGTAGAAGGCCGACGCGTACTTGGCCGCGTAGGACATGATCATCACGTCCTGCAGGCCCTCGGCCTCGAGCGCGGTGCGGAGCGCCCCGCAGCGGCCGTCCATCATGTCGCTGGGCGCGAGGATGTCGCAGCCGGCCTTGGCCTGCATGATCCCCTGGGCGACCAGGGCCTCGATGGTCGGGTCGTTGAGGATCTTGCCGTTCTCGATCAGGCCGTCGTGGCCGTGGTCGGTGAAGGGGTCGAGGGCCACGTCGCACATGACGCCCACCTCGGGTGCGGCGTCCTTCATGGCCTTGACGGCATTGGCGACCAGGCCGTTGGGGTCGGCGGCGGCCGAACCGGATGCGTCCTTCTTGCCGCCGTCGATGTGCGGGAAGACCGCGATGGCCGGGATTCCCAGCGCCCTGGCCTGTTTCGCCGCCGCCGCGCAGCCCTTCACCGACAGGCGGCTGATCCCCGGCATGGCGGCCACTGGAACCTCGCCCTCGCCCTCGTGCACCACCATCGACCAGATCAGGTCCGATGGCGTCAGCACGGTCTCGCGCACCAGACGGCGGACCCAGTCGGCTTGGCGGAGGCGGCGCAGGCGCAGGGCGGGATAGGCGGCGAGGGGCGCTTTGGTCATGGAGGGCCGTTTGCACCCGCTGAGCTCCGCTGCGCAACCCCTTCCTCCGCTCGTCCCCGCGAAGGCGGGGATCCAAGCCGCGGTTGGGGGTTAGCGTGCCGGATCGGCGGAGAGGCCTTATGGGTCCCCGCCTTCGCGGGGATGAGCGGGAATAAGATGGGCAGGCTCGCTTGTTGACAGCCCGCGCGCGGCGCGCGACTCCGCCGCCATGGATTTCAACCTCACCGACGACCAGCGGGCCATCGAGGACGCCGCGCGCGCCTTCGCCGCCGCCGAGCTCGCGCCCCATTCCGCCCGCTGGGACGCCGAGAGCCACTTCCCCGTGGACGTGCTGAAGAAGGCCGCCGAACTGGGGTTCGCGGGTCTCTACGTGCAGGAGGACGTGGGCGGGTCGGCGCTGTCCCGCCTCGACGCCTCGATCGTCTTCGAGCAGCTCAGCTACGGCGACGTCTCCACCGCCGCCTTCATCTCGATCCACAACATGGCGTCCTGGATGATCGACCGGTTCGGGTCGGACGAGCTGCGCCGCAGGTACCTGCCGCGCCTGACGACCATGGAGCTGATCGCCTCCTACTGCCTGACCGAGCCGGGTTCGGGCTCCGACGCCGCGGCGCTCGCGACCACGGCCAGGATGGATGGCGATCACTATGTCCTGAACGGCTCCAAGGCCTTCATCTCCGGCGCCGGGACCTCCGACATCTATGTGGTCATGGTCCGCACCGGTGGGCCGGGCGCCAAGGGGGTCTCGGCTGTGGTGGTGGAGAAGGGGACGCCGGGTCTCTCCTTCGGAGCTCAGGAGAAGAAGATGGGCTGGAAGTCGCAGCCCACGGCCCAGGTCAATTTCGACGACTGCCGGGTTCCGGCGGAGAACCGCATCGGGGCGGAGGGCGACGGGTTCCGCTTCGCCATGGCGGGGCTCGACGGCGGGCGGATCAACATCGCCTCCTGCTCCCTGGGCGGGGCCGGTCTGGCGCTGGATCTCGCCAAACAGCACCTGGAGACCCGCAGGCAGTTTGGCCAGGCGCTGAAGGACTTCCAGGGCCTGCAATGGCGGTTCGCCGACATGGCGACGGAGCTGGACGCCGCCCGGCTGATGGTGCGGCGCGCGGCCCATGCGCTCGACAACCGCGACCCCAAGGCCACCCAGTACTGCGCCATGGCCAAAAGGCTCGCCACCGACACCGGCTTCGAGGTCGCCAACCAGGCCCTGCAGCTGCACGGCGGCTACGGCTACCTGCAGGACTTCCCGCTGGAGCGGATCGTGCGCGACCTGCGCGTCCACCAGATCCTGGAAGGCGCCAACGAGATCATGCGCGTGATCACCGCCAGGGAGCTGTTCCGGCAATGAGTGAAGACCCTGAAGTCCTGACCCGCGTCGAGGGAAAGGTCGGGCGGATCACGCTCAATCGGCCCCAGGCGCTGCATGCGCTGACCACCAACATGTGCCGGCTGATGATCGAGGCGCTGTTGGCCTGGATCGACAATCCGGCCGTGCGGCTGGTGCTGATCGACCATTCCGGCGAGCGCGGCTTCTGCGCCGGCGGCGATATCCGCATGCTGGCCGAGAGCGGGGCCGGGGACGGGCGGCTGGCGCGGGAGTTCTTCTTCACCGAATACCGGCTGAACACCCTGCTGCATGACTATCCCAAGCCCCTGGTGGCGATCATGGACGGGATCACCATGGGCGGCGGCGTGGGGCTCTCCAGGCCCTGCCGCTACCGGGTGGCCACCGAGCGGACGACCTTCGCTATGCCGGAGACCGGGATCGGGCTCTTCCCGGACGTCGGCGGCGGCTGGTACCTGTCGCGGATGAGCGACCACATCGGGCTTTGGCTGGCGCTCACCGGGGCCAGGATCAAGGCGGCCGACTGCGAACTCACGGGCCTGGCCACCGACTATGTGGAAAGCGCCCAGATTCCGGCGCTGAAGGCGGCGATCCTGGCGGAGCCCGCCGCCATCGAGACCATCCTGACCGAGTTCGAAGGCGACGCCGGCCGCCCGGCGCTGGCCGCCCATCAGGACGAGATCGCCCGCCTTTTCGCCGGCGACAGCGTCGAGGCGATCATGGCGGCGCTGCAGGCTACCGACACCGACTGGGCGCGCGACCAACTGGCGACGCTGAAGACCAAGTCGCCGCAGACCATGAAAGTCGCCTTCCACCAATTGAAGCTTGGCGGCGCCATGACCCGGTTTTCCGACAACATGGCCATGGAGTACCGCATCGGCGCGCGGGTGGTGCAGCGGCGCGACTTCCTGGAGGGCGTGCGCGCCGTGATCGTCGACAAGGACAACGCGCCGAAATGGGATCCGCCGACCCTGGAAGCGGTCACCGAAACGCTTATCGAAGGCATTTTCGCGCCCCTGCCTTCCACTGAGGAGTGGACGCCCTTACCTTGACGGCAAGGCGGATCCGGACTGGACCGCCATCGGGAGGACGACGAATGAAATCCAAGCTGTTTGCCGCGGCCGCGCTGGCCGTGATCGTGACTGCGGGCGGCGCCTACGCCAAGCCTGACGCGAACCAGATGGCCGCGGTGGCCGACAAGGCCCGCCCGGAAGCCGATAGCAAGCGCGACGCCGACCGCAAGCCCGCGGACATGCTCGAGTTCGCCGGCGTGAAACAAGGCCAGACCGTGGTCGATCTGATCCCCGGCGGCGGCTACTTCACCCGCATCTTCTCCAAGGCCGTGGGCGCCAAGGGGACGGTCTACGCCGTGGGCGGCCCGCCGCGCCCGGCCGATCCGTCGAAGCCCGCCCCGCCGCCGCCCGCCCAGGACACCATCGCGGCCGACGCCAACTATTCGAACGTGAAGTCGATCCACGCGCCCCTGGCCAGCGGACTGTCGATCCCCACCAAGGCCGACCTGGTCTGGACGGCGCAGAACTATCACGACGTGAAGAACGTCCCGAACATCGACATGCTGGCCTTCGACAAGGCGATCTTCAACTCCCTGAAGCCGGGCGGCGTCTTCGTCGTGCTCGATCACCGGGCCAATGACGGGGCCATGGTGACCAACACCCTGCACCGTATCGACCCGGCGGTGGTGAAGAAGGAAGTGGAGGCCGCCGGCTTCAAGTTCGAGGGGGAGAGCAAGCTCCTCGCCAACGCTGCCGACGATCATTCCAAGAACGTCTTCGACCCCTCGCTGCGCGGCAAGACCGACCAGTTCATCTACAAGTTCCGTAAGCCCAAGTAAGTTTCTGATCTAAAGGACTTTCATGACCCGTATCGCCTTCATCGGCCTCGGTAACATGGGCGGCGGCATGGCCGCCAACCAGGCCAAGACGGGTCATGAGGTCTTGGCCTTCGACCTGTCGGCCACCGCCCTGGAAAAGGCGGTGGCCGCGGGCTGCCAGGCGGCGGGTTCGGCGGTCGCGGCGGTGAGGGACGCAGACGCGGTCATCACCATGCTGCCGGCCGGCCAGCACGTCCGCGCCGTCTACGCCGGTGAGATTCTGCCCAACGCCAAGGCCGGCGCGCTGCTGATCGACTGCTCGACCATCGATGTGGAGAGCGCCCGCGCGGTCGCGGCCCAGGCCACGGCAGCGGGCTTCCGCTTCGCCGACGCCCCGGTCTCCGGCGGCCAGGCCGGCGCCGAGGCCGGCACGCTGGCCTTCATGGTCGGTTGCGACGAGGCCAATTTTCCGGCTGTCGAGGGCGTCATCGGCCCGATGTCGCGGATCACCATCCGCGCCGGAGACCATGGCGCAGGCCAGGCGGCCAAGATCTGCAACAACATGGTGCTGGGCGCGACCATGATCGCGACCTGTGAAGCTTTCGCCTTGGCTGAAAAGCTCGGGCTGGCGCCGGAGCGGTTTTTCGAGATCGCGTCGAAGTCCTCCGGCCAGAGTTGGAGCCTGACCAGCTACTGCCCGTGGCCCGGCCCGGTTCCGGCCGCGCCGTCGAACCGGAACTACGAGGGCGGCTTCGCCACGGCCATGATGCTGAAGGACCTCAAACTCGCCCAGGAAGCCGCCGCCAAGGCCGGCGCGGCGACGCCGCTGGGCGCTCAAGCTGAAGGGCTCTATGCGCTGTTTGACCGCCTGGGCGGCGGCGGCAAGGACTTCTCGGCGATCCTGGAGCTCTTCCGAGGTTTTGCGCCGGGCAAAGACGCCTGAAGGGACTCAGCTTAGGTAACCGCCGATCACAAATTTCAGCCGTCTGTTACGAAAGGTCATGCTCCGCGACCTTCCGAGTTATGGACAACCCCGGCTATCGGCGCCAAAACCGAGGCCGCATCAGAGGGAACCGGCCGCCCGCGCGAGCCAATTCGACGCGGGACCCGGGTAGAAGACGTCGATGGATTACCGTTCCGCATTCGAGGCCGCTCTTGAGAAGGTCCGCTCCGAGGGCCGTTACCGGGTGTTCGCCGACCTGAAGCGCCATCGCGGCGAGTTCCCGCGCGCCACCTGGACGCGCGGCGACGGCTCGGAGAGCGACGTGGTGGTCTGGTGCTCCAACGACTATCTNNCGGCGGCACGCGCAACATCTCCGGCACGACGCACTATCACGTGGAGCTGGAGCTGGAGCTGGCCGACCTTCACCGGAAGCAAGCCGCCCTGCTCTTCACCTCCGGCTACGTCTCCAACGAGGCCTCGCTCTCGACGCTCTACAAGATCCTGCCTGGCCTGGTGGTGTTCTCCGACGCCCTGAACCACAACTCGATGATCTCGGGCATCAAGGCCGGGCGCGGCGGCGAGCGGCACATCTTCCGCCACAACGACCTGGAACACCTCGAGGAGCTCCTGGCCGCCGCCGATCCGGCCGCGCCCAAGCTGATCGCGCTGGAGAGCGTCTACTCCATGGACGGCGACGTGGCCGACCTGCCGGGCACGGTGGCGCTGGCCAAGAAGTACGGCGCCATGACCTACCTCGACGAGGTGCATGCGGTGGGCATGTACGGCCCCAGAGGCGCGGGCGTGGCCGAGCGCGACGGGGTGATGGCCGAGATCGACATCATCGAGGGCACGCTCGGCAAGGCGTTCGGGGTCATGGGCGGCTACATCGCCGCCGACACGGTGATCGTGGACGCGATCAGGAGCTACGCCGACGGCTTCATCTTCACCACCTCGATTCCCCCGGCGCTGGCCGCCGGCGCGGTGGCCTCGATCCGCTATCTGAAAGAGCACAACGAGATCCGCATCGCCCACCAGGAGCGGGCGGCGGCGCTGAAGGCGCGGCTGCTGAACGCCGGCCTGCCGGTGATGCCCTCGGTCTGCCACATCGTCCCGGTGCTGGTGGGCGATGCGGTCCACTGCAAGATGATCAGCGACATCCTGCTGGAAGACCACGGCATCTACGTCCAGCCGATCAACTACCCCACGGTGCCCAGAGGCACAGAGCGCCTGCGCTTCACCCCCTCGCCGGCCCACACCGACGAGATGATGGACACCCTGGTGGCCGCGCTGGAGACCCTCTGGGTCAAGTGCAACATCAAGCGCGTCGGCGGCGTCGCGGCCTAGCCCCGAGCCCGATGCCGACCAAGCCAATTGCGGCGCTGGTTCTTCTTGTCACTCTGGGCGCTTGCCAACGCGGAGTCGACAGGTGTCCGGGTCTCGAAAGGCTCAGGACTGCCGACGCGACCACCGATGCGAGGAAGGCGGTGCAGCGCGGTGACCGCCACCTCCTCATGCTCGGCGGCTACGCGGGAACCGTTCCCGGTGAGGACGGAGCCGAGCATCAGACGGTGATGATCGAGGAGACAGCCGACACCGCGCCAGCGGCCTGCTCGCGCCTTCGACCGCTCGCGGAAGCCTATGCGCTCAAGTACAATCGGTCCGTGCTGGCGATCCCGGGCGGCTCTTAAGTCGGCCCAGTCCACAGCGGCGACGAGCCCTTCATGAACCTGAGCAGGTAGAGCAACCGGCCGACGTCGGGGCCCCCCTCTTTGGCAGGGCCGTCCCTGGCGGTGAAGATCACCTCGTACCAGACGTTTTCCGTGCGCGGGCTCTCGGTGAGCTTCAGCACCCTGGTGCGGGCCAGGTAGTCGACGCCGGCGCGTAAGGGGCCGGCGATCTGCTCCACCTCCAGGGCCCCGAACAGGCCCACCGACGGCTGGGCGGCCTTGGCCAGCACCGACTTGCGGGTCATGTGGGTCATGTGGACGAGCTGGGCGGGCGGCAGGACCTTGTCGTCGCGATAGGCGGGAACAAGCTCGGTGATCCGTTCGAGGTAGCTCGCCAGGCCCTCCGGCTCGATGCGGATGGGCAGGTCGCGATGTTCGTCGCCGACCTTGAGGTCCTTGAGGATGCGAAGGGCGCCGGGTTCGGCGGGAGTCTGAGCCTCTGACCGCTTTGCGAGCTCAGACTGCGGATCGCGGCCGAGTGTGGCCGTGCCCTCACAGATCTGGGCGCCGGCCTCGTTGTGCATGGTCAGGCGGGCGCGCTCGTCGCCGGGCTCGATGGTCGCGCGGACCGCCTCGGCGTCGACCGTGGCCTGGGTGAAGTAGAGCGACATGGCGCCAATCTCGAACCAGCGGTCGCCGTAGATCTCCAGGAGGCCGGGGACGAACTGGTCCATGTGGATGGAGCCCGCCACAGTGCCGCCCTTGAAGCCCAGCTTGGACGCGGTGGCGTCGTCGTGGATGGAGCCCCTGACCTCGGCGGCCGAATTGCGGGGCTTGCGGAACTCGCCGATCCAAACCGGGCGCGCCTCGGTCACGCTCATCGTGTCCTCCCACGGATTTCCCGGAAGGCTAGTCCTGGCGGGCGGCGAGCAAAAGCGCCGTCTGCCGGCCGCCTAGTGAATCAAGGTCCGGCAGACCGCGGTCCAGCCGCCGGTGAAGGTGCGAATCTCGCCCACCGCCAGCTCGTGCACATCGCCCCACGTCTCGACGTTGAACCGTTCGCCCAGCCGCGGAACCAGCGGCGAGCGCGACCAGATCACCACTTCGCCCGTCGCCCCGAAGTCCTCGTCGAAGATCTCGTAGCCGGAGATCGCGAACGGGCGCAGGCGGTTGTGCGAATGCCCCATGATTATTTTCCGCGCCGGACGCCGCGACCGAGGCCGATCTTCTTGGCGAAGTCGGAGCGCCTCGCGGCGTAGGCCGGCGCCACCATCGGATAGTCGGCCGCCAGGCCCCAGCGTTTGCGGTATTCGTCGGGGCTCAGCCCATAGCGCGAGCGCAGGTAGCGCTTGAGCATCTTCAGTTTCTTGCCATCCTCAAGACAGACGATGAAGTCGTGCTGCACGCTGCGGCCGATCGAGACAGCGGGCTTGGGGCGCAGCTCGGGGGCCGGCGCGCCGTCGCGGGCGAGCCCCTCCATCGCCTGATGGACGGTGCGGATGATCTCAGGGACGGCGTCCGCGGCCACGGCGTTGCGACTCACATAGGCGGCGACGACATCCGAGCTGAGCCGCAACAACTCTTCACCCGAAGGCCCCTCCGGGTCCGGTCCAACGCTCATGGAAATCCCCCTCTCACTGGATTCGACGCCGACCCGACGGCGGCGAGACCTGCACGACCGGCGAAGATGGAACGCGAGCGCCATTAGATTGTTCCCGCTCCGCGTGCGCGATGAGGAGACCCCATATGGAGGCGGGGGCGGTTTGGGGGTAAAGAGCGCACTCCGCCGCCCCAGAATCGACAGCCCGAAAGGCGCCGCCCTTGACGCTCCACATGCAAGCTCAGTCCTCCGCAGACGGTTTCTTCAGCTCAGGCGTCGCCCGGAGCGACCCGGATCTCGCGCGCATTCTGGACGCCGAGCTGAAACGCCAGCAGGACCAGATCGAGCTGATCGCGTCCGAGAACATCGTCTCGCGCGCCGTCCTGGAGGCGCAGGGCTCGGTGCTGACCAACAAGTACGCCGAGGGCTATCCGGGCAAGCGCTACTACGGCGGCTGCGAGGTGGTGGACGAGGCCGAGGAGCTGGCCCGCGAACGGGCCAAGCGCCTCTTCGACTGCGAGTTCGTCAATGTGCAGCCGCATTCCGGCAGCCAGGCGAACCAGGCGGTGTTCATGGCCACCATGGCCCCGGGCGACACCTTCATGGGCATGGACCTGGCCGCCGGCGGGCACCTGACCCACGGCAAGAGCGTAAACCAGTCCGGCAAGTGGTTCCGCCCAGTGGCCTACAGCGTGCGCCAGCAGGACCACCTGATCGACTACGACCAGGCCTGGGAGGTCGCCCGCGCCGAGAAGCCCAAGGTGATCATCGCCGGGGCGTCGGCCTATTCGCGGCACATCGATTTCGAACAGTTCCGGGCCATCGCCGACGAGGTGGACGCGGTCCTGATGGCCGACATCGCCCACTATGCGGGCCTGGTGGCTGGGGGGGTCTATCCGAACCCGTTCCCGCACGCCCACATCGTCACCACCACGACTCACAAGACCCTGCGCGGCCCACGCGGCGGGATGATCATGACCAACTCCAAGAAGTGGGCGAAGAAGATCGATAGCGCGGTCTTCCCCGGCCTGCAGGGCGGCCCCTTGATGCATGTGATCGCCGCCAAGGCCGTGGCCTTCGGCGAGGCGCTCAGGCCGGAGTTCAAGATCTATGCGAAGAACGTCATCGAAAACGCGCGCGCTCTCGCCGACAGCCTGCAGACGGCCGGCTTCAAGATCGTGTCCAACGGCACCGACAGCCACATGATGCTGGTGGACCTGACGCCGAAGAGCGTGAACGGGGCCGACGCGGAGATCGCCCTGGAACGCGCCGGGATCACCACCAACAAGAACGGCATCCCCTTCGACCCGCTGCCGCCCATGCTGAGCTCGGGCCTTCGGGTGGGCTCGCCCGCCGGCACGACCCGCGGTTTCGGCCCGGCGGAATTCCGCCAGGTGGGCGCCTGGATTGGCGAAGTGCTGGATGGCGTGGCCGCCGGCGGCGACAATTCCGCGGTCGAAGCCAAGGTTCGTTCGGAGGTCCTGGCCTTGACGGCGCGCTTTCCTATCTACAACGGATAGGGGTCGATAGGCCGAAAGGGGCCAGATCATGCGCTGCCCGTTCTGCGGTCACCTCGAAAGCCAGGTCAAGGACAGCCGTCCATCGGAAGATGGCGCCGCGATCCGCCGCCGCCGGCTCTGCCCGGAATGCGGCGGCCGGTTCACCACCTTCGAACGCGTTCAGCTACGCGAGCTGACCATCCTGAAGCGCTCGGGCCGGCGCACGCCCTTCGAGCGCGACAAGCTCGCCCGCTCGATCGCCATCGCGACCCGCAAGCGTCCGATCGATCCGGAACGGATCGAACGGATGATCTCGTCCATCGTGCGCCAGCTGGAGAGCATGGGCGAGACGGAGCTGCCATCCTCGGCGGTCGGCGAGCTGGTCATGCAACAGCTCAAGGCGCTCGATGACGTGGCCTATGTCCGCTACGCCTCTGTCTACCGCGACTTCCGAGAGACCCAGGACTTCGCCAAGTTCCTCGGCGAGGAAGGCCTGGCCGAGGCGACCGAAGACGAGGCCTAAGAGCCCTTTGCCCGTCACCCTGAAGCTCGCCACCTCGCTCGACGGCCGCATCGCCACGGCGAGCGGACAAAGCCGCTGGATCACCGGCGAGGCGGCGCGCGAGGCGGTGCATCGCCTGCGCGCTGAGCACGACGCCGTGCTGGTGGGGGTGCAGACGGCGCAGGCCGACGATCCCGAGTTGACGGTGCGCCTTGCGGGCTACAGCGGCCGCCAGCCAGCGCGGGTGGTGCTAGACAGCCGCCAGCGGCTCTCGCCGGATTGCAAGCTGGTGAAGACCGCGCGCGATGTCCCGACCTACGTCGTCGCCACGACCGAGCCCAACCCGGCGCTGACCGGGGCGGGCGTGCGGGTCCTGCGGGTGCGCGCGGAGGGCGAGGACCGCCCGGACCTCAAGACCGTCGTCGAGGCCCTGGCCGGCGAAGGCCTGTCGAGCCTATTCGTGGAGGGCGGCGGTCAGGTGGCGGCGAGCTTTCTGCGCGCCGGGCTGGTGGACGCCATCGAGTGGTTCCGCGCGCCGATACTGATCGGAGCCGAGGGCCGACCCGCGGTCGGCGCGCTCGCCGTTGCGGCTCTGGCCGAGGCGCTCCACTTCAAACGCATCGAGGTCCGCGAGGTCGGCGACGACCTTTGGGAACGTTACGCGAGGATCTAGCGCTGGATTTGAAGTTCGCCTTGGTTTGGTTCGGCTCAGTACGAACTTCAAGTCCAAGAAGCACGCTAGCGGTCTAAGCTTGCTAGCGTCGCTTTCGATTCCGAAGTTCGCAGGAGGACTCCACATGCACGGTCGAACTTCGGAATCGGGACGCTAGATGTTCACCGGGATCGTCACCGACGTGGGCCGCGTGCGCGATGTGAGGGAGACCAACCGCGATCGCCGGTTCGAGATCGAGACGGGGTTCGACACGACCACGCTTGAGATCGGCGCCTCGGTCTGCCACGCCGGTTGCTGCCTGACCGTCGTGGAGAAGGGGTCGGGCTGGTTCGCCGTGGAAGTTTCGGGCGAAACCCTGTCCCTCACCACGCTCGGCGACTGGACCAAGGGCCGCGCCGTCAATCTGGAACGCGCAGCCCGGGTCGGCGACGAGCTCGGGGGCCATATCGTCTCCGGCCATGTGGACGGCGTCGGCGAGGTGCTATCGATAGAGAACGAGGGGGGCTCGCACCGGGTGCGGATTCGCGCGCCGAAGCCGCTGCACCGCCTGATCGCCCCCAAGGGCTCAATCACTGTCGAAGGCGTGTCGCTGACGGTCAACGAGGTCGAGGACGATACCTTCGGGGTCAACCTGATCCCGCACACCTGGGACGTGACCACGCTGGGCGAGCTGAAGGTCGGCAGCCGGGTCAACCTGGAGATCGACATGCTGGCGCGCTATCTCGCCCGCTGGCGAGAAACGGCCTAAGGCTTCCGCCTGCCGGCGTGCCGGATTTGAAGTTCGCCTTGGTTGGTCCAAGCGCTGAGCGAACTTCAAATCCAAAGGGGCACGCCGGAGACATAGACTTGCTAGTGTCCTTATCGAATCCGAAATTCGTCCGGCGCCGGCCGCAAGCGCACGCGAACTTCGGACTCGGGACACTAGCCAAAGGGGCCTTTAGATTGAGCGAAGACCAAGTCCGCATCCTGATCGTCGAGGCGCGCTTCTACTCCGACATTGCCGACGAGCTGCTGAAGGGCGCCACCGACGCCCTGGAGGCGTTCGGCGCGAGCTATGAGATCGTCACCGTGCCGGGCGCCCTGGAGATTCCCGCGGCCATCGCGCTGGCGGAGGAGGGCGGACATCGCCCCCACGCGGCCGCGCCCTTCGACGGCTACGTCGCGCTGGGGACCGTGATCCGCGGCGAGACCTATCACTTCGAGATCGTGGCCAATGAATCGGCCCGCGGCTTGATGGACCTGGCCGTCGGCAAGCGGCTTTGCATCGGCAACGGCATCCTGACCGTCGAGGACGAGGCCCAGGCCTGGGCGCGGGCCAAGCCCAGCGAGGGCGACAAGGGTGGCGGCGCGGCGCGCGCGGCCCTGACCATGGTCTCGCTTCGTCAGCAGCTTGTGGCCGGCAAGCGATGAAGGCCGCATCCAAGACGGGCGGATCCAAGCAGGCCCGCTCCGTCGCCCGCCTGGCCGCCGTGCAGGCGCTCTACCAGATGG
>PLEH01000135.1 GCA_003136395.1 Phenylobacterium sp.
ACGCTGAAGCTGCACCAGTGCGGCCTACCCAAGAAGATGGCGCTCGAGCTCTTCAAGCCGTTCATCTACGCGCGCCTCGACGCCAAGGGTCTCTCGGGCACCGTCAAGCAGTCCAAGCGCATGGTGGAGCGTGAGCAGCCGGCGGTGTGGGACATCCTCGATGAGGTGATCCGCGAGCACCCGGTTCTCTTGAACCGCGCGCCGACCCTGCACCGTCTGGGCATCCAGGCCTTCGAACCCAAGCTGATCGAGGGCAAGGCGATCCAGCTGCACCCGCTGGTCTGCGCGGCTTTCAACGCCGACTTCGACGGCGACCAGATGGCCGTCCACGTGCCGCTTTCGCTGGAAGCCCAGCTGGAAGCGCGCGTCTTGATGATGAGCACGAACAACATCCTGTCGCCCGCCAACGGCCGGCCGATCATCGTGCCGTCGCAGGACATCGTGCTGGGCCTCTACTATCTGTCGCTGCTGCGCGACGGGGAGCCCGGGGAAGGCAAGGCGTTCGCCGATCTCAACGAGATCGACCAGGCGCTGGACGCCGGCGTGGTGTCGCTGCACTCCAAGATCCGCGCGCGTTACAGCGAGATGGACGCCGAGGGAAATCTGGTCCGCAAGGTCATCGAGACCTCGCCCGGCCGGATGAAGATCGCGGCGCTCTTCCCGCAACACCCGGCGGTCGGCCACCGGCTTCTTGAGAAGAACCTCACGAAGAAGGAAATCGCCAACCTGATCGACATCGTCTACCGGCACTGCGGCCAGAAGGCGACGGTCATCTTCGCCGACCAGATCATGGCTCTGGGCTTCCGTGAGGCGGCCAAGGCCGGCATCTCGTTCGGCAAGGACGACATCGTCATCCCGCAACGCAAGGCGCCGATCGTCGCCGAAACCCGCAAGCTCGTGGAAGAGTACGAGCAGCAATATGCGGACGGCCTGATCACCAAGGGCGAGAAGTACAACAAGGTCGTTGACGCCTGGGCCAAGGCCACAGACCGCGTCGCCGACGAGATGATGGCCGAGGTTTCCACCGCGGCGAAGGACGCCTCGGGCCGTGAAGGCGAGATCAACTCGATCTTCATGATGAGCAACTCCGGCGCCCGCGGTTCGCAGGCCCAGATGAAGCAGCTCGGCGGGATGCGCGGGCTCATGGCCAAGCCCTCCGGCGAGATCATCGAGACGCCGATCATCTCGAACTTCAAGGAGGGCCTGACCGTCCAGGAGTACTTCAACTCCACCCACGGCGCTCGTAAGGGCCTGGCCGACACCGCGCTGAAGACCGCCAACTCCGGCTATCTGACGCGCCGTCTGGTGGACGTGGCGCAGGACTGCATCATCACCGAGGAAGATTGCGGCACCACGCGGGGCATCACCCTTCGCGCCGTGGTCGAAGGCGGCGACGTGCTGGTCTCGCTGGGCTTGCGCATCCTGGGCCGTTTCGCCGCCGAGGACATCAAGGATCCGAACACCGGCGAAATCGTCGTGCCGGCCGACACCTACCTCAACGAGAACATGTGCGATCTCGTCGAGGCCGCTGGCGTCCAGTCGGTGAAGATCCGCTCAGTGCTGACCTGCGACACCAAGGTCGGCGTCTGCGGCGCCTGCTATGGCCGCGATCTGGCCCGCGGGACCCCGGTCAACATCGGTGAAGCGGTCGGCGTCATCGCCGCCCAGTCCATCGGCGAGCCCGGCACGCAGCTCACCATGCGGACCTTCCACATCGGCGGCACCGCCCAGGTGGCCGAGCAGTCGTTCTTCGAGAGCGGCAACGACGGCGTGGTCAAGATCGCCGGCGGCAACACCGTGGTGAACGCCCAAGGCCATCTGATCGGCATGAGCCGCAACCTGGCCCTGACCGTGCTGGTCGATGGCAAGGAACGCGAAGCCTACAAGCCCCCCTATGGCGCCCGCCTGCGCGTCAAGGACGGCGAGAAGGTCAAGCGCGGCCAGCGCCTTGCCGAATGGGACCCCTACACCACCCCGATCATCACGGAAGTGGGCGGCAAGGTGCGGTTCGAGGACCTGGTGGAGAACATGTCGGTCCGCGAGGAAGCCGACGAGGCCACCGGGATCACCAACCGCGTGGTCATCGACTGGCGCGCCTCCACCAAGGGGTCGGACCTGCGTCCGGCCATGGCGGTGATCGGCGACGACGGCGCCTATATGCGCATCTCCAACGGCGGCGAGGCCCGTTACCTCCTGCCGGTGGGCGCGGTGCTCTCGATCGGCGACGGCGACGAGGTGAAGCCGGGCGAGGTCATGGCCCGGATCCCCACCGAAAGCGCCAAGACGCGCGACATCACCGGCGGTCTGCCGCGGGTGGCCGAGCTCTTCGAGGCCCGCCGTCCGAAGGACTGCGCGGTGATCGCCGAGATGGACGGCCGCGTCGAATTCGGACGCGACTACAAGAACAAGCGCCGCATCAAGATCACCCCGGAAGACGGTGGCGAGGCGGTCGAGTTCCTGATCCCCAAGGGCAAGCACATCGCCGTCCACGACGGCGACGTGATCCGCAAGGGCGAGTACCTGATCGACGGCAATCCCGACCCGCACGACATCCTGCGGATCTTGGGCATCGAGGCCCTGGCCGAGTTCCTGGTGAACGAAATCCAGGAGGTCTATCGACTGCAGGGCGTGCCGATCAACGACAAGCACATCGAGACCATCGTCCGCCAGATGCTGCAGAAGGTGGAAATCCTCGAACCCGGTGACACGGGCCTGCTCAAGGGCGATCACCTCGACAAGATTGAAGTCGACGAGGAAAGCGAAAAGACCGAGACCCGGGGCGGCCGTGCGGCGGTCACCCAGCCGGTGCTGCTGGGGATCACCAAGGCGTCCTTGCAGACCCGCAGCTTCATCTCGGCGGCCTCCTTCCAGGAGACCACCCGGGTGCTTACCGAGGCCTCGGTCCAGGGCAAGGTCGACACCCTGGAAGGGCTGAAGGAGAACGTGATCGTGGGCCGCCTGATCCCGGCGGGCACGGGCTCGTATCTGCGGAACCTGCAGCGCATCGCCGCCAAGCGCGACGAGGCGCTCACCGCCAGCCGCGAAGAGGCCATGGAGCCGCTTCCGGAAGTCATCGCCGTCGAGGCGGAGGCCGAACGGGTCGAGTCCTAGTCAGGGCTCCGGCCAGTACGTGTAACCGAGCGGCCCGGGAGCGATCCCGGGCCGTCTTGGTATCGACCGCAACCGCCGATTGCGAGGGCCAGAGAAGGGTGTAGCTTGGCCGCAGTGTTCGGGGTCGGGGGATTCCTATGAAAGCTTACCTGGCGGCCCTGGCCGCATGCGCGAGCTTGGCCGCGCCGGCGCTGGCTGCGCCGCCGCCTGTGTCCGCGTTCGCCGGTTCGGAAGGCATCCGAAGCGTCCAAATCTCGCCTGACGGTCAGCGGTTGGCGATCGTTGACCGAGAAGGCGATCAGGCGGTCGTTAAGTTCGAGACGATCGACCAGCCCAAGATCTCTATCGCCAAGATTGGAGATGTGGCGATCGTGCGGGTTCGCTGGCTAGGCAACGACAGGGTGACTGTCGAAACCACCTTCACCACCAAGATCTACAATCAATATCGCACGGTGGCGCGGGTCGCTGTGGTTCGGGCCGACGATGGCCAAGCCACGACCATGTTGTTGGATGACAAGACCTCGAATACTCTCACTAGGCACGAACTGCTCGGCGAGGTTCCGGGCACTCCGGCGCATGTGTACATGATCGGCGGCGTCGTTCAGGGCCGCTTGGCGTACCGTGCCTTGCTCGATGTCGATGCGACGACCGGCCACGGCCAGCCGGTGGAGGTTGGTTCAGCGACGACCTTTTCATTTATTGCCGACAAGGCTGGCGTCCCGCGCGGCCGCTTGGTGGCGCTGACGCAGGGCGATTTTGCAATCGAAGCGAGGGCGGGGCGGGACGGGCCGTGGAAGCAGGTCTGGCGCAGCAACGGGGTCGATGATCGCCGTGGCTACCTCGGCTATTCTCTGCCGGACGACGCGATCATTATCACCACCCATGGGCCGGAAGGCGATCAGCTCATGCTGAAGCACCTGGCCGATGGCGCGACGACCCCGATGGGCAAGCCGCACAAGACCGAACCCGTGACCTATGTCTGGGACGCGAAGGTCGACACCCTCGCCGGACGCGGCTTTGGCGCCGACCATCCTGAGATGGAGTGGTTGCAGCCCGATCTGGCCGACGTGCAAGCGAGCCTTCAGAAGGTGTTCAAGTCCGCCAACGTCTTACTGGAGGACTGGTCGCTGGATCACAGCCGTTTTGTGGTCGTCGTCGGCTCGCCGGACATGCCGACGACTCGGTATCTCTACGACAAGACCCGCAAGGAGCTCTCTCCCCTGGGCGAGAGCCATCCGGGACTCAAGGGCGCGGTCCTGGGTGCCACCCGCTGGTCTACGTTCAAGGCGCGCGACGGTCTGGAACTCAGCGCCTATGTCACGCTCCCGCCGGGCGCGAAACCCGGCGTCCGTCTGCCGCTGATCGTGCTGCCGCACGACGAGCTTCGAAGCCGGGACTTCTATGGCTTCAACACCATGGCGCAGTTCCTGGCGACGCGGGGCTATGCGGTCCTGCGCCCGCAATATCGCGGCTCGTCCGGCTTCGGCGACGCCTTTGAGAAAGCCGCCGATTGGGAGTGGGGCGGCAAGGTTGAGACTGATCTGCTGGACGGGATCGCGGCGCTGTCGTCCGAGGGGCTTGTGGACCCGAAGCGTGTCTGCATCGTCGGCGACAGCTTTGCCGGATACCTCGCTCTGGCCGGAGCGAGTCTCTACCCTGATGCCTACGCATGCGCCGTCTCCACGTCGGGCGCCAGCGACCTGACCGGTGTTGCCGCAGGCTGGGGCGGGGCGCCCTTCTTCCCAATCAAGACGGTCCTCGAGAAAGCAGACATCCGAGATCCGCGATTCGCGGCCATGTCGCCGCGGGTTCACGCCTCAGCGGTAAAGGGGCCGATCCTGCTGATGTGGAAGGAACAGGACGCAATCATGCCGCCGGAACAATCGGAGGCGATGGTCTGGGCGTTGAATGCCGCCCACAAGCAGGTCGAGACTGTCGTGCTCAAGGACACGGATCACGACGAACGAACCGGGAAGGGGCCGACGCAGCAATTCGAGGCCATCGAGACCTTCCTGGCGAAGAACCTGCCGGTCCAGAAGCCTTAGGCTGGGTCGAAGAGGTACTTGTCGACTTGATCTGCATCAAAGGTGACGCCAGCGTCACTTTTATGATGCCCCCGAACCCGGAAGAGTCCGGGCAAGGGAGATGAGTCCATGCTGCACGTTCAGGTCGTCGACGTTCCGCCCACCAAGGTCCAGTATTTCNNCCGCTGACCGGCTCCTACAACTGGGACTATGAGACCGCCAATTCCAAGATCCGGCGGCTCTATGAGCTGGGCAAACGGTTCAACTGGAATACCGAACTGGACATCGACTGGAACCAGCCGCCGCCGGTCCGCGCCGAGGGCGCCCCGGCGGGGCAGGGCCCCGAGGGCTATGCCGGCCATCCCAAGTGGGAGGCGCTGAGCGCCGAACAGAAGCGGGAGTTCCAGCACCGCGCCAACGCCCAGACCCTGTCGCAATTCCTGCACGGCGAGCAGGGCGCCCTGATGGTCGCCTCCCAGCTGGTCAGCTGCGCGCCGACCCACGACGCCAAGCTGTACGCGGCCTCGCAGACCTTCGACGAGGCCAGACACGTGGAGGTCTTCCACAAGTACCTGATGACCCGCTGCAAGATGATCTATCCGATCAACCCCAGCCTGAAGTTCCTGCTGGACAAGGTGCTCACTGACCCGCGTTGGGACCTGAAGTTCATCGGCATGCAGATCCTCATCGAGGGTCTGGCGCTCGCCGCCTTCCAGACCATTCATGAGACGACCGAGGATCCGCTGCTGCGCGACATCGTGGGCCTGGTGATCCGCGACGAGGGCCGGCACGTGGCCTTCGGGGTCAACTACCTTGAGGACTGGATTCGGGCGCTGCGGGAGGACCAGATCGAGGAACGGGCGCAGTTCGCCTATGAGGCCTGCGTGGTGATGCGCGACCGGCTGGTCTCGACCAACGTCGCCCAGGAGTTCGGCTTCACCGAGGCCGAGGCCATCGAGATCAACAACACCACCCAGGGCGGGCGCGCCTTCCGCACCTTCCTGTTCGAGCGGATGATCCCCAACCTGAAGCGCATAGGTCTGCTCACCGACAAGATCCGCCCGAAGTTCGAGGCGCTGGGCGTCCTGCAGTTCGAGAACCTGCAGCACGACGGCATGATCGACTGGGCGGCGCTCGAGGCTCCGCTGGAGAAACACGCGGCCTAGTTCGCGACGCCAGCACCGCCTCGTGGAGCGGCCCGGGAGCCAGCCCGGGCCGCTTTGCGTTGCGGGGCCTAGGGCGGCACGGGACTGAGCTTCCCCGAGGCGCGGCTTACCTCCGGATGTGGGCTACGCACTCGTCCGGCGGGACTCCGAGGTCCTGACACATCTGTTCGGCCGATACGCCGGGTAGGTTGTTCTTCCCAAGGCCCGAAGGGACCGTGCCGTGCTTGTAGCGGTAGTCCGCCTCCTTCCGCCCCCCGGCGGCGTCGAGCAGTCGCTGTTTGTCGGCGGTGAGGCCCAGGCCCGCGAACTTCACGTCCTTCGCGCCCTTGCCGAACTTTTCGTCGCAGAAATCGCGCTCGGCGCGATTCAGGCCTGCCAGGTCGCGGTCGGCGCAACCGACGTAGCTGTGGCGCAGGGCGGCGCGCACCTGGCCCTTCGGACCTTCCGGAAGCGGCGCGGGATGCACGGTGACAGGACCCGGCCCCGGCGCGGCGGCCGCCGCGGCGCCCG
>PLEH01000090.1 GCA_003136395.1 Phenylobacterium sp.
GGGTCCCGGCCTTCGCCGGGATGAGCGGCTTCTAGAGCATGGCTGACGCCTCGGCTCCCTCCCGCTACGGCCAGACCCCCAACGCGCGCGACGTGTGGGGCTGGATCGCCCGTGGCGAAGTGGCGCTGGCGCTGGGCGTCGTCGGCATCGTCGTCCTGCTGATCCTGCCGATCCCGGCGTTCCTGCTGGACCTGCTGCTGGCGATCTCGATCACCAGCGCCGTCCTGATCCTGATGACCTCGTTGCTCATCAAGAAACCGCTGGAATTCACCGGCTTTCCGATGGTGCTGCTGGTCACCACCCTTTACCGCCTGGCGCTGAACATCGCGTCCACCCGCCTGATTCTCGGCCACGGCCACGAGGGCGTCCACGGCGCGGGCCACATCATCGAAGCCTTCGGCAAGCTGATGACCGGCGGCAGCTTCGTCATCGGCCTGATCGTCTTCGCCATCCTGGTGATCGTCAATTTCACGGTGATCACCAAGGGTTCCGGCCGTATCGCCGAGGTGGCCGCGAGGTTCACCCTCGACTCCATGCCGGGCAAGCAGATGGCCATCGACGCCGACCTGTCGGCGGGTCTGATCGACGAGACCGAGGCCAAGAAGCGCCGCAAGGACCTGGAGCAGGAATCGACCTTCTTCGGGGCCATGGACGGCGCATCCAAGTTCGTGCGCGGCGACGCGGTCGCCGGCCTGATCATCGTGGCCATCAACATCATCGGCGGCATCCTGATCGGGGTGCTGCAGCACCACATCCCCATCGCCCAGGCCGCCACCACCTACACCCTGATGACCATCGGCGACGGCCTGGTCAGCCAGATCCCGGCGCTGATCATCTCGATCTCCGCGGGCTTCCTGGTCTCCAAGTCCGGCGTCGAGGGCTCAGCCGACAAGGCGCTGGTCACCCAGCTCGCCATGAACCCGGTCAGCCTGGGCATGGTCTCGGCCGCCGCCGGCGTCATCGCGCTGGTCCCCGGCATGCCGATCATTCCCTTCGCCGCCATTTCCATCGGCGCGGGCGCGCTCTCCTGGCGCCGGTCGCAGAAGTCGATGGAGCCGGCCCCGGTGGAGATCGAACCCATCATCGCCCAGGCCGACGAACCGATCGCCCAGACGCTGGCCATCGACGAGATCAAGATCGAGCTGGGCTATGGCTTGCTGGGCCTGATCAACGACCTGGAGGGCCGCCGGCTCACCGACCAGATCAAGGCGCTGCGCCGCACGCTGGCCTCCGATTTTGGCTTCGTGATGCCGTCTGTCCGCATCCTCGACAACATGCGCCTGCCCTCCCAGGGCTATGCGATCCGCATCAAGGAGATGGAGGCCGGGGCCGGCGAAGTTCGCCTGGGCCATATGATGGCCATGGACCCGCGCGGCGGCCAGGTGGAACTGCCCGGCGAACATGTCCGCGAGCCCGCCTTCGGCCTGCCCGCCACCTGGGTGGACGAGAACCTGCGCGAGGAGGCCACCTTCCGCGGCTACACCATCGTCGATCCGGCCACGGTGCTCACCACCCACCTGACCGAGATCCTCAAGGAGAACATGCCCGACCTGCTCTCCTACTCCGAGGTCCAGAAGCTCCTGAAGGACATGCCGGCCGAGCAGAAGAAGCTGGTCGAGGACCTCGTGCCCTCGGTGGTCACCGCCACGACGATCCAGCGCGTGCTGCAGGCTCTGCTGCGCGAGCGGGTCTCGATCCGCGACCTGCCGGCGATCCTTGAGGGCATCGGCGAGGCCGCCCCGCATACCGCCTCCGTCACCCTTCTGGTCGAGCAGGTCCGCGCCCGGCTGGCCCGCCAGCTCTCCTTCGCCCATCGCGGCGAGGACGGCTCGCTGCCGATCGTCACGCTCACGCCGGAATGGGAAAACGCCTTCGCCGACGCCCTGGTGGGAACCGGCGACGACAAGCAGCTGGCGCTCGCCCCCTCGCGCCTGCAGGACTTCGTGCGTGGCGTCCGCGAGACCTTCGAGCGCGCGGCCCTGGCCGGCGATTCCCCGGTCCTGCTGACCAGCCCCAACATCCGCCCCTACGTCCGCTCAATCATCGAGCGGTTCCGCGGCCAGACGCCGGTGATGAGCCAGAACGAGGTCCACCCCCGCGCCAAGCTGAAGACGGTGGGCACGATCTAGATCCCCGCAGCCCTCCTCGCCGCCCTGGCGGTGGCCGCTGCCCCCGCCGACCGAGGCTTCGAGATCTCCGGCCTCATCCCCGCCCCACCTGCCGCCGTCTGGCAGGCCCTGACCACGGCGGACGGGTGGCGCCGGATGGGCGTGCCCTTCGCGGTCCTGGATTTCCGGATCGGCGGGACGATCGAGACAAACTATTCGGCCGCGGCCCGCCTGGGCCAGCCCGACAATATCAGGAACCAGATCGCGGCTTTCATCCCTGGCCGGATGCTGGCGCTGCGCAACATCCAGGCGCCGCCGAGCTTCCCCTATCCCGAGGCGTTCGCAAAGACAGTCACGGTGTTCGAGCTCAAAGGGGAAGGCGCAGGCACGCGCCTGACCGTCACCGGCGTCGGCTACGGCCAGGGCCCGGCCTATGACTGGTTGCTGGACAAGTTCAAGGAAGGCGACGCCTGGACCCTGAAGCAGCTCGCCGACAGCTTCGCCGGCAAGACCCCGGCCCCAGTGAGCACCGCGCCCAGCTTCACCAAGCCCTGACCCTGACGCCGTCGCGCACGAGCCGCGGTCGGTTCAGGCGGCCTTCGCCGACAGGCGTCGGATGGCGTTCCGTGTCGGCGCCCGACGTGCGACGGTGCCTCCGGACACACGGCTGAGGGGCGCAAGCCGTCATGATCCTGATCCTGTTGCTGTCCGCCCTGGCCCTGGCGAGCGCGATCTTCGCCTTGGCGCTGGGCGCGGCGATCCGCCGGCGGCCGACCGCGCCCGCCCTGGAAGGCGTCGCGCTCAGCGCCGTCACCAGCTTTTTCGACGCGCTCGGCATCGGCTGCTTTGCGCCCACCACCGCCTACTTCAAGTTCCGCCGGCTCGTGCCGGACGAGCTGATCCCCGCCACCATGATCACCGGCTACGCACTGGCCGCCTCGACGGAAGGCTTCGTCTTCATCACCGCCGTTCAGGTCGATCCCCTCCTGCTCGGCGCCTCGATCACCGCCTCTGTGCTGGGCGCGGTGCTCGGCGTGTCGATCGCCGCGCGCCTGCCCGTCACCCCGATCCGCCTGACCCTGGGCCTGGGCCTGCTGATCGCCGCGGCGACCTTCGCGCTCTCGAACCTCGGGCTGATGCCGCATGGCGGGGCCGCGACGAGCCTGCCGCCCCTGCTGGCCGCCGTGGTCGTCGCCGCCAGCTTCGCTCTCGGGATCCTGATGAACCTCGGCATCGGCAACTTCGCTCCGACGCTCATCCTGGTCAGCCTCCTGGGCATGGACCCCCGCGCGGCCTTTCCGATCATGATGGGCTCGGCGGCCCTGCTGATGGTGACCAGCGGCGCCAGGATCGTCTCGGCGCGCCCGCTCAACCTCGCCCTAGTCCTCGGCATGACGCTCGGAGGCATCCCCGCCGTGCTGGTCGCTGCCCTCATCGTGCGCTCGCTGCCGCTCGAGGCGCTTCGGTGGGGCGTCGTCGCCGTCGTCACCTACGCCGGCGCGGTGATGCTGCACGCCGCGGTGGTGCGTCGATCCGCCCCGGCGGTCGCCGACGCCGAGGAGACGGGGGCGGGCCTCCCGGGCTGAACCGCCCGCCATTGCCGCCGCCCGCCCGGGCTGGTAGCGGTTCGGGCGACGAAGCGCCGACGAAGCTTCGCGAGTTTTGGGATACGGATGCGGCGACCTCTCAAACGGCCAGACGGCACGGGCTCCGCCGTCATCTGGGACCTGCTCACCTTCGAGCACCTGATGACCAACCAGGTCATCCACGTGATCTATTGGGCCGGCCTGGCGCTGATTGCGCTGGGCGCCTTCGGGACCATGGGCGCGGCGGTAGGCCTGGTGATCCGCGACCCCTCGCTGTTCGGCCTGCTGCTGGCGATCCCCGTGGTGATCGGCGGCTTCCTGGTGATGGCCGCGCTGATCCTGCTCTGGCGCTCGTTTTGCGAGTTCTACGTGGCGATCTTCAGGATCAGCGAGGACCTCGCGGTCCTGCGCGCCGACGTGGACGCCCAGCGCAAGGGGCCGCCCAGCGTCTAGTTGCTGAGGCCTAGTTGCCTTTCATCCAGGGAAAGCCGGTGCGCGCGAACGTGGCCTGTCGGCTGTTCGGCAGGATGACGATGGCGTCGTAGCCGTTGATCAGCGCGCGGAACAGCCATTGGTCCTCGGCCGCCACCTTGGCCCGAAAGAACCGCTGGTAGTTGCGAAGGCTGCGCAGGTCGATCAGGACCGGCCGGGTCGGCTCGGCCCTGGGGAACAGCAGCCGCTCATAGGCCGGGTAGTCGGCGATCTTGGCGTAGCTTCCGGTAGGGACCACCAGGATGCCGTAGGCCTCCATGCCGTTGGCGATGGCGAACTCGTGCGCGAAGTTGCCGATCGGGAAGGCCGACACCGGATCGAGCCCGCGGAACATGTGATCCCCGCCGAACTTGAACATCGCCTTCAGCGGCTTGCCCGACGTGGCCTGGACTTTGTAGCGGCGGACGAAGCCGGCCTTCAGCCAGCTCTCGCGCACGGTGTTGTTCAGGAGGCCCACCGGCTCTCCCGCCTGGGCGCGCATGTAGAAGGAATAGATCTCCGCCGATTTCACGAGGCCGTTCAGCAGGGTGTCGGTGCGAGAGCCCGGCGGGGCCTTGAACGCCGCCTGCAGCGCCTGCAGCCGAGCGAGCGTTGTGCGGTCCTCGGCCAGGAACTTGCCCAGGGTCTCGCGGGTGTCGTAGCGCCTCGCCTCCGCCAGCAGCGGCGCAATCATCGCTCGGACGGCCGGCGTCGGCGCCAGGCGGTCCAGTTCTTCCAGGTATCGCGCGGCCCCTTGCGTCTGCTCTACGCCCCAGATCGGGTGCGGCCCCTTCACCCGCGCGCCCACGTCGGCCAGCAACTCCAGGTCTTGGTCGGAGGCGAAGCCCAGCAAGGTCGGGTAGCGCTTGGCCAGGTCGGCGATGGCCTGCGGGTCGCCGCGAACGCCGGGCGCCAGCGCGTCCTCGATGCCCACCCCGTCCTGTTCCACCACCAGGTGGTCGAAGCCGTGCTCGCGCTGCAACATATGGAACAGCGCCTGCGCGAACTGGGGCGTGTCGTGGTCGAAGTGGCTCTCGCCCACCAGCACGAACTGGCTCTGCGCCGTGGCGTCGTGCAGCATTCCCCCGCCCGGCCCCGAGAGCTCGCCGCCGGCGAAGGAGAGCTCGTGCGTCGCGCCCGCGATCAGCGCCTCCAGGTCCGGCGCGGCGGCGGCGGCGGCGGCGGCGGCTGGGGGCTGGGCCGCGGCTGCGAGTGGCGCGGCCGCCAGCATTGCGGCGTACAAAAGGTTCTCCACTAAGCGCATGACGGGCCCCTCGTCTCTATTGATAGGAGGCGGCCAGCCCGACGGCCAGATGCAGGCAGGCCGATTAGATTGGCGTCACGGTCTAGGCGGCGGCGCCGCTGCGGCGCGCGGCCTGCATGCCCACTTCGTCGAGTTCGGCGTTCTCCCGGCGCTTGGTTTCCTTGACCTGCGCCAGGCGCGCGTTTTCGGCGACCTGCTCGTACTTCTTCTGCTCTTCGAAGGCCTGGGCCAGCGCGTCGCGCGCGCCCAGCTCCTCGACCGCGATGAGGTCGAGTTCCGCCTGGATGGCGGCCTTGCGGATGCGCAGGCCGTCGCCGTAGCCCACCATGTACCAGCCGGCCTCGGCGTCGCGCTCGGCGTGCTTGGCCTCGGCCTCGCCCTCGGCCTCCAGCACCATCAGCCGGATCTCCGCGTCGGCCCGGCGCTTGGCGATCTCCGCCAGGCGGATCTGACGGTTTTCCACCTCGAAGGTGGCGAGTTTGATGAGGGACTCTGACCAGCTCATGCGGGCACGCTATCCAATATGCCGCCCAGCCGTTCGAATCCGGCTTGCAGACTGGTGACCTCATCCTTGTCCTGAGCCAGGAAGGCTTCGAGCTGAGGATTGAGCGCGATGGCGCGGTCGACCTGCGGGTCGGCGCCGGTGCGGTAGGCGCCGATGCGGATCAGCTCCTCCATGTTGGCGTAGGCCGACAGCGTCTGGCGCGCGGTGCTGACGATCTCGCGCTCCTGCGGACCGTGGCAGCCGGGCATGGTCCGACTGATCGACTTCAGCACATTGATCGCCGGGAAGCGGCCGCGCTCGGCGATGGCGCGCTCCATGACGATGTGGCCGTCGAGGATCCCGCGCACCGCGTCGGCGATCGGCTCGTTATGGTCGTCGCCGTCCACCAGGACAGTGAAGATGCCGGTGATCGGCCCGGCCTTGGTGCCGTCCGGCCGGATCGGGCCCGGGCCGGCGCGCTCCAGGAGCTTCGGCAGCTCGGTGAAGACGGTGGGCGTATAGCCCTTGGTGGTCGGCGGCTCGCCGGCGGCGAGCCCGATCTCGCGCTGGGCCATGGCGAAGCGGGTGACCGAATCCATCAGGCACAGGACTTCCATGTCCTGGTCGCGCAGGTATTCGGCGATGGCCATGGTCATGTAGGCAGCCTGGCGGCGCTTCAGCGCCGGTTCGTCGGAGGTGGCGACCACCACGATGGCGCGCTTCAGGCCCTCTTCGCCGAGGGTCTCCTCGATGAACTCGCGGACCTCACGGCCCCGTTCGCCGATCAGGCCCACCACGACCGCATCGCAGTCAGCGTTCTTAGCCAGCATGGAGAGCAGCACCGACTTGCCGACGCCGGAGCCGGCAAAGACGCCCAGGCGCTGGCCGCGGCAGCAGGTGGCGAAGACGTTCATGGCGCGGACGCCCAGGTCCAGCCGCTCGCCGACGCGGGCGCGGGCGTGGGCGGACGGCGGTGCGGCGCGCAGGGGATAGGCCGCCGCGCCCTGCGGCAGCGGGCCCTTGCCGTCGACGGGGTTGCCGAAGGCGTCGATCACCCGGCCGAGCCAGGCCTTGGTGGGACGCACGGCCGAGCCCAGGGGTTCAATGCGGATTTCTGCGCCGGGCGCCACGCCTTCGACGGGCCCGAAGGGCATCAGGAGCGCACGGGTGTCGCGGAAGCCCACCACCTCGGTCGAGAGCGGCTTTTCGCCGAAGCGGATGATCTCGGCGCGGGCGCCGATCGAAAGCCGGGTCAGCCCGCCGCGGGCCTCGATCAGGAGGCCGTTCACCGCGGCCACACGGCCGGAGACCGTCAGGGGATCCAGCCGCTCGACCGCGGCCACAAGACTCTTCAAGAACAGCCCTCGACTTCGAAGCCGCAGAATCGCCCTGTCACGCTTAAGGGGTCGTGAAGATCAGCGCAGTGCCCGGACCAATTTCAGGGTAGCGCGCGGATGTGTCGCCGCCAGTTTCGTCGCGGTCAGCGGCCGCGCCTTCACTACGCTCAGTAACGAAGGCCGAACCGCTCGCGCCAGTCGCGGCCGGGCGGAGAGCGCCGTGCTCGCGATCCGGCCTCGGCCGAACCAGACCGCCGCGCCAGCCAAGGCGAGCAGGCCCACGCCGACCAGGACGCCGGGATGCTTCCGAGCCTGGGTGGCGACGGTCAGGCCCTCGCCCTTGGCGGCCAACGCCATCTGGCCCATCGGCCGGGTGAGCGCATAGAGCGCCGCCTTGGCCGCGGCCTTGGCGGGGCTGTCGTGAGACCAGTCCTTGGGCAGCTTGACCAGGGTCGCGGCCACCACGCCCTTGGCCAGCTTCAGCTCGGCGCGGGCGGGCTTGCCGATCTGCTGGCCGAAGCCGACCAGGGCGCCGCTGGCCTCGCCATGGCCGATGTGGCCGACCAAGGCCTTGGCGGCGTGAGCCAGGGCGGCCTCCCCGCCGGCGGCCTGCACCCAGCTGTCGATGCGCCCGAACCGGGCGACGGCGGCCCGCGCCACACGATCGCAGCCGTCGGCGCTTTCGGCGTCGGCGGCCACCGGATGGCACCGGCCGCCGGCCTTCGTAAGCTCTTCGCAGACAGCCCGGACGGCCTGTTCGTCACCCGCCGACAGCACCACGGCCGCGCCCGCCCTGGCCGCCAGCCTGGCGACCTCCAGACCGAGGCCGGACCCCGCGCCGGTGACCACAATCACTTGTCCCTCAAGGGGCTTGAACCTGGCGCGCATATCATCTCCCGAGCGGTCTGCAGACCGTGATCTGGGGATCAAACGGTCGGGAGCCAAGGGGTGTTCCGCCGCCAAGCGTGCTGGATTGAAGTTCGCCGCGGCCAAGGCGAAGCACCGAGCGACCTTCGAAATCGCGACGCGGGCGTTTCGGCCAAATTGTCCAATCACGAAAGATTCAACAGCCCTGCGACTCTGCGACGGGGGTGCGACTCTTGTGGCGGATTCCGCATCGGATTAACGATTCGGCTTGGGCGGACACTCCCGATTAACCAGTCTTAAATTAACTCGGCGGCAGGTTAACGGCGAGGTCCGGGCGGATTCACGGAATTCGCGGGGACATGCGGGAACGCAGTAGGAGAGACAGATGCGGGTACTGTTGATCGAAGACGACAGCGCCACGGCTCAAAGCATCGAACTGATGCTGAAGTCCGAGGGGTTCAACGTCTATACGACCGACCTGGGTGAGGAAGGCGTCGATCTGGGCAAGATCTACGACTACGACCTGATCCTGCTCGACCTCAATCTGCCGGACATGAGCGGCATGGACGTGCTGCGCACGCTGCGGGTCGGCAAGATCAACACCCCGATCATGATCCTGTCGGGCTCGGCCGAGATCGACACCAAGGTGAAGACCTTCTCCGGCGGCGCCGACGACTACATGACCAAGCCGTTCCACAAGGACGAGCTGGTGGCGCGCATTCACGCCGTGGTCCGCCGCTCCAAGGGTCACGCCCAATCGGTCATCAAGACCGGCGACATTCTCGTGAACCTCGACGCCAAGACCGTCGAAGTGAACGGCCTGCGGGTCCACCTGACCGGCAAGGAATATCAGATGCTGGAGCTGCTCTCGCTGCGCAAAGGCACCACTCTGACCAAGGAAATGTTCCTCAACCACCTCTACGGCGGGATGGACGAGCCGGAGCTGAAGATCATCGACGTCTTCATCTGCAAGCTTCGCAAGAAGCTGGCCGCGGCCGCCGAGGGCAAGCACCACATCGAGACCGTTTGGGGCCGCGGCTACGTGCTGCGCGACCCGCAGGAAATCGTCGCCACGGTCGCCGCCTAGCGCCCCGACCTGCCGATCAACCGACGAGACGCCCGCCCTCACCGGTGGGCGTTTTCGTTTGCGCCCACACCGTCTAGGGTCCCGGCCGACACTTCGTCGGGAGGACGAGCCTTGGGACGACTGCTGGCCCTCCTCGCGGCCCTGATCGCCGCCGTCGCCATCGCCTGGGCGGAGGAGCAGCCTCCCGCGCCCGCGCCCGCCAACGCGCCAGCCACCGCCTTCTCCGCCGACCGCGCCGTGGCGGATGTCGTCGCCATCGCCTCGGTCCCTCACGCCATGGGCTCCGAGGCCAACCATGCGGCGCGGGACTATCTGATCAGGCGGATGACGGCGCTGGGCCTCAGCCCCGAGATTCACCCCGGGATCGGTGTCTACAACCGTACGATCGACGGCGACCTCTTCATCACCGGGGGCGGGGTCGAAAACCTGGTGGGCGTCCTGCCGGGGCGCGACCGCAAGGCGCCGGCCGTGGCGCTGATGGCCCATTACGACAGCGTCCCGGGATCGCCGGGCGCGGCGGATGACGCCGCCGGCGTCACCAGCGCGCTGGAGATCGTGCGCGCCATCAAGGCCCGCGGCGTCCCCGCCCGCGACGTGATCGTGCTCTTCACCGACGGCGAAGAGGCCGGCATGCTGGGCGCCGACGCCTTCTATTCGCGCGACCCGATGGCGGCCCGCGTCGGCTTCATCTTCAACATGGAAGCCCGCGGCGCGGCCGGCCGGGTGCAGATGTTCCAGACCGGCGAGGGCAACGGCGGCGCGATCGGGGTGATGCGCCGCGCCGCGTCCGACCCGCACGCCTCCTCGCTCACTGGCTTCATCTACGCCCACATGCCCAACGACAGCGACCTCACCGTGTCGCTGAAGAAGGGGATCGCGGGTCTCAACTACGCCTTCGTGGGCCACCAGTTCGAGTACCACTCGCCCACCTCGACGCCCGCCACCCTGGACCCCGGCGCCCTGCAGGACATGGGGCAGCAGGTGCTGGCCACCGCCCAGGCCATCGCCTTTTCCCCGACCCTGCCGGCGCGGACCCCGGACGTGGTCTACGGCCAGACGCTGGCCGGCGTGGTGCTGGCCTATCCGACCTGGGTCGGATGGCTGGTGCTGGCCGGGATCGCCGGCCTGATCGTCTTCGCCGCCCGCCGCGCCCGCGGCATCGAGGCCTTCGCCTGGACCGACATCGCGCGCGGCGCCGGCGCGGGCCTGTTCGCCGTGCTGGGAGGCTGCGCGGTGCTGCACTTCGCGCGGCTGGCCACCGGCGCGTCCTTCGGCTTCCTCGAACAGCGCTTCCTGCTGGCCCAGGCCGACCGCTGGGAAGCCGCGCTGTTCCTGATCGGCATCAGCTTCCTGATCTTCGCCGCCGGCGAGCTCGCCCGTGGACGGCGGTTCATCGCGCTCGTCCCGCTGGCCGCCGGGCTCGGCAGTTGCGCCTTCGCTGGCCTCGACAAGCTGGGCCTGGGGCTCGGAGTCGTCGCCGCGATCCTGGCGGTGGTCTCCTACGGGCGGCCGGTCAGCCGGGCCGGCGCCTGGACCGGCGTACTGGTGCTGGGCCTGGTCATCGCGCTCGCCGTTCAGATCGCGGCGCCGGTCGCCGCCTACGTGATCGCCTGGCCGCTGGCGCTGGCCAGCCTGGCGGCCGCCGCCAGTGCGCTCAGCGCCCGGCGCGGCGTCGCACCCCTTGCCGTCGTGGCCCTGCTGGCCACGCTGGGCCTCGCCTGGGTCGGCGGCCTGGCGCACGTCTCCTACCTCTCGCTCGACCTCACCGAGCTGCTCGGCCTGCCGCTGCTGATGGCCACCCTGCTGCTCTGGCCGCTCGCCCAGCCCGACGAGGGCGCGCCGCCCGCCCGGCTCGTGGGGCCTGTCCTGCTGTTGGCCGGTCTGGCGGTGATGCTGGCCGTGCGTTTCAACCATCCCTACGACGCGCGCCACCCGCGGGTGAGCTACGTCGGATACTACGTTGATCAGGACAGCGGCCGCGCCTGGCGGTTCAGCAACACGCCGGACCGTTCGGCCTGGGCCGATCAGGTGCTGCAAGCCGACGGCGGCAAGATCGCCAAGCTCTCCCACTGGTCGTTTCGCAAGCCCGTCGACGCCGCTCCGGCGCCCGTCGTGCCGGAGGCCGCCCCGCAGATCACGCTGGTCAAGCAAGCCGACGGGACCCTGATGCTCCGCGCCGTCCCGCCGCCCGGCGCGGCCGGCCTCATGCTGACTCTGGAGCCCGACACCGCGGCCGTCCTCGAACAGCTATCCGGCGTGCCCCGCCACCTGGCCCTGAAACCCGGCAGAAAGACCATCGTGCAGTGGGGGCCGGCGCCACAGGGGCTCGACCTGGTCATACGTCCCGGCGGCCCGGGCAAGCTGAAGGTTGGCTACGTCATCACCCTGAGCGGCTGGCCGGCCGGTCTCAAACCGCTGCCGAAGCGCCCCGCCGACCTGATGGGCTTCAGCGACTCCGATTCCGCCTCGGTGGTCGGCACGCGGCGCTTTTCCTGGTGAGCAGGCTGGCGTAAGCCGCCGCCATGAGCAACGTCACGATCTATCACAACCCCGGCTGCGGGACCTCGCGGACGACCCTGGCCCTGCTGCGCGAGAACGGCATCGAACCGACGGTGGTCGAATACCTCAAGACCGGCTGGACCAAGCCCCAGCTCGAGGATCTGCTGAAGCGCCTGGGCAAGTCGGCGCACGAGGTCCTGCGGGTGCGCGGCACGAACGCCCACGAGCTCGGCCTCACCGACCCCGCCGCCTCGGACGAGGCGCTGATCGCCGCCATGATCCTGGCCCCCATCCTGGTGGAGCGGCCGATCGTGGTGAGCGCGAAGGGCGCGGCCCTGTGCCGGCCCGCGGACCTGGTCCTCACGCTCATCTGAGTGCTCGCGACAAATCGACCACCGCGCGCGGGTTTGCCGCGTCGCGCCATCTTTTCGGCGCCGAACCCCGGCCTCCTCACGCGGACGCGAACCTTGGTTTTGTGCGGCCGAGGCGTTAACGACACCCGCGTTAGTCTGGGGGCGTGATGCGACTTTTCGATCTGCAGCGGATTTCGGTCCGCCTCACGCCTCGCCTGCTCGCCGCGACCGCTGGCGTCGCCGTGCTGGCGCTGGGCGCGACCTTCGCGCTCGTCTCGCGCGCGCCAAAGGCTCCGCCGCCTCTCGACCCCGCCGCCGTCTCGGCCCTGCAGAACGCCGCCTTCACCCAGGCCGAGGCGCAGCCGGGCTTTGGCCGGCCCGAGACCGTGCCCGTCAAGCTTCAGCGCGGCGAAACCCTGGAAGGCGCCGTTCGGCGCGCCGGCGTCGGCCCGGCCGAAGCGCAACTGGTCGTCGCCATGCTCGGCAAGACCATGGATACCGTCCACGTCAAGGCCGGTCTCATGATCCAGGCGGCGATCGCCCAGCCCCGCGCCACCCCCGCGTCCGCTGGACCGGGCGAGGCCCGGCTGATCGGGCTTTCCCTGCGCACCGGCCCGGCCAGCGCCATCACAATCTCCCGTAGCTTCGACGGGGCGCTTCGCCTGCGCGAACTGGACGAGAAGCTGCGCGACGAGACCGCCGTCGCCGACGGCTCGATCCAGGGTTCACTCTACGAGAGCGCCGAACACATTGGGGCCACGCCGCAGATCACCGCCGAGGTGGTCAAGCTGTTCGCCCACAAGCTCGACTTCCAGCGCGACATCCAGCCGGGCGACGCCTTCAGGCTGGTCTTCGATCGCAAGGTCACCGAGGCCGGCCGCACGGTCGAGGCCGGAGCCCTGCAGTACGCCGAACTGCACGGCGTGAAATTCTACCGCTTCGCCCGCGGCTCCGATGTCGAGTACTTCGACGAGTTCGGCAAGAACATCAAAGGCTTCCTCCTGCGCACCCCGGTCGACGGGGCGCACATCACCTCGCTCTTCGGCATGCGCAAGCACCCGATCCTGGGCTACACCCGCGCCCACCAGGGCATCGACTTCGGGGCCGGGACCGGCACGCCGATCCTGGCCGCCGGCGACGGAGTGGTGGCTCAGGCCGGCCCCTGGGGCGGTTATGGCAACTGGCTGCGCATCCGCCACAACGCCGGCTGGGACACCGGCTACGGCCACATCTCCCGCTTCGCCAAGGGCATCCACCCGGGCGTTCATGTCCATCAGGGTGAAGTGGTGGCCTATGTGGGGTCCACCGGCCTGGCGACCGGCCCGCACCTGCACTACGAGATCTGGCAGAACGGGCAGCGGGTGAACCCCATCGGCGCCAAGGTCCCGCAGGGTACGGTCCTGGCCGGCGTCGAGCTCAGCCGCTTCAAGGACCAGAAAGCCCACATCGACGGCCTCCTGGGCCGGCGGGGCTGACGGGCGGGCCGGGGCGCATGGCGGGGCCCCTGACGCGNNCCCTTCGCCGGCATGGCCTATGTGGCCGAAGCCTCGGAGGGCGCGCTGGTCCCGCGCCTGCTCGGGACCTATGAGTCGGAGCTGCATCCCCACTTGCAGGCCTTCGCCGTAGCCGGCCTCGACGCCGTCGTCGATGTGGGCTGCGCCGAGGGCTATTACGCCGTGGGCCTGGCCCGGATGATGCCCAAGGTCACGGTCCACGCCTACGACATCGACGAGAAGGCCCGCACTGCGTGCGCCGACCTCGCTGCCCAGAACGGCGTGACCGACCGGGTGCTGATTGGCGGCGCCTTCGCCCCTGACGGCTTCGAAGCCTTCGCCGGGCGCCGCGTCCTGGTGATGGTCGACGCCGAGGGCGCGGAGGTGGACATCCTGCAGCCAGCGCTCAGCCCGGCGCTGGCAGGCATGAACATCATCGTCGAGACCCACGATCTCTATCGCCGCGGCGCGCTCGCCACCATGATCGAGCGCTTCAGCCCCACCCACGAGATCGCGCGCATCGACCAGCAGCCGAAGATCTTCGACATGCCGGACTGGCTGCAAAAGCTCCCCCACCTCGACCAGCTGCTGGCTGTCTGGGAGTGGCGAGCCCAGCCCACCCCCTGGCTGGTAATGACGCCGAAAGCGCCCTGAGCCGCCGCTTGATCGGCGTCAATGCGCCGGCGTCCGGATCGGCTTGCATGGGACGATGAAACGCCTTCCGATCTTCATCGCCATCGCGGTCGCCATTGCCATCCTCGCCGCCACCACCGCGGCGTCAGCGCAGTCCGACCTGCGGCCACGCGGCGCCATCCTCGTGCAACGCCACTGCGCGGGTTGCCACGCGGTGAGGCGGACCGGACAGAGCCCCAACCCCGCGGCGCCGGCGTTCCGCGACCTGAACATGCGCTACCACATCGACGATCTCGCCGAGGCCCTGGCGGAGGGCATCCTCACCGGCCACCCGGCGATGCCGGAGTTCAAGTTCCCGCCGCGCGACGTCAAGGCGGTGCTGGCTTACCTGAAGAGCATCCAGACCCTGCAGCAGGCCTCCGACCCGCACGAACCGGAGCCCGTGAATCCGTAGACTGGCGAGGTGAAGCCTAGCTGTCGAACACGATCACCGAGCGGGCCACGGCCCCGGTCTTCATCTCGGTGAAGGCCTCGTTGACCTGCTCAAGCTTGATGCGGCGCGAGATCATGTCGTCCAGCTTCAGCTTGCCGGACATGTAGAAGTCCACCAGCCGGGGCATGTCCACCGGGAAGCGGTTGGAGCCCATCAGCGAGCCCTGGATGCGCTTCTCGCCCAGGAAGGCCGCGCCCATCAGGGTGATCGTCTGACCGACGGGGATCATGCCGATCACATTGGCGGTGCCGCCGCGGCGCAGCATGTTGAAAGCCTGCTCGGCGGTCTTCGACAGGCCGATGGCCTCGAAGGAGTGCTGCACGCCCCCCTTGGTCATCTCGATGACCGTCTTGACCACGTCGGTGTCGCCGGCGGCGCAGATGAAGTCGGTGGCTCCGAAGGCCTTGACCATGTTCTCCTTGCCGGCCGCCATGTCGATGGCGATGATCCGGCCGGCGCCGGCGATCGCCGCCCCATTGATCGCCGCCAGTCCCACCCCGCCGCAACCAATCACCGCCACGGTGTCGCCCGGACGGACGTTGGAGGTGTGGATCGCCGCGCCCACGCCGGTCATCACCCCGCAGCCGATCAGGGCCGCGCGGTCGAGCGGCATGTCCTTGCGGATCGCCACGCAGGCGTGCTCGTGGATCAGCATCTGCTCGGCGAAGGATGACAGGTTCAGGTACTGCATCATCGGCCCCTTGGCGGAGCTGAGGCGCGGCTCGTCGTCCTGTTCGCGCTTGGTCTCCGGCGAGACGCACAGGCTCATGTGGCCGGTCAGGCAATATTCGCAGTGGCCGCAGAAGGCCGACAGGCAGGTGATCACATGGTCGCCAGGCTTCACGGTGCGGACCTCGGAGCCCACCTGCTCGACGACGCCGGAGCTCTCGTGACCCAGAACCGCCGGTAGCGGGTGGGGATAGGACCCCTCGATGAAGTGCAGGTCGGAGTGGCAGACCCCGGCCGCGGCGGTGCGGATCAGCACCTCGTGCGGGCCTGGCTTGTTGATCTTGACGTCTTCGATCTGCAGTGGTGTGCGCACTTCGCGCAGGACGGCGGCCTTCATGGCGGTTCCCCTCGTGCTCGGCCCAACGGTCCGGGGGCCTTCGAGGCAAAGCCTTATCGCCGATCAGATGGACCGGCCAAGGGCTTTTGCCGTCGGTGGGCCCAACAGGCGCCTAAATGGCCCCCTTCTCCTTCTTAAATGGATCGACAGTCTCGGTCCGTGGCCGCAAGACAGGACCTGATGGACGAGACGTCTGCGCCGAGCCGGGCCTGGCCCAACCCCGCCGGGGAGGTCTTCCAGGCCTTCCTGATCCAGGGCCTGACGGCCTTCGGCGGACCGGTGGCGCACGTCGGCTATTTCCGCCGCGAGTTCGTGGAGCGGCGGGCCTGGCTGAGCGAAACCGCCTTCGCCGATCTCCTGGCGCTCGCCCAGTTCCTCCCGGGTCCCGCCTCGAGCCAGCTCGGCATGGCGATTGGCTTGCGCCGCGCGGGCTATCTGGGCCTGCTCGCCGCCTGGGCCGGGTTCACCCTTCCGGCGGGCGCAGCGATGATCGCGGTCGCCTACCTCGCCCCGTCGATGACCGGGACCTGGGGCCAGGGCGTGCTGCACGGTCTGCAGCTCGCCGCCGCGGCCGTGGTGCTGCAGGCGCTGGTGGCCATGGCGCGGGCGCTCGCGGTCGGCCCGATCCGCGCCGGCATCGCCATCGGCGCGGCCGCCGGCCTGATGATCGTCCACGGACCGGTGGCGCAGATTCTGGCGCTGGCGGCCGGCGGGGCCTTCGGCCTCGTCATGCTGCGCGAGCCCGGTGAGACCGTCCCTGACGATCCGGACAGTCACCAGGTCCCGCCGCTGGTGTCCGGCGCGGCGCTCAGCGTCTTCGTCCTGCTGCTCGGCGTCCTGCCGTTCCTGGCGGCCTGGCAGGGCGATCCGACGCTGGGGCTGGCCAGCGTCTTCTACCGCACCGGCGCCCTAGTGTTCGGCGGCGGTCATGTGGTCCTGCCGCTGCTGCAGAGCGAGGTGGTCGGCCGCGGCTGGCTCGACCAGGACGCCTTCCTGGGCGGCTACGGCGTCGTCCAGGCCCTGCCCGGCCCGCTGTTCAGCTTCGCGGGCTTCGTCGGCGCCGCTCAGCACGCAGCGCCCGGCGGCTGGCAGGGCGGCCTGGTGGCGCTGGTCGCCATCTTCCTGCCGAGCCTGCTGCTGGTCCTGGGCGTGCTGCCGTTCTGGGATCGCCTGAAGACCCAGCCCGGCGCTCGCGGCGCCCTGGCCGGCGTCAATGCGGTAGTGGTGGGGGTGCTGGCCGCGGCCCTGTGGAATCCGGTGCTGAGCACCGCCGTCCAGCGGCCCAGCGACTGGGCGCTCCTGGCCGGCGCCTTCGTCTTCCTGGCGGTCGCCAAACTGCCGCCGTGGCTGGTGGTGACCGGCTTCGCCGTTCTGGTCGGGATCTTCTCGCCCTAGCGGATCAGGATCAGGCCCCCGCGGTCTCCCCGGGCAGGCCAACGCCCAGGGCTCTGGGCAGGAAGAGCGCCGGAAGTTGCGGCCAGCGGAAGCTCCAGGGCTTGCGGACCGGGATACAGGCCTCCAGCGCCGCCAGCAGATGCTCGGCCGGGCCGTCGTTCAGGAAATGGTTGGCGCCGGCCGTGCGCATGAACCGGATTGGCCGCAGTGTCACCGTCTCGGCCGCCAGCCGCTCGGCGACCTCGATCGGCGCGAAGTCGTCCTTGTCGCCGTGGATCATGTGGATCGGGATCGTCAGCCGCGACAGGGCCTGCTTGGCGTGGGCCAGCTGTGGCCGCTGGCCGGAAGCCTCGACCACCGCATGGCGCAGGTCGCGCGGGATGAACTGCAGGGCCCTGGCGCCGAAGTCCAGCAGCCACCGCGACGTCGGCCCGGTCTCGCCGAAGAAGCCGGAGAGCAGCACCAGGCTCTCCACCTTGCCGGGGTTGGCCTCGGCCATCAGCGAGGCGATCGCCGCGCCGTAGCTTTGCCCGACGAGCATCACCTTCTGGCCCCGCGCGGCGTCCAGCAGGGGCGCGAGCGCCTCGGCCTGCACGCGGATGTCGGTCACCGGCAGGGCCGGCTCGGAGCCCGCATAGCCCGGGCGGTCGACGACGATCATATGGCGGTCCTGCGGTAGCTCGGCGAGGGTCTCGGCCCAGTATTCCGCCCAGGACGGCGCGCCGGTGATCACCACGATCTTCCACGGCGTCGGCGCCTCGCGCGGGGTCTCCAACGCCGAAATCCGCCAGCCATGGCCGCCGCCGGCCGTGAAGCTCGTGCGGCGCACCACGGTGTCGGGATAATCCGCCGAGGTCGGGGCATGCTCGGTGCGTCCGCGGGCGGCGCTCTCGAACGAGGCCCAGCCCATCGCCAGCATGCCCTTGGGTCTCTTACGCACCGACACCGTCCAACTCCTTCAGCTGAGCCATTGTCACCTGGAAAGATGCAACGCCGGCTTAAAGGGTTAGTTCGGTCCGGTTCATCTTAAGTTACGGCAATGATCGGCGGTGTGGCCAGTTGGTCACGCAACTCGCGCTTCAGAACCTTGCCCGTGGGGCCGATCGGCAGGGCGTCCACGATCCTGACCTCGTCCGGCGTCCACCACTTGGCGACGCGCTCCGCCACGTGGGCCTTCAGCGCCTCGGGGTCCGCCGTCTGGCCGGGCCGGAGCGTCACCAGCAGGAGCGGCCGCTCATCCCATTTGGGATGCGGCACGCCGATCGCCGCGGCCATGGCGACAGCCGGATGCGAGCAGACCGCCTCCTCCAGATCCAGCGTCGAGATCCACTCCCCGCCCGACTTGATGACGTCCTTGGCCCGGTCGGTGAGGCGCAGGTAGCCCTCGCCATCGATGGTCGCGATGTCGCCGGTGTCGAACCAGCCGTCGGCCGTGAAGACCTGCGCCCCGTCGTGCTTGAAATAGGCCGAGGACACCCAGGGGCCGCGCACCTGCAGAGCCCCTGTGGTCTTGCCGTCGCGCGGCAGCTCCGTCCCGTCCTCGCCGACGATCCTGAGGTCGACGCCCCAGAGTCCCCGCCCCTGCTTCAGCTTGCGCTGCAGGGTGGCCGCAGCGTCCTCGCCGGCGTGTTCCGGCAGCGGCGTGTTGATCACGCCCAGCGGCGAGGTCTCGGTCATGCCCCAGATCTGCCGCACCTGGCCGCCCAGCCGGTCCTCGATGCGGCTGACGAGCGCCGCCGTCGGCGCCGAGCCGCCGACCGCGATGGTCTTCACCGACGTCAGCCGCCCGCCCGTCTGGTCGAGATGGTCGGCCACGCCCACCCAGATGGTCGGCACGCCCAGGAGGAAGGTCACCCCCTCGCCCTCGATCAGCTCAGCGATGCTGGCGCCGTCCAGGGCGCGTCCGGGCAGGACGAGCGTCGCGCCCACCAGCGGCGCCGCATAGGGCGTGCACCAGGCGTTGGCGTGGTACATCTGGGCGCATGGCATCACCACGTCGCGGGCCGAGAAGTTGAAAGCGTCGGGCAGGCCCAGCGCCATGGCGTGCAGCACCGTCGAGCGGTGCGAATAGAGCACCCCCTTGGGATGGCCCGTGGTGCCGGAGGTGTAGCAGAGGCCCGAGGCCTGCCTCTCGTCGATCTCCGGCCACGCAAAGTCCGGCGAATTCGCCGCGATCAGGTCCTCGTAGACCAGCGCGTCAGGCGCCGTTTCCGGCGGCAGGTTGGCGTGGTCGGTCATGGCCACGAACCGCGTCACCCGCGGCATGCGCGCCTTCAGCTCCGCCACCTGAGCGGCGAAGGTGTTGTCGTAGAAGAGGAAGCTGTCCTCGGCGTGGTTGGCCACCCAGACGATCTGGTCGTCGGAGAGCCGCGGATTGATGGTGTGCAGGATCGCCCCGATCCCGGTGACCGCGAAATAGAGCTCGAAGTGCCGGTGCGTCGACCAGGCCAGCGTCGCCACCCGGTCGCCGGGCTTCACGCCCATGGCGATCAGCGCATTGGCCATGCGCTTGGTGCGCGCAAGCGCGTCGGCATAGCCGTAGCGGTGGATCGGCCCCTCCACCATGCGGTCCACGACCTGGCGGTTCGGATGGTAGAGGGCGGCGTATTCCAGGATCGAGGGCAGCGTCAGAGCGCGGTCCATCATCAGGGCTTGCATGCGGCGGCTCCCCTTCAGGTCTTCCGCGCACCCTAGGTCGCCGCGATCCGGCCTGCCAGATGCTCCCCCACAGGGGGAGCTGTCAGCGAAGACTGAATAGGTCGGAATCTGCCCGATGGGATGCCGCGCGCGATGCGCGGGTTCCTTCATCTCGGCGAACGAAACCAGACGGACGTCGTAAGGCTGGCCCACTTCCTCAAAGGCCCAGCGGACGCGCATGTCGCGCGCCAATCCCCGGCCGCGATCGGGCGAGTTTGCAAAGGCGGTGATGGTGGGGGTCATGGTTTCTCTCCACGTCCTGGCCTGGCGTCCCCAGGACGAACGGGCGACGCGTTTCACGACAACCGAGCCGCAGGAGAGGCTTGCCCCCCCGCGCCCACCAGGGCGAAGCTGGCGCGCCGCATCGTCCAACTCCTGGACTTGGGGACAGGAGCTCCCGTCACCGATTGCCGTCACCCGGGCCTGAGCGCCGGCAATTCGATCGAAAGTTAACCTCCATCAACTCCCCCGCACGGATCTCCCCCCAGTTTGGGGCTTGAAATCGTCGGAGATTGGGACATGAAGACTTCCTGGATTCTCGCCGTAGGTGCCGCCGCGGCCATGCTGACGGCGACCGCGGCCTCGGGGACGCCCACCTACGCCGTCTGGCTCGACGGCGTCACCAGCCCCGGCGGCGGCGGAAACGGGATTCTGAGCAGTCTCGACCACGCCTTTGGCGCTGGGTCGTACGACCTGGTGAGCACCTCGCAGCTGGAAACGGCAGGCTTTCTCAGCAGCTACAGGACGGTGATCGTCAGCCGCTATGATTCCAGTTTCGGCGGCAGCATGAGCAACACAGCGGCGGCGAATATCCGCGCCTACGTCGGCGCGGGCGCTTCGCAGGGTGGGGTGGCGGTCTTCACCAACGACGCAGCCGACAACTTCTTCGGCGCCACGACCGGCGACCCCTTCGACGCCAACCTCGACCGGCTGTTCACCAACGCCGCGACCTTCGCCGCGACGAGTGGCCACGGCTACATCGGCGAGTTCAATGGCGCGGTCATGGCGATGAACACCAACTCGGCGGGCTTCGCGGCGATCGGACTGCTGCAGGGCGATGCCACCGCGGTAGGCGGCAACGGCGCGCAGTTCATCTACGACGTCGGTCCGATCGGGGCGGGCAACCCCATCGACGCGGGCATCTCCTTCCCCTTCACCGACAGCGACACTTCCACCTTCCTGACCAGCATCACCGGGGCCGACCCCAACAATGTGGTCGATGTCTACGCCGGCGGGAGGGGCGACGGCCTGCCGGCGGTGCTGGCCAACAGGTTCGTGATCGAGGGCGGTGGTGGCGTGCCGGAGCCGGCGACTTGGGCCCTGATGATCAGCGGCTTCGGCGTGGCCGGCGCGGCCCTGCGCCGCCGCCGCAGGGCCATCGCGGCCTAGCATCACGGCTGACCCTGACGCGCCGCCGGTCTTCAGATCGGCGGCGTTGTCATGTCCGGTTTCCCCCGTAGCGGACGTCCGGCCCCTACGCCGCCATCCGCGCCTTGAACACCCCGTCGGGCAGACGCGAGGCCCGCGTCGGGTGGATGAAGAAGTAGTCCTTCCAGGGCTTGTCGGCGACCGCCGCGAAGCACTCCTCCAGCCGGTCGCCATTGAGCGCGAACATCCGGTAACCGCGCCGCGTGAAGAGCTCGACCACCGCATGGGCCGTGCCGCCGAACCGGCTCTCGAGCATGGCCGGATGGATCTCCACCAGCACGTGCGGCCGGTCGCGGTCGAGGATTTGGCTGGCGCCGCGCAGGGCCATGAGTTCCGCCCCCTCGATGTCCATGCGGATGAAGTCGACATGAGCGATCCCGCGCTCGGCGCAGAAGGCGTCCAGCGTCACCACCGGCGTCGGCTGCATCTGCGAACCGGTATCCTCCAGGTCGGGCCGGAGCTTGCCCTGCGGCTCCGCCTCGGAAAGGAAGGCGTAGGCGCGCCCCATGCGGCCGGTGACCTTGCGCGGCGTCACCAGCAGCATCTCGCCGGCCTTGTCGCCGACCGCGGCGTAGACCGGCGTCACCCGGTCGCCGATCCGGTGCCAGGCCAGCGTGGTCTTCAGCACCGCATAGGAAAAGGCCTGCGGCTCGATGGCCCAGATCGTGGCCTTCGGGGCCACCTGGGTCATGACGTAGCAATGGCGCCCGTCGCTGGCGCCCACGTGCAGGCAGACCGGCGACCCGGACAGCAAGTCCGCCAGGTAGGGCGTCTCCGGCTCATGCTTGCGCCACCGCAGATTGCGCCGCCAGGCCCGGAAGGCGTGGCTCAGCACGCGTAGCGAAGGCATGGGAGGGATATAGACCGAGCCGTGTGGCGGTTCCTAGGTCGCAACTAAACACCGCTCATCCCGGCGAAGGCCGGGACCCAGATGGAATAAGTCAGACGTGGGTTCTTTGAACGCTGAGCCCGTCCAACTTGCCACCCAGCCTTGAGATCTGGGTCCCGGCCTTCGCCGGGATGAGCGGAGGGGGTGTCAGCCAGGCCCGCGGGCGACCGTCATCATGTAGTTGACGTCGGTGTCGTGGCTCTGGGACCAGCGGCCGCTCAGCGGGTCGAACACAACCCCGAAGGGTCCGTCGACCGTCACGGCCTGATCGGCCAGGAAGCCGCGGAGTTCGTCGGGCTTGAGGAACTTCGACCAGTCGTGGGTGCCGGCCGGCAGCCAGCGCAGCACATATTCCGCGCCGACCTTGGCGAGCGCGAAGGCCTTCAGCGTGCGGTTGAGGGTGGCCACGATCATCAGGCCGCCGGGCTTAAGCATAGCGGCGCAGTCGCGCAGGAACCGGCCCGGATCGGCCACGTGCTCGATCACCTCCATGTTGAGGATCACGTCGAAGGTCTCGCCGGCCGCCAGCAGGGCCTCGGCGGTGGAGCAGCGGTAGTCGACGGCGACGCCCTGCTCGCTCGCATGGGCCGAGGCCGTGCCGATGTTGCGTTCCGAGGCGTCCACGCCCACGACCTGGAACCCCAGCCGCGACATGGGCTCCGACAACAGGCCCCCGCCGCAGCCGATGTCGAGCAGCCGCAACCCCTCGAACGGCCGCCGCGCCTTGGGATCGCGCCCGAAGCGGTGCAGGGCCTGGTCGCGGATGAAGGCCAGGCGCGTCGGGTTGAATTTGTGCAGCGGCGCGAACTTGCCCCTGGGGTCCCACCACTCGGCGGCGATCTTCGAGAACCGCTCGACCTCGGCAGGATCGATGCTCGAATGCGCGTGCGCTTGCGAAGCCATGCCTCCCCTTAGCCTCCTTCCGCGCCAAAACGAAGGCGCTCGAAGACCTCTAAAGACGTTGGGGGCGTTGCCGCATCCCGAAGGCGCCGCTAGAAGGCTCCGCCCTTCGCAAGCGCAGCAACAAGGCTCGATCGCTCAGACCCATGTCCCGCCTCGTGATGAAATTCGGCGGCACGTCGGTGGCCGACCTGGAGCGCATCCGCCGGGTGGCCCGGCTGGTGAACGCCGAGCGTGAGGCGGGCCACAGCGTGGCCGTGGTGGTCTCGGCCATGGCCGGCAAGACCAACGAGCTGGTGGCCTGGACCGACGGCTCGGGCGCGGCGGCGCAGGGGATGGACCCTTCCGACGACGAATATGACGTGGTGGTGGCCTCCGGCGAGCAGGTGACGGCCGGGCTGCTGGCCATGGCGCTCCGGAACATCGGCGTGCCGGCCCGCTCCTGGATGGGCTGGCAGATCCCGATCATCGCTGACGACGCCCACGGCCGCGCGCGCATCGACGACGTCGAGCCTGACAAGCTGATCGCCGCCATGGATGCGGGCGAAGTCGCCGTCGTCGCGGGCTTCCAGGGCGTCACCCGCGACGGCCGCATCGCCACCCTCGGCCGCGGAGGCTCCGACACCTCGGCCGTGGCCATCGCCGCGGCGGTGAAGGCCATCCGCTGCGACATCTACACCGACGTGGACGGGGTCTACACCACCGACCCGCGCATCGAATCCAAGGCCCGGCGGCTCTCCAAGATCTCCTACGAGGAGATGCTGGAGATGGCCTCGCTGGGCGCCAAGGTGCTGCAGACCCGCTCGGTCGAACTCGCCATGGCGCAGGGCGTGCCGGTGCGCGTGCTGTCGAGTTTCGTGGAGCCCGGCGAGGCGCCGGGTCAGGGCACCATCGTGTGCGACGAGGATGAGATCATGGAAAAGCGGATCGTCAGCGGCGTGGCCTACAGCCGCGATGAGGCGAAGATCAGCCTCTTCGGCCTGCCCGACCACCCGGGCGTCTCCTCCGAGATATTCGGCCGGCTCGCCGACGCCAACGTCAACGTCGACATGATCGTCCAGAGCCACGCGCGCACCGCCCATACCGCCAACATGGAGTTCACGGTCGGCAAGCGCGACGCCGCCCGCGCCGTGGAGATCGTCCGCGCGGCCCAGAAGGAAATCGGCTTCGACGACGTGGCGGTGAACGACGAGGTCTCCAAGGTCTCGGTGATCGGGGTCGGCATGCGCAGCCACACCGGCGTCGCCAAGACCATGTTCGCCGCGCTGGCCGAAAAGGGCGTCAACATCCAGGTGATCTCGACGTCGGAGATCAAGATCAGCGTCCTGATCGACGCGGCCTACACCGAGCTCGCCGTGCGCGCGCTGCACGCCGCCTACGGGCTCGATCAGCTCTAGGCGCGACGCGACGCCGTCTCCGCCGAGCCTGTCAGCCGGAACGCCGCCCAGCCGCCGATCAGCGCCAGCGGGATCACGGAGACGAAGACCCACAGCGAGGCCGAGCGCGCGCTGGCGTCGGTGAGGCCGTCGGCGAACCCACCCAGATTGGCCGCCACGCCGGAGATCGCCGCGCCGGCCGCCGCCCCGGTCTGGCGCACCGCCGAGAGTCCCGAGGAGCCGATCGCCCGGTCCTCGTCCGAGAGCGCGGCCAGGATCCTGCGGCTCATGAAGGCGTAGGAGAAGCCGAAGGCCACTCCCATCAGCGATCCGCCGGCCAGCACCCAGGCGAAGGGNNCGCCCCGATGCGGATCCAGCGGGCGTCCCACACGCCTGTCGCGCCAGCCACAAGCATGGCCGCCAGCGTCCAGGCCGCGGATTCCGCCCCGATCGTGTAGCCGGCCCCGAGCGGCGAGAATCCCCGAAGCTGCTGCAGGATCGGCGGGGCGTAGATGGCGAACCCCATGGTCGCCGAGGTCATGGCGAACATCGCGAAATAGCCCGAGCCGACGACGGTCCTTAAGTCCCCCGCCCGATGTGGCAAGAGCCGCACGCGGGCCCGGTGATCGATCCAGATCACCAGGCTCAGCACCGCCAGGCCCGCGGCCACCAGGCCGATGGAGAGCCCCGGCGCCTTGACCACGTCGGCGACCGCGATGGCGGCGACGCCCAGTCCGAGCACGCCGAGCTGGGTCCAGGGGACGCCCGGCCCGCCGCCGGCCCTGGCCGAGCCCTTCAGCAGGAAGGGCGCGGCCACGCTGAACACGCCCGCCTGGATGGCGAACAGCCAGAAGACGTCGCGCCAGGTCCCGGCTTCCAGCACCGCGCCCCCGAACAGCGGCCCCAGGACCGTGGCGATCCCCCAGACGAAGGTCACCGCGGCGAAGACCCGCGTCAGGTGCCGCTCGGGGAACAGGAGCGCGATGGCGACCATGGCGAAGCCGGAGATCCAGCCCGACCCCAGCCCCTGGATCAGGCGCCCGACCAGGAAGGTCCCGACATCGGGGGCCAGCGCGCTCATCAGGCAGCCCGCGGCCATGATCGCGCCGGCCATGGCGGTGGCGGCCCTGAGGCCGAAGATCTCGGAAATCCGCCCCGAGCTCGCCCCGGCCATGATCGCGCCCACCAGGAACCCGGCCGTCGCCCAGCTGAAATAGCCATAGCCGCCGATCTGCGCGCCCACGCTCGGCATGATCGTGGCGGTCACCAGGTTGTCGGCGGCGTTCAGCCACACACCCAGGCAGATCAGCGCGAAGCGCGGCAGGCGGCCGTCCGCCAGCAGGTCCGCCCACCCATTCTTAGCCTTGGGGGCGTCGCGGGCGGGTTGTGTGTCGTCCATCCGGGCGATCTAGCCCATGGCCAGACTCAGCGCGAGCGCGCGGCCCCGGGCGTTGGCAGCTTGAAGCCCGGATACCAGTGGGTTGCCGTCCCGGCCGTCACGTACCAGCTCAGCAGCAGGGCGCAGATGAGCGCGCCGGGAACGTAGGAATTGGTTCGCCGGTAGGTCACCGCCGCGATCGCCCCGATGGTCGCCAGCAGCGGTACGAACTGGATCGCCACGATGGTGTTCAGCGGCTCCTGGGCCGTGAACAACAGACCCGTCCGGAACAGCGTCGCGTACTGCACGACCAGCAGCACGATGAAGCCCAGGCACATGGCCAACTTCCAGGCGCCTGTCTGGAAGATGAAACCCTCGCCCTTCACCGCCAGGTTCGCAGCCAAGGCCCTGAGCGCCACCAGGAAGAACACCGTCCAGGGGATCAGATAGGGGATCGCCATCAGGGCGTGGCGCCCGTCCAGCGGCTTCAGCCCCAGGACCCAGAAGCGGTAGTCGACCTTGAACACCGCATCGACCACCACCAGCGACAGATAGCCCACCGCCACGGTCGCCGCAGCGATGCCCACCGACTTCGGCCAGTCGGTGGTGAAGACCGGCTTGCCGCCGCGCAGCACGAAGCCCAGCACGAGCGTGATCAGGGCATTGGCGAGCGCCCAGACGATCAGCTGGTTCTGGATCGACTGCGGGAAGAGCTGCATTGGGAAGAACAGCACGCCGAATTTCATCGCCGGATAGAAGGTCAGCGCCGGAACCGCCGCGGTCAGCAGGAAGGCCAGCCACCACCGCCCGCCGCGCCCCTCGGTCACCGGCTGGGTGGGCTGGTTGAGGCTGGCGAACACCGGAACCGTCAGCAGCGCCTCGAAGGTCCCGAGCAGCAGGCAGATGAAGCCCACGAAGCCGATTCCCGTGCCCACGTCCTTCCAGAGCCAGATCTGGTCGGCCGGCGGCAGGGGATTGGCCTCACCGACCAGCGTCTTCTGGAACCAGTCGACGGCGCCGCCGACGCCCGCGCGGCTGAAGTGTTCCCAGGGGTGGGTTACCGGCGGGTTCTCCAGCACGCGGGCGCTGCCGTCGCCGACCGCGCCATAGATCTTGCCCACCAGCACCGGCCCGGCGACGCCGAACACCTTGGCGAGCTTCGGCGAATTGGCCACCAGCGAGCCCTTGGGCTCGCCCCACATCAGGGGCGCGAACTCGTCGTACTGGCCGAAAACCACGGCCAGGTTGTTGATCCTGGCCGGCGCCTTGGCCCCCAGGAACCCGGGCGTCGAGCCCTCCAGCACCATGGCCTTGTAGCCGTCCGGCTGGGCCGCCGCGGCCGAGGACACCGGCGCGCCGCCCATGGAGTGGCCCTCGAGCCCGATGTTGGCCTTGTCGACGAAAGCCAGGCTCTGCAGGTAGCGCAGCGCCGCCGGGCCGCCGAGGTCCTTCACCTGGCCCACGGCCCCATCCGAATAGCCGTGGCCCACCATGTCCATGGCCAGCACGACGAAGCCGCGCCGGGCGAGTTCGATGGCGAACGGGCTCTGCATCTCGCGGGTGTTGATGTAGCCGTGGCTGGCCAGCACCGCCGGCGCGGGCCTGGCCGCCGTGGCGCTCTTCGGAACGTAGAGCAGGCCGGATTGGACAAGTCCGTTGTCGCCGGCGAACCGCACGTCCCTCAGGACGACCCCGCCCGACGTCTGGATGGCGCTGGCCAGGTACGATCCACCCAGGATCAGCACCAGGCCCAGGATGAAAAAGCCCCATTTCCGCAGCATGGCGTCCCCCCGGACAAACTCGGTTGTTATCTGTTGGGCGCGACGATGCGGCCGCCCCCTCAAAATCTCAAGGGGCCGAAAAGCTCAAGCCTGGGCGCCCGATTGCTGAGCATCGCGATCAAACGATGGAAACGCCCCTTTCCGTCTCCGTTCAGAGACATAAACCTGCTAGGGAGCGCAAAAGCATCCGGGAGGACGATAGGGATTAGATGGCGCAACCTGGCGTAGCCATACGCGGTCAGCGAAGTCTGCTTCGGCAGATCCGGGAGGCCCTCGCTGGGGGCGGCCCGGCGCAGACGCGCCTGGACATGGTCGTGCGGATCATCGCGCGCTCCATGGTCGCCGAGGTGTGCTCGCTCTACATGCGCCGCTCGGCCGGCGAGATGGAACTGTTCGCCACCGAGGGCCTCGATCCCGCCGCCGTCCACATCACCCGCATGAAGCCGGGCGAGGGCCTGGTGGGCGAGATCATGAAGGCCGGCCGGCCGCTGAACCTGGCCGACGCGCCCGAGCACCCGGCCTTCTCCTACCGCCCGGAAACCGGCGAAGACCCCTACCACGCCTTCCTGGGCGTGCCCCTGCTGCGCGGCGGCCGCGCCATCGGCGTGCTGGTCGTGCAGAACCGCACCGCGCGCCACTACACCGAGGACGAGGTCGAGGACCTGCAGATCGTCGCCATGGTGCTGGCCGAGATGGTCGCCGCCGGCGAGCTGATCGGCGAGGCCGCGCTCAAGGGCGTCGAGATCGCGCCGCACCGGCCCGAGCGCCTGAAGGGCTCCAAGTTCGGCGACGGCCTGGCCTATGGCGTGGCCGTCCTGCACGAGCCGCCGGTCGCCCCCTCGCAGCTGCTCTCCGACGACGTGGCGGCGGAGGAGGCCCGGCTGGGGGCCGCCATCGACAGCCTGCAGGCCCAGATCGACCAGATGCTGGAGGGCAACGCCGGCCTGGTCGACGCCTCCTTCGAGGTGCTCGACACCTACCGGATGTTCGCACACTCCCAGAGCTGGCTGCGCAGCCTGCAGGACGCGGTGAGCAACGGCCTGACCGCCGAGGCCGCGGTGGAGCGGGTCCGTTCCGAGCACCGCGCGCGCCTGGGCCAGGCCCGCGACCCCTATCTGCGCGAGCGGCTGCACGATCTGGAAGACCTGAACGACCGGCTGCTGCGCCATCTTTCCGGCGACGGGCACACGGCCCGCGAGTTGCCGGAAAACGCCATCCTGATCGCCCGGAATCTCGGTCCGGCCGACCTCCTGGAATACGACCGCACCAAGCTGCGCGGCCTGCTGCTGGAAGAAGGCTCGGCGGCCAGCCACGCGGCCATCGTCGCCCGCGCCCTCGACATCCCGTGCGTGGGACGCCTCGCCGGCCTGCGCGACCGGGTCTCCGAAGGCGACATGGTGATCGTCGACGCCGAGACCGGCGAGGCGTACCTGCGTCCGCGTACGGACGTGGTGAAGGCCATCCAGGCCCGCATCGACGTGCGCCGCCAGCGCCGCGCCGAGTTCGCCAAGCTGCGCGACACGCCGGCCTTCACCCGCGATGGCGCCAAGATCACGCTGCTGATGAACGCCGGCCTCGACGTCGACCTCGACATCCTGGCCGAGACCGGGGCGGAGGGCATCGGCCTCTTCCGCACCGAGTTCCAGTTCATGGTCGCCGAGGAGATGCCGCGGTTCAACGCCCAGACCGCGCTCTACGGCCGGGTGATGGACGCCGCCGGCGACCTGCCCGTGACCTTCCGCACCCTCGATCTCGGCGGCGACAAGGTGCTGCCCTACATGGAGGCCGAGCGGGAGGACAACCCGGCGCTCGGCTGGCGGGCGATCCGCATGGGTCTCGACCGCCCGGCGCTGCTGCGCCTGCAGCTGCGCGCCCTGATCGCCGCCGCCCGCGGCCGCGCCTTGCGGGTCATGTTCCCCCTGGTCGCCAGCGTCGACGAGTTCCGCGCCGCCCGCGCGCTGGTCGACGTGGAGGTCGCCTGGGCCCAGCGGCGGGGCCGCTCGGCCCCGTCGCGCCTGAACGTCGGCGCGATGATCGAGGCGCCGTCCCTGGTCTGGCACCTGGACGCGCTCCTGCCGATGACCGATTTCGTCAGTGTCGGGACCAACGACCTGATGCAGTACCTGTTCGCCGCCGACCGCGGGAACCCGCGCATGGCCGAACGCTACGACCCGCTCTCGCCGCCGGCGCTTCGGGCCCTGGAGCAGATTCAGCGCGCCTGCGCCGAGACCGGCACCCCCGTCAGCGTCTGCGGCGAGATGGCCGGCCGGCCCCTGGAGGCCTTCGCCCTGGTGGCTCTGGGCTTCGAGCGGCTGTCGATGCCGCCGGCCGGCGTCGGGCCGGTGAAGCAGATGGTGCTCTCCTGCGACCGCGAGGCCGCCCGCCGCGGCGTCTCGGCCCTGCTGAAGAGCGGCGCGGGCTCGGTGCGCAACGAGATCGAGACCCTGGCCCGCAAGACCTCCGTGGCGGTCTGAGGAAGCTCCCGGCGTGGCCAGCGACGACTTCGACATCCCCTCGCTGCACTCCGGCGCCGACATCGGCCAGGCGCTCAAGGCGCTCCGTGAACAGAAGAAACTGTCGCTGGAGGAGGTCGCCGACATCACCCGGGTCCGGCGCGTCTACCTGGCTGACATCGAGGCCATGCGGCTGGACAAGCTGCCGTCGCGCCCCTTCACCATCGGCTATATCCGCGCCTACGCAGAAGCGCTGGGCCTCGACGGCGAGGCCGCGGTCGAACGCTTCAAGGCCGACGAGCCTGACCACAATGAGCCCCTGCGCGCGCCGGTCAGCGCCTACCAGGGCGGCGATCCGCGGGTCGTGGCCATCGTCGCCGGCATCGTGGTCATGTTGGCCGCCATCATCATGTGGAACGTCGCCCAACGGGCGATGACCGCCAACGCCCCGCCTTCACCCACCGCATCCGCCAAGTCCACGGCCGAGGCCCTCGCAGCCCAGAAAGCCGGCCCCGTCGCCCTGGGCGCGCCCCTGCCGGCGCCGGTGGAATCCACCATTCCGCCTCCCTATGAGACGCCGGGCCTGCCGACGACCAATCCCGACGGCACAGTCAACCCGCACGCGCCGTCCGCGGCCTCATCGGGCCTGGCGCCGGAGACCATGACGCCCGCGGACCTGGCCAGGCTCTCGCCGGTCTTCGTTCCCAACGGCAAGATCTACGGCGCCGTCGCGCCGCAACCCTCGGCGGTCACCCTGCAGGCTCTGAAACCCGCCTCGCTGATCGTCCGCGGCGCCGACGGCTCGATCTATTTCGCCCGCCAGTTCGCCGCCGGCGAGGCCTACCGGGCGCCCGAACTCGCCGGCCTCACCGCCACGGTCTCGGCGCCGGCCAGCTTCCAGGTCTTCGTGGGCGGCCAGTCCAAGGGCGTGCTCCCCGCCGCCCAGGTGTCACTGAACAAGCTGGCCGAATAGGGCGCGGCAAGTCGCGGCTTGGGTTCGAACGCCGAAGCGCCTATTTTCCCGGCCGACATGAGCGCCGCCCACTCCAACGCTGAAGACCACGCCCACAAGGACCACACGACGGTGCGTCCCTGGCGCGCGATCCAGCGCCGCAAGAGCCGCAAGATCCGCGTCGGCGCGATCGAGGTGGGCGGCGACGCCCCCATCACCGTGCAGTCGATGACCAATACGCTGACCGCCGATGCGGCCGCGACCATCGACCAGATCCGCCAGCTGGAGGAGGCCGGCGCCGACATCGTGCGCGTGTCCTGCCCCGACGAAGACTCCACCAAGGCGTTCAAGGCCATCGCCAAGGCGTCCAAGGTCCCGCTCGTGGCCGACATCCATTTTCACTACAAGCGCGGCATCGAGGCCGCGGTGGCCGGCGCCGCCTGCCTGCGCATCAATCCCGGCAACATCGGCTCGCCCGACCGGGTGCGCGAGGTGATCGCCGCCGCCCGCGACCATGGCTGTTCCATGCGCATCGGCGTCAACGCCGGCTCGCTGGAACGCGACCTCCTGGAAAAGTACGGCGAGCCCTGCCCCGACGCCATGGTCGAGAGCGCGCTTCGCCACGCGGCCATCCTGCAGGATCACGATTTCCACGAGTTCAAGATCAGCGTGAAGGCGTCGGACGTCTTCATGACCGTCGCCGCCTACAACCTGCTCGCCGAGGCCATCGACTGCCCGCTGCACCTGGGCATCACCGAGGCCGGCGCGCTTCGCACCGGCACCGTGAAGTCCTCGATCGGAATGGGGAACCTGCTCTGGGCCGGGATCGGCGACACCATCCGCGTCTCCCTCGCCGCCGACCCGGTGGAGGAGATCAAGGTCGGCTTCGACCTGTTGAAATCGCTCGGCCTCAGGCACCGCGGCGTCAACATCATCGCCTGCCCCTCCTGTGCGCGGCAGGGCTTCAACGTGATCAAGACCGTGGAAGCCCTCGAGGCCCGCCTGGCCCACATCGCCCAGCCCATGAGCCTGTCGATCATCGGCTGCGTGGTGAACGGCCCGGGCGAGGCCCTGATGACCGACCTCGGCTTCACCGGCGGCGGCAAGGGCGCGGGCATGGTCTATGTGGCCGGCCGCCCCGACCACAAGATCGACAACGAGCGGATGGTCGACCACATCGTGGAACTGGTCGAAGCCCGCGCGGCGGAACTGGCGGCGGTGACAGTGGCCGAAGCGGCGGAGTAGGCCCGCTCTCATCCCTCCTCTTTAGGTGAGGTTGGCCGAGGCGAAGCCGCAGTCGGGTGGGGAAGTCGCGTTCAAGCGCTGACTCAGCATCCTGGCCCACGCTGCCCCACCCTGGCCGGCAGCGCGGCCTGTCCCTCCCCGGCACGGGGAGGGACGATCAAAAGTGACGCCAGCGTCACTCTTGCGCCGTTTGCGCTTCCGCGCTTAGGTGCCGCCACCATTCAGGGAGAGACGCGATGTCCGCAGCAGACGGTAACTGGAAGATCACCATCAACACGCCCATGGGCGCGCAGGAGGTGAACGCTTCGATCACCACCAGCGGCGACACCTTCACCGGCAAGACCTCCGGCCGCATGGGCGACGCCGACATCTCGGGCAAGGTTTCGGGCGACACGCTCACCTGGTCGAGCGCCATCACCCAGCCCATGCCCATGACGCTGGAGTTCGAGGCCACCGCCGCGGGCGACGCCATGACCGGCAACGTCAAGCTGGGCGCCTTCGGCAACGCCCCCCTGACCGGCGTCCGCGTCTAAGCCATCCGGCGCCTCAGGGCGCACGGAAAAGGCCCCTGCCGGCGACGGCGGGGGCTTTTTTCATTTCGTCGGCTTCGAGGCGGCGAGGCTGGAGGCGGCGCTGTTCACGGCGTCCGTGCGCAGGGCCTTGTTGCTATGGGCGCTCAACAGGATGAAGGCCACGATGGCCGCCAGCGCCAGGACGCCCAGGCCGATCAACACGCCGCCAACGCTCAGGCCGTTGTTCCGCGGGATCACGCGCTCGTCCGCCATGTGGTCAAGGTCTCCAGGTTCCGGAGTCTAACGGCCCCGCACGCCCGGACGTTCCGGCCCACCCTCAACGGCGGCGGGGCGGCGCCACATCGGAAAAGATCTCGAAGCTCTTCCACTTGGGTTCCAGGGGCGGGGCGTCCGGCTGCGGCAGATAGGCCGACGGCTCGACCAGGCCGAGGTTCGGCACGTAGCGTGGGCAGTTGGGGAAGATGTCCACCGGCGTCACCTTGACCAGGAGCTGGGCGCCGGGGATCTCCGCGATCAGCGGATCGTCGCCCACCACCTGCGCCGTCCCGTTCAGCCGCAACCGCTTGGGCGCCTCGCCAAAGGCCATGAACAGGATGCCGACGTTGGGGTTCACCCCGAGATTGCCCAGGCTCTTGAACATCCCGTTGCCGTCGTAGTTCGGAAAGGCGACCGTGTGCTCGTCGACGACGCGCACGAACCCGGTGTCGCCGCCCTTGTACGAGCACTGCGGCCGCCCGTCGGTGTCCGCCGTCGCGATGAAGACCATGTCGCAGCGTTCGATGAAGGCGCGGTCGTCGTCGTCGATCCAGTCGCGCACGAGGCGCTCGTCGATCCGGTCGGCGAGCCGCCGCGTATCGAAGCGATCCTGGTAGCGGCGGCTGCCGTCGTTGAACAAGCTCATGCGTCGGTCTCCAGTTCGTACATCGTGCAGACCCGTTCGAAGCTACAGCGTTCGAGGATCGGACGTGACGTTTCTTGTGCGCCGACCGCGAGTGCCGGAGTGCCGAGCGCGACCGCGTGGTCCCAGCGTGCGCGGACGAGCGCGCGGTAACAACCACGGCCGCGTGCCTCGGGCAACGTTGCACCGCCGGAGAGGTAAAGACCGCGTGCTCCTGCGACGGCGCCGGCCCACGCCACGGGGCGCCCGTCGAGGTAGGCGAGCCATTGACCGCCGGGTCGAGCGCGCCGGCGCGCATACGACTTCCCGGCTTAGGCCCTGCGGCGCGCAGCGCCCTCCTCCGTGAACATCGACGATGCGAGGTCGATCTCGAGGCCGATCACGTGGTAGTCGAAGGTGTCGATCGACCGCACCTCGATCTCCTCCGCTTTCGGCGGCTCGCTGTCGGTCGCGAGCGCGGTGAAGAGGG